>JABUTZ010000057.1:5511-8507 GCA_021443415.1 Bacteroidaceae bacterium | reverse complement strand
GTGGACGACGACAGCGACGTGGTGGGCTATCTCAAGACCCTCCTCTCGCCCCACTACAACGTGCTGGCATGCTTCAATGCCGAGGCGGCGTTCAACCTGGCTACGGAGAACCACCCCGACCTCATCCTCTCCGACGTGGTGATGCCCGTCACCGACGGCTACACGCTCTGCACGCGCATCAAGAACGACCTAAGCATCAGCCACACACCCGTGATTCTCGTCACGGCGAAGGCGACCGTCGAGAACCAGGTGGAGGGACTCAACACGGGCGCCGACGCCTACATCACGAAGCCCTTCGACCCCAAGTACCTGCTTGCGCTCATCAAGTCGCAACTGCTCAACCGCCAGAAGGTGCGCAACATACTGTGCGAGACGACCGAGATAGCCGACATCGAGGCTGACGTGCTCTCGGGCCCCGACAAGTCGTTCATGGACGAGCTCTACCGTCTCATGGAGGACGAGCTGGGCAATCCCGAGCTGGACATCACGCTCATCAGCAGCAAGCTGTGCGTGTCGCGCACCAAGCTCTTCTACAAGATCAAGGGCCTGACCGGCTCCACCCCCGCCGTCTTCTTCAAGACCTACAAGCTCAACCGCGCCGCCGAGCTCATCACCGAGGGCAGACACACGATGGCCGAGATCGCCTGCATGACCGGCTTCTCCACCCAGGCGCATTTCTCCACCAGCTTCAAGAAGCAGTTCGGCGTCTCCCCCACCGCCTACAAGCCCTCGCCCGGCGCCTGACTTTTACGGTGCGAAACTTCGGATTTGCATGTATATCCAAAGTACAACTTTGGATTTGCATGCAATTTCGCAAGTACAGGAGGGCGATGATGGCAGATTTTTTGCCGAAAGATGGTTGAAAATCCGATGATAATTCGTAACTTTGCGTGTCTCTTGCGGCGGAGGGTGTCGCAAGGGAGGATGAAAGACACACAAACAAAACACATACAACGATGGACACACAGACTTATCTCAGGGGGTGGGCGGCTCGCTACCACGACGACCTGACGCAGGACATACTGCCGTTCTGGCTGGAGTACGGCCTCGACAAGGTGAACGGCGGCGTCTACACCTGCCTCGACCGCGAGGGTTGCATCTACGACACGACGAAGAGCGTGTGGTTTCAGGGCCGTTTCGGCTTCACGTGCGCGTACGCATATAACAATGTGGAGAAAAATCCCGACTACCTCGCCGCCTCGCGCTCGTGCATCGACTTCATCGAGGCCCACTGCGCGGACGCCGACGGGCACATGTACTTCGAGGTGACTGCCGAGGGCGCCCCCCTGCGCAAGCGCCGCTACGTGTTCAGCGAGGGATTCGCCGCCATCGCCATGAGCGAGTACGCCATCGCCACGGGCGAGCGCGCATGGGCGGAGAAGTCGCTCGCCATCTTCCAGCGCATGCAGAAGATGCTCGGCACGCCGGGCTACCTGCCCGCCAAGTACGAGCCGGGCGTGGAGATGATCGGCCACAGCATCACGATGATACTCATCAACGTGGGCGCACGCATCCGCGACGCCTTCGAGCGACTGGGCATCGACGGAGCCGAATGGATGGCGACGCTCAACGGCCAGATCGACGACAGCATCGTGGCCCTGCGCGACAAGTTCCTGCACCCCGAGTTCGAGTGCCTGTTGGAGACGGTGGCGCCCGACGGCAGCTTCATCGACACGCAGATCGGGCGCACCATCAACCCCGGCCACTGCATCGAGACGGCATGGTTTCTGCTTGAGGAGGCACGCTACCGCGAGAAGAAGCCCGCGGTGACAGCCACGGTCTCGCCCGACGAGATACGCCGGCTGGCGCTCACCATCTTCGAATGGTCTTGGGCCTGGGGCTGGGACAAGGAGTACGGCGGCCTCATCAACTTCCGCGACTGCAAGGGTTGGCCCTCGCAGGACTACTCGCAGGACATGAAGTTCTGGTGGCCCCAGTGCGAGGCGATCATCTGTTGCCTCTGCGCCTACCAGGCGACGGGCGACGAGCGCTACCTTGTGCGCCACCGCGAGGTGAGCGACTGGACCTACGGCCACTTCCCCGACCACGAGTGCGGCGAGTGGTACGGCTACCTCCACCGCGACGGCACCGTCGCCCAGCCCGCCAAGGGCAACATCTTCAAGGGGCCATTCCATATCCCCCGCATGATGACGAGGTGCTATATGCTTTGCAACGAGCTGGTCAAACAGTAAGCACAATATCCCACGGCGAGCATGAAGACATTCAACACCGCAGGCACCTGCCGCCCCAACGAGCACTACATGGTGGACATCACCGAGCGTTTGGCGATCATCCGTCGGATGGTGGCGAAAGGCGACTATTTCTGCATCAACCGCGGCAGGCAGTACGGCAAGACGACCACGCTGAAAGCCATCAGCACCACCCTCACGGACGAATACTGCATCTTCAGCATCAGTTTCGAGGGGATAGACGACTGCGACTTCCGCGACGTGGCAAGCACCAATGCCACCTTTCTGAAGCTCCTGAGGCGCGAGGCACACTGGACGCACAAGGAGGAACCCGTGGCCTCGCTGCTCAACGAGGCGGCGGACAGCGGCATGGACTTCGCCGACATCGTGGCAGAGCTGTGCTCCGTGTCGTCGAAACCCGTCGTGGTGCTGATCGACGAGGTGGACCAGGCAGGCAACAACAGCGGTTTCGTCAAGTTCCTCGACGGACTGCGCGGCATGTACCTGAACCGCGACGTGGCTCCCACCTTCCAGTCGGTCATCCTCGCCGGCGTCTATGACATCAAGAACCTCAAGCTCAAGATGCGCCCCGAGGAGCAGCACCAGTACAACAGTCCGTGGAACATCGCCGTGCCGTTCGACGTGGACATGAGCCTGTCGGCGGCGGGCATCGCTGGCATGCTGGCAGACTACAAGGCAGACCACTCACTCGAGTTTGACGAGCAGGCCTTGGCACAGATGATTCGGGACTATACGGCCGGCTATCCGTTCCTGGTGAGCCGCATCTGCCAGATTATCGACAACGAG
>JABUTZ010000057.1:0-4736 GCA_021443415.1 Bacteroidaceae bacterium | reverse complement strand
CCCCAACTGGGGAGGGAGCCCCCCTCCTGCTCCCCCCAACTGGGGGGAGAGTTTTTTTATAGCAAAAAGCGAGCGGCACATTGGGTGAATGTGTCGCTCGGCTTTTGGTTATTGTCCTATGAGGGAGGATTATTCCTCGGTGGGACGCGGAGTGTTGTCGTTGCGGTCGGGACGGGGACGACGCTCGCGGCGGTCGCCACGGTCACCGCGCTCGCCACGCTCGCCACGGGGGCGGCGCTCGGGACGCTCACGCTCCACGTAGCCCTCGGGCTTCTCGAGGAGGACGCGGCGAGAGAGCTTGAACTTGCCCGTCTTCGGGTCGATGTCGAGCAGCTTGACCTGGAGCTTGTCGCCCTCCTTGATGCCAGCCTCCTCGACAGTCTCGAGGCGCTTCCAGTCGATCTCGCTGATGTGGAGCAGGCCGTCCTTGCCGGGCATGAACTCAACGAAGCAGCCGTAAGGCATCACGCTGCGCACGGTGCCCTCGTAGACCTCGCCCACCTCGGGCATCGCCACGATGGCGCGGATCTTGGCGACGGCGGCGTCGATGATGCTCTTGTCGGCACCAGAGATCTGGACCACGCCGACGCTCTCGTTCTCGTCGATGTTGATGACGGCACCAGTCTCCTCCTGCATGCCGCGGATGATGCTTCCGCCCGGGCCGATGACGGCGCCGATGAACTCCTTCGGGATCTCCATCTGCACGATGCGGGGCACGAAGGGCTTGAAGTCCTCGCGGGGCTCAGCGATGGTCTCGGTCAGCTTGCCGAGGATGTGCTCGCGTCCGGCCTTGGCCTGCATGAGGGCCTTCTCGAGGATCTCGTACGAGAGGCCGTCGCACTTGATGTCCATCTGGGTGGCGGTCAGGCCGTCGCGCGTGCCGGTGGTCTTGAAGTCCATGTCGCCGAGATGGTCCTCATCGCCGAGGATGTCGGAGAGCACGGCGTACTTGTCCTCGCCGGGGTTCTTGATCAGACCCATTGCGATGCCGCTGACGGGCTTGGCCATCGGTACGCCGGCGTCCATCAGGGCAAGTGTGCCGGCGCAGACGGTGGCCATCGACGACGAGCCGTTTGACTCGAGGATGTCGCTCACCACGCGCACCGTGTAGGGGAAGTCGGCGGGAATCTGGCCCTTGAGGCCTCGCCATGCGAGGTGGCCGTGGCCGATCTCGCGACGGCCCACGCCGCGCTGCGCCTTCGCCTCGCCCGTTGAGAAGGGCGGGAAGTTGTAGTGGAGCAGGAAGCGCATGTATGACTTGTCGAGCACGTCGTCGACCATCTTCTCGTCGGACTTGGTGCCGAGCGTGCAGGTCGTGAGCGACTGTGTCTCGCCGCGCGTGAAGATTGCCGAGCCATGGGCGCGGGGAAGCGGGTTGGCCTCGCACCAGATGGGGCGTATGTCGGTCGTCTTGCGTCCGTCGAGGCGGATGCCCTCGTCGAGCACGCAGCGGCGCATGGCGTCGCGCTCCACGTCGTGGTAGTAGCGGTCGATGAGCGCGTTCTTCTCCTCGAGCTCGTCGGCTGTGAGCTCGCTGTGAGCCTCAACGTATGCGGCCTTGAACTCCTCGCGCACGGCCTCGAAGGCGGCGGCGCGCTCGTGCTTCTCGAGTGCCTGCTTGGTCACGTCGTAGGCCTTCTGGTAGCACTGGTCCTTGACGGCCTGGCGCAGCTCCTCGTCGTTGACCTCGTGGCAGTAGGTGCGCTTGACGTCGGTGCCGAGCTCCTTCATGAGCTCCTTCTGGAGGCGGCACTGGGGCTTGATGGCCTCGTGGGCGGCCTTGAGGGCGCCGAGCAGGTCCTGCTCGGACACCTCCTTCATCTCGCCCTCGACCATCATGATGTTCTCCTCGGTGGCACCGACCATGAGGTCCATGTCCGCCTCGGCGAGCTGCTGGAAGGTGGGGTTGATGACGTACTCGCCGTTGACGCGTGCCACGCGCACCTCACTGATGGGTCCCTCAAACGGGATGTCCGAGCATGCGAGTGCGGCGCTGGCGGCGAATCCGGCAAGGGCGTCGGGCATATCTATGCCGTCGGCTGAGAAAAGGATGACATTGACGTATACCTCGGCGTGGAAGTCGCTCGGGAAGAGCGGGCGCAGGGCGCGGTCCACGAGGCGGCAGGTGAGGATCTCATTGTCGCTCGCCTTTCCCTCGCGCTTGGTGAAACCTCCGGGGAAACGTCCGGCGGCGGCGTACTTCTCGCGGTACTCGACCTGCAGAGGCATGAAATCAGTTCCGGGAACGGCATCTTTTGCGGCGCAAACAGTGGCCAGGAGCATGGTGTCGCCCATGCGGAGCATAACCGATCCATCGGCTTGTTTGGCCAGTTTCCCGGTCTCGATGCTGATGGTGCGTCCATCAGGCAACGATACAGTCTTTGTAATAACGTTCATTGTGTATAAATTGAATAACTAAGTGTGTTGTCGCACAAAAAATCGTGCAAAGTTAGCAATTTTCCGCGAGACGAGCACAAGAAAAGGGTGAAAATCGCACGTTTACACCTTAATAATTACATATTTCGCACGCCGTGGGCGGAAAAAAGCGTAAATTTGCGGTTGAATTCGGAAAAACGCGCGGGGGCGGACAGAATCCGCCGCCCGCCGTCAAACATATTCCTTCAACGCATGAAAAAGACAACCGCCATACTCGCCGCCCTCCTGCTCGCGGCATGCACGCCCAAGGGTGAGACCTTCACCGTCGACGGCCGCATCGACGGCCTTACCGGCGACACGACGCTCGTCTTCGAGGCCGTCGAGCTGACCGGCGACCGCCTCATCGACAGCATCCGGCTCACGCCCGCCCGCAACGAGTTCGCCTTCGAGGCGGCGCGCCCCGCCTGCCCCGAGTTCTACCGCCTTCGCGTGGGCGACCAGCTCCTCAACCTCTGCATCGACTCGACCGAGCACGTGACCGTCAACGCCACGATAGGCCAGTTGGCGACCGGCTACACGGTCGAGGGTTCGGAGAAGTGCGAGCAGCTGCGCCAGATGGGCGTCCTGCAGCAGGAGCTGCGCCGCGACATCAATGCCATCGCCAGCCGCGACGGCATGAGCCCCGCCCAGCGCATGGCGGCCGTCAACGCGCGCATCGACGAGTACAAGCGCGTGCTCGTGGAGCGGTTCATCGCCCCCGACCCCGCCAGCGCGGTGGCCTACAGCGCCCTGTTCCAGACGTTCGGCGGACGCATGGTGTTCGACCCCATCGGCAACCGCACCGACGTGCGTTGGATGGCGGCAGCCGCCACGTCGTGGGACCTCCTCTACCCCGGCGCGCCCCGCACAGAGAACCTGCACAACGTAGCCCTCCAGGGACTTGCCGCCACGAGCAAGCGCATGCAGGACGGCATAGAGATATCGTCGGACAAGGTGCGCGAGTCGGGCATCATCGACATCTCGCTGCCCGACGTCAACGGCGAGGAGCGCCGCCTGAGCGACCTCGAGGACAAGGTGGTCATCCTCGACTTCACCGCCTACGGGCTCAAGGAGAACGGCGCGCGCCAGCTGCTGCTCCGCGACCTCTACAGCAAGTACGCCGACCGTGGGCTGGAGATCTATCAGGTAGGCCTCGACCCCGACCGCCACTTCTGGGCGACGCGCGTCGAGCAGCTGCCGTGGGTGTGCGTCTATCTCGACGAGGGCCTCGATGCCGACCTCCTGAAGATCTACAACGTGCAGTCGCTGCCCTCGTTCTTCCTCATCGGGCGCGGGAGCAACCTGCACGCCCGCGGCGACATGGTCGGGGACGTGGAAGCTGAGCTTAAGAAATTGCTTTGAGAAAAACTGCATAAGTGTGCAAGAAAATGACTAAAAAACAACCGCTTTGCATTTTTTTGCAGAAAAATTTGCCAGTTTGACATATTGTTTCTACCTTTGCACTGAGAAACATAAAACCAACCAACACAGACCGAATCTTTGGGGTTCTGTTGCTGCAAAGCAATGGAATTCTAATTTTTTAACTCTCTCCTTTGACCCGGGGAGACAACAAAAACGAACGAAAATGGCATACATGAGTCAAGAGGGCTACGACAAGCTCGTGGCCGAGCTCCAGCGCTTAGAGTCGGTGGAGCGTCCCGCCGCCGCCGCCGCCATCGCCGAGGCGCGCGACAAGGGCGACCTGAGTGAGAACGCCGAGTACGACGCCGCCAAGGAGCACCAGCAGATGCTCGAGACACAGATAGTCAAGATGCAGCAGATGGTGCGCGACGCCAAGATAATAGACACGACGAAGCTGAAGAGCGACGTGGTGCAGATCCTCTCGCGCGTGGAGATGAAGAACACGAAGACGGGCATGAAGATGGCGTACACCATCGTGCCGGAGAGCGAGGCGAACCTGCGCGAGGGCAAGATCTCGAGCGCGACGCCCATCGCCCAGGGACTGCTCGGACACAAGGTGGGCGACGTGGTCGAGGTGACTATCCCTCAGGGCATCATCTCACTGGAAATCATCAGCATAAGCTTCTGACGGAAGCCAGGCGAAGTGAAACTTAAATTTCTGAGACGATGACAATCTTCAGCCGAATCATAGCCGGTGAGATTCCGAGCTACAAATGCGCCGAGGACGAGCAGTTCTACGCCTTCCTCGACATCAACCCGCTGGCGAAGGGCCACACGCTCGTGGTGCCCAAGCGCGAGGTCGACTACATCTTCGACCTGGGCGACGAGGAGATCGCCGCCATGCAGGTGTTCGCCAAGCGCGTGGCGGTGGCGATCAAGCAGGTATGCCCCTGCGTGAA
>JABUTZ010000056.1:26770-28056 GCA_021443415.1 Bacteroidaceae bacterium | reverse complement strand
ATCTTGTTTGAGAAGAAGGCATTACTGCGCAATGCTGTTTCGATAAGAAGACGGGTCTTGCGCCAGCGAGGATTGTCATCAACCGCCAAAACAGCATTGGAAGGTGATACAATCTCTATGTCCTTGTCAAGGTCAGTGTCGAACACAAAACTGTGGTTGCGCACCAACTCGCTTATGCCAGTGACATACAGCAAGTGCGCTCCGTTATGATTGCGCTCCACTCGGGTGACGAGGAAATCCTCACCACGCACCGTTATGCGCTGACCTGGTGAATAATTTGTCATATACTTTGATTCTATTGCTATGGCATTATACCTATTTAATTGCAAAGTTAACAAAAAAAGTGGGATGGGGGGCGAAAAAACCAAAACTATTTCGTAACTTTGCAAAGAATTATACGCATAGGCAATCAAATATCCGCTTCGGCAACCAATCACACACTTCGGCAATGTCACAGTTAGTTATCATACCGACTTACAACGAGAAAGAGAACATCGAGGCCATCGTGCGCGCGGTAACCGACCTCGAGGAGGGGTTCCACGTGCTGGTCATCGACGACGGCAGCCCGGACGGCACGGCGGACATCGTGCGCTGGCTGCAGGAGAAATGCGGGTTCGAGGGACGGCTGTTCCTCGTCGAACGCACCGGCAAACTGGGACTGGGCACCGCCTACATAGCTGGTTTCCGCTGGGCGATAGAACATGGCTACGACTATGTCTTCGAGATGGACGCCGACTTCAGCCACGCCCCCAAGGACCTGCCGCGACTGCTCCACGCCTGCCGCGAGGAGGGCAACGATGTGGCCATCGGCTCGCGATACGTGAGCGGAGTGAACGTGGTGAACTGGCCCATGGGACGCGTCCTGATGAGCTATTTCGCATCGCAGTACGTCAAACTCATCACGGGCCTCAAGATCCACGACACCACGGCAGGCTTCGTCTGCTACCGCCGCAAGGTTCTGGAAACGATGGAGCTGGACAAGATTCGCTTCAAGGGCTACGCCTTCCAGATCGAGATGAAGTTCACCGCCCACAAGTGCGGCTTCAAGGTCAAGGAGGTGCCCGTCATCTTCGTCAACCGCGAACTGGGCACGAGCAAGATGAGCGGCGGCATATTCAGCGAGGCGCTCTTCGGCGTGATGAAACTCCGCTGGGACGGCTGGTTCCGCAAATACCCGCAAAAATAGACTCCCGATAACTCCACGAGCGACAGCGAGTTAACTCCCGATAACTCCCAGCGCCGCAGGCGCATAACTCCCATTCATTAACTCCCAGCGCCGCAGGCGC
>JABUTZ010000056.1:21966-26741 GCA_021443415.1 Bacteroidaceae bacterium | reverse complement strand
CGCGACGAAATCATCGCGCTCATAAAATGCCAGGTGGTGCCCGCCATCGGCTGCACCGAACCGATGGCCGTGGCGCTCTGCGTGGCACGCGCCACCGAACTGCTCGGACAGACTCCCGAGCGCATCGAGGCACGGCTGAGCGCCAACATACTGAAAAACGCCATGGGAGTGGGCATTCCGGGCACAGGAATGGTGGGACTACCCATAGCCATCGCCCTCGGCGCACTGATCGGACGGTCGGCATACGGACTGGAGGTGCTGCGCGACTGCACACCCGAGGCGGTGGAGCGCGGCAAGCAATACTTGGCAGAAAACCGCATCGACGTGAACCTGAAGAAGGACACAGCCGAGAAACTCTACATCGAGGTGCACGCCACAGCCGCCGGACACACAGCCACAGCCATCATCGCCCATTCGCACACCAACTTCATCCATACGGCATTGGACGAGCCGCAAACGCCCGGCACGGAGCAGACGGCAAACGCAGTGGAGCCAACCAATGCCCACCAGCCCTCCAACTGCTCCACATCCCAATCCCTCCCCCCATCTCGGGGGGAGTCGGAGGGGGGCTTTGGGGACTCCCCCCTCACCCTGCGCACCGTCTGGGACTTCGCCACCACCACCCCGCTCGACGAGATCAGCTTCATCCTCGAGGCGCGCCGCCTGAACGAGGAGGCGGCACAGAAAGCCCTCGAAGGACACTACGGACACGAGCTGGGAAAGGTGCTGAGCCGGCCGCTCGGACGCGGCATCATGGGCGAGAGCATCTTCTCGCACATCCTCTCCTCGACGAGCTGCGCATGCGACGCTCGCATGGCGGGGGCGATGATTCCGGTCATGAGCAACTCGGGCAGCGGCAACCAGGGCATCTGCGCCACCAACCCCGTCGTGGTCTTCGCCGAGGAGAACCACAACACCGAGGATGAGCTGATCCGCGCACTCACCCTCTCCCACCTCACCGCCATCTACATCAAGCAGAGCCTCGGCACGCTGTCGGCTCTCTGCGGCTGCGTGGTCGCCTCGACAGGGTCGAGCTGCGGCATAACATACCTCATGGGAGGCGGCTACACGGAGGTGTGCGCGGCTGTCAAGAACATGATCGCCAACCTCACGGGCATGATATGCGACGGAGCGAAACCAAGTTGCGCACTGAAGCTGACAACGGGGGTCTCGACAGCCGTCCTGAGCGCCATCCTCGCCATGCAGCAGAAATGCGTGACGAGCGTCGAGGGCATCATCGACGACGACGTGGACCGCTCGATCCACAACCTCACAAGCATCGGCAAGGACGCCATGAACGAAACCGACCGCATGGTGCTCGACATAATGACAAGCAAATAAGTATCAACCTATTACAGAACCGTAATTATCAACACATCACAGAACATTGCAATCATGAATATCAAGAAACTTCTCCCCCTCCTGCTCATCGCCGTGATGGCAGTGGTATTTGTCGCCTGCAACGACGACGAGTCGCCCACTCCGACACAGGCCTACGCCACGACAGGCACCGTGCAGGCGACCATTGCCAAGCGCTTCCCCCTGACACCCGTGAGCCCCTACACGGCGACGCTCACCAACAACGGCAACGGCTCGGGAACGCTCACTTTCAACAAGTTCCGCATCAACGAGGAGGTGGAAATGGGCGGCGGCATGAAGCGCCAGGTCAACGTGTCGCTCGAGGAGAACCTGACGCTCCCCGTCACGCTGACGACCAGCGGCGCCACGACGGCTGTCACAGGCAAGGTCAGCAAGACGAACGTCGAGACGACTTTCAACGGCATGACGCAGAGGATCACCCTCAGCGGCGACATCACGGGCACGCTCGCCGGCGACACCCTGCGCTACACCATCGCCTTCCCCGCCGACGGCTGGGAGGGCATGCCGCTCACACTGGACTTCGCATACAAAGGAGTGGTCAAGTAGTGACGGCGCACAAGACTCTTTTCTGCTGCCTCCTGCTCGCCCTCACGACGGGGTGCAACGGCATCATGGACGGCATCTACGACAACCCCACCGACGAAATGCCAGCGGGGTTGCCTTATGGTTACAAGGCCATCAACGACGACCGCTCGGGAGGCACACTCTTCTTTGACTCAAGGAGTTACCTGCGCTGGACGTACTTCAACCTGCGACAGTTCACGTCCGACATGATCGACTTCCGGCAGGGCGACAAGATGGAACCCCTCGAGCAGCGGCTCGCACCGTGGGACATCGCCTTCCACCGCTCGGTGCCGAAGACGAACGGCGGCGAAGCGGCGGAGACGCGCTTCGGGACTGTGGCTGAGGTGGTTGCGGCATGCAAGGAGGCAGGCGGCATACTGCCATTTGCCGACCGCGAGCGACTGACGTTCAAGGCGGACGAATGGAGCGAGGAGGTGGTGACACTCGACCTCTCGGGCATGTTCGACGGCAAGGTCGTCTACCAGCCGTCTCTCTACAGCGAGACGCTCAACCGCTGGCTCCATATCGACATCTCGTCGCCACCACCCGTCTATACCATGTCCCGCCGCGCCTACGTGCTCCATCTCGCCACGGGCGAATACTACGCCATCGCGCTGGTCAACTTCCGCAATGCGAACAACGTGACGGCATGGCTAACCATTGATTTTCAGCGCCTATGAGGAAGTGGCTCGCCATAGTCGCGGCTCTCGTCGCCAGCCTGCTCCCGCTGTCCGCCGCAGCGGGCGACAGGGACTCCGTTCGCTGGGAGGAGCAGATGGAGCAGATGGTGGTGACCGCCACGCGCACGCCCCGACTGCTCAAGGACGTACCCGTGCAGACGCGAGTGCTGACCGCGGAGGACATACGTCTGGCGGACGCCAACGGAGTGGCTGAACTGCTCCAGCAGGAACTGCCCGGACTGGAGTTCTCGTGGGCGATGAGCCGCGAGGTGAGCCTGAACATGAACGGTTTCGGGGGTAACAATATCTTGTTTCTCATTGACGGAGAGCGACTTGCGGGCGAGACGATGAACAACATCGACTACCAGCGCCTCTCGCTTGACAACATCGAACGCATCGAGATCGTGCGCGGAGCGGCATCGTCGCTCTACGGCAGCAACGCCACGGGAGGTGTCGTCAACATCATCACGAAGAAGGCGAAACAGAAGGTCTCGCTCAACGTGAACGCACACGCTGGCAGCCACGCCGACTATCGCTTCGGAGGCGTGCTCGGCAACCGTATCGGTCAGGTTTCCAACGTGTTGAGCGGTCGCTACACCCACATGGGCATGTACGAGATGTCGCCCTTCAAGAGCAGCGTCGGCGAACGGCTCATCGCCAACAAGAACCACACATGGCAGGTGGAGGACCGCCTGACATGGACTCCCATAAGCCAACTGACGCTGACGGCCCGCGCTGGCTATTTCTTCCGCGAGCGCGTCTACGACTCGAGCCAGAACAACCGCTACCGCGACTTCTCGGGAGGTCTGCGGGGCGAATACCGCTTCGCGTCGGACCATACGCTCGAACTCGCCTACTCGTTCGACCAATACGACAAGTCCGACTTCTCCACCATAACGCGCTATGACATACGCGATTACAGCAACGTCCAGAACTCGCTGCGCGCCCTCTACAACAACCGCATCGCCGACTGCCTCACGCTGACCGTCGGGGGCGACGTGATGCGCGACTACATGCGCTCGTACATGTTCGAGGGGGGCGGACGCAGCCAGGTGACCGCCGACGCCCTCGTACAGGCGGACTGGGAGATCGACAGCCGCTGGGAGGTGGTGGGCGGCGCACGCTACGACTACTACTCGGAGTCGGCGGCAAGCAGCCTCACAGGCAAGCTCTCGGCGCGTTTCAAGGCATCCAAGGACATCACCCTACGCGCCTCCTACAGCGGCGGTTTCCGCGCGCCTACGCTCAAGGAGATGTTCATGGACTTCGACATGTCGGGGGTGTTCAAGATCTACGGCAATCCGCACCTGAAACCCGAGCGGAGCCACAACTTTCAGGCATCGGCGGAGTTCAGCCACAAGGGCTGGAACCTCTCCGCCACCCTCTCCCACAACATCGTCTCCAACCGCATCACAACCATCTGGGACCCAACGGCCTTAGGCCTCTACGGCAACCTCGGTGCGATGCGCTACCTCAACGTGGCGGACATGGCCGTGACGGGGGCGGAGGCCAACGTGGCGTGGACGATCGACCGCCACTGGGACGCACGCCTGTCCTACTGCTTCAACTACGTCCACCTGCCCTCATCGTCGCTCTACACCGACGACACGCGCCCCCACAGCCTCACGGCGCGCGTGGGCTACCGCCTGACGTTCGGACGCGAGGTGCTGAGCACAAAGACGGGCACGCTAAAGAGCCACATTCTCAACATCAACCTCTCGGGACGCTATCTCTCTCCTCTTAATATATACGAACTGGACGATAGCTACTCGCGCCTGAACACGTTCCGCACCCACTACGACGGCTACCTGATGCTCAAACTGACCGCCCAGCTGCGCACTCCCTGGGGCTTCACGTTCGCCGCCTCAGCCGACAACCTGCTCAATTACCGCCCCGCCGTCTACACCTATTATTCGCCCAAGACCACAGGCACAACCTTCTCCGTAGGCGTTTCCTACGACCTGTAGGACTGTTTTTCAAGCTTTTATAACGCTTGAAAAGACTACAGACTACAGACTTTTCTGCCTTATCCCGGTTCAAAAGAGTCTGTAGTCTGTAGTTTGCAGTCTGTAGTCTGTAGTCTGTAGTTTGCAGTCTGTAGTCTGTAGTCTGCAGTCTGTAGTCTGTAGTCTGTAGTCTGTAGTCTGTAGT
>JABUTZ010000056.1:18090-21424 GCA_021443415.1 Bacteroidaceae bacterium | reverse complement strand
GAATTGTGAATTTACGTTTGTGTATTTCTTTGTCAATTTCAATCTATAAATTGATTGTTAGAGCATTAGAGTATGTAAATTTCCTGTTTGCGTGCGCCGGACACCCTATTTCGGTACAAAATGCGGCATTTATGCCCAAAAAAGGTGAGTAAAGAGTCGCTTTTCGTTGATTTTATGTGTGTTAAAGTAGTAAATCCGTGTTGCATAATATGCATTTTATGTATTCGTAGTGTATATTTGTAAATCGTAAATGTAAATTCATGAATATAAATGGGACAATTCGCTGTCATTTGTGTTTTTGTTTTGTGAATTTACATTTGTATTTGTAAATTTACGTCTGCAAATCTCATACATTTGTAAATGTTATCGTTTCTTAAATGTGAATTTGGGGTAAAAAATTTGGCGAGAATAGAGTGCGGTAAAGAGATGCCGAACAGCAGTTCGGAAACGTAAATCTGAGGAGATTTTTCCGCCCTTTTTTCCGTCCCAAAACTCTAAAAATCAACAAAAGAAAAGGTCAAAATCTTGTGACAAGATTCTGACCAGAAAAGTTTTTTGGGCTAAAAAATCAGTGCAAAATGAAGTAAACGAGGTCGCGGAGGAGGTCGAAATCGGACGTGTTCGGACACTCCACTCCCTTCGATCGGGCGTCGATGACACGTATGAAACGAATTATCTGGAGCACTTTTCGTCCCGAATATTGTTTCTGTGCCGGAATGAGGTTGTGGCGCGCATTGGCGGGATTGACCCCCACGAACGCCGCCACCCCACCTTCGCTCTTGTCGGGCGAGTAGTAAGAGAGCAGCAGGTTGCTGAAAAAGGTGAACAAGGCGGCGGTGACGGGTTGGAGGGCGAAGCCCTTGGGGTTGCTGCCGAAATACGCCACGATGCGCATCGAGCGTGTGATGTCGCGAGTCACGAGTGCGTCGATGAGCGAGAAGGCATTGTACTCCTTGCTCTGCCCTATCTGGTCGGCGACCAGGGCGATGGGTATCTCCCGCACGTCGGGGCCGAGGGCGACGAGCAGCTTGTCCATCTCGTTGGCGAGACGGCTGAGGTCGGCGCCCACATATTCGCAGAGCAGGTCGCACGCCGAACGCTCGATGGCGCGTCCGCGTTCCTTGAGATAGCTGTTCACGAACGTGGGCAACTGGTTGTCCCACAGTTTGGCACCCTCAAAGATGACTCCCGTCTTGGCTATCACCGACGCCAGCTTGCGGCGGCGGTCCAGGGTGCCGTGCTTGTAGCAGATGACCAGAACGGTGGCCTGGTTGGGGTTCTGGGCGTAGGGCACGAGTTGCTCCAGATTGTCCTTCATCGCCTGTGCCTCGCGCAGGATAACGAGCTGACGCTCAGCCATCATCGGGTAGCGGCCAGCCGCGTCCATCACCTGGTCGGGCGTCGCCTCGGCACCGTAGAGGATGGTCTGGTTGAAGTCCCGCTCGTCCTCGCTCAACACGTTCTCTTCCAACGCCTTGCTCAGGCAGTCGATGAAATAAGCCTCCTGTCCCATCAGCACATAGATGGGAGCGAACCTCTTGGCGCGTATCTCGCGCATCAATTCCTCAAAAGTAGGGCCTGCCTGTTTCAAGTCAATGTTGTTTTTTTCTTAGTTTTTTGCAATTCGGAATCGAAATCCTCGCTGTTTTTTCGATATTTCGATTTATCGATATAACGATATAACGATATAACGACCGGAGCTATCCGTAAGCCCTCCCCATTTCGGGGAGGTTTTGGGTGGGGCTCCCGAAACTCTTATTAAGCCCTCCCCATTTCGGGGAGGGTTTGGGTGGGGCTTCCCTCTCCCCATTTCGGGGAGAGTTTGGGTGGGGCTCCCCTCCCCCCAGTTGGGGGGAGCCGGAGGGGGGCTAATAGTCAAACTTCAGATGCCTTACCGTCTTGCCGTCCTCACGGATCATACGCAGGGCCTTCATGCCTATAGCGATGTGATTATCAACGAAGTTCGTGGTGATGCGGCGGTCGCTCTCCGTGGTCTTCACCCCCTCGGGGGTCATCGGGTTGTCGGAGACGAGCAGGAGGGCGCCGGTGGGAATGTGGTTGTAGAATCCGCAGGTGAAGAGCGTCGCCGTCTCCATGTCGACAGCCATGGCGCGCGTGCTGCGGAGGTAGTCCTTGAACGACTCGTCATGCTCCCAGATGCGGCGGTTGGTGGTATAGACCGTGCCCGTCCAATAGTCGTGCTGCAGGTCTCTAACAGCCGAAGACACAGCACGTTGCAGCATGAACGCAGGCAGTGCCGGCACCTCGGGCGGGTAGTAGTCGTTGCTCGTACCCTCGCCTCGTATACCGGCTATGGGCAGCACGAGGTCGCCCAGCTGTGTCTTGGGCGAGATGCCGCCGCACTTGCCGAGGAAGAGGCACGCCTTGGGCTCCACGGCCGTGAGCAGATCCATGATGATGGCGGCGTTGGGCGAACCCATGCCGAAGTTGATCATCGTCATGCCGTCGCCGCTCACCGTGCGCATATTGCTGTCATAACCAGGGCGTTCCACACCCAAGCTGTCGGCAAAGATGTCGATGTAGTTGTTGAAATTGGTCAGCAGAATGTACTTTGAGAAGTAGTCCAACTCACGTTTTGTGTATCTCGGGAGCCAATTCTCCACTATTTCTTGCTTTGTTTTCATCGTTTTTTTGTATTTTTGCTGTCCATTATCAAGCAAAGTTACAAAAAAGTTGGCAGAAGCAAGCCATCATACGCAAGTTTTTTTGAAAAGAAACGTCCGAATAGACCACAAAATCACAAGCCCTCCCGTTAACTCCCAGCGTCGAAGACGCATAACTCCCATTCATTAACTCCCGATAACTCCCCTATATATAAATAAGGTGTCAGACAACAACATTCGCATACGCACGACCGACGACGGCGCCCGGCAGGTGTACGACATCCTGCGTCGCCGCTGGGTGGCGCTCACTCCCGAGGAGGAGGTGCGCCAGCATTTCGTCCACTTCCTCATCCGCGAGCGCGCCTACCCCATGGGGCTGATGGGCAACGAGATGGTGGTGCGACTCAACGGCATGTCGAAGCGCTGCGACACCCTGGTGAGCGACCGCGAGGGCAACCCGAAGATGATCATCGAGTATAAGGCGCCCCACATCCCACTCACCCAGAAAGTCTTCGACCAGGTGTCGCGCTACAACAGCGTGATGCGCGTCGACTACCTCATCGTGAGCAACGGGCGCCAGTCGTTCTGTGCGCGCATGAACTACGCGACGATGAAATTCGAGTTTTTGGCGGACATTCCCGCCTACGAGAATCTGTAATTTGCGTACGGGTGGACGCGAACGAGCGTTTTTTCAATTCTCACGCACGTTA
>JABUTZ010000056.1:7195-17144 GCA_021443415.1 Bacteroidaceae bacterium | reverse complement strand
CTGTAGTCTGTACTTTGTAGTCTGTAGTCTTCGCAAGCTCGGCTTGCGAAACTTTAGTTCATTATACAAAATTACATATTTTTTGCGATTTTAGTGTTACCTCTTATACAAAACTAAAGAAAAAGTAGTAATTTTGCATCAAAATGTCAACACTATGAAATCTATCCTCAACCGCGAAGCCCTTTCGGGCATTCTGCTCATCCTGCTGCTCTCGCTCACGGCGTTCCTGATTGGCGACATGGATTGGTGCAAAGCACTCTCTTTCAGCCCGATGATTGTGGGCATCCTGCTCGGCATGGTCTATGCCAACAGCCTGCGCCCCGCCATGCCCGACTCGTGGGCGACGGGAGTCAAGTTCTGCTCCAAGCGCATCCTACGCATAGGCATCATCCTCTACGGATTTCGCCTCACGCTGGGCGATGTCACCGAGGTGGGACTGACCGCCATCATCATCGACGCCATCATCGTCTGCGGCACCATCGGACTGGGCATGCTCATCGGTCGCTGGCTAAAGATGGAGCGCGACATAACGCTTCTCACCTCCTGCGGCAGCGCGATTTGCGGTGCCGCAGCTGTTTTGGGAGCCGAGGGCGCCCTGCGCGCCAAACCCTACAAGACGGCGGTGGCTGTCTCGACGGTGGTCATCTTCGGCACGATAGCCATGTTCGTCTACCCTATCGTCTATCGCACTGGCGTGCTGGGACTTAGCCCCGAACTGATGGGCATCTACACGGGCGGCACGGTGCATGAGGTGGCGCACGTCGTGGGTGCCGGCAACGCCATGGGCGACATCGAGGCGAGCACGTCGATCATCGTTAAGATGATTCGCGTCATGATGCTCGTGCCCGTTCTCCTCGTGCTGGCTTGGTGCTGGCGCCCGGAGCATAAGGACGGTGACGGAGCCACTGGCAAGTCGTCGGTCACCGTGCCCTGGTTTGCCATCCTCTTCCTCCTCGTGATTGTGCTTAACAGCTTGATTTCCATACCAGCCGGCATCATAGCGGCACTCAACACCACGAGCACGTTCTGCCTCACTATGGCGATGACCGCCCTCGGTGTCGAGACCAGTGCCGACAAGTTCCGCCAGGCCGGCGCCAAGCCGTTCATCCTCGCCGCCCTCCTCTGGCTCTGGCTCCTCGTCGGCGGCTACGCGCTGGTGTGCTTGTTTAGTTAGTTTTGGTTTGAATTTGTTGAAAAAATCGTACCGAAAAATATCTGCGTCAATTCGATTCCAAGCCACGAACAACACATACATCTGCGTTAATCTGCGTTGATAAAACACCCTGCAAAAGTACATTAACCGAATTACCGAAAACCCAATAACCCAATAACCCAAATAAATGAACAACATAGGCTTTGACAACGAGGCGTATCTGCGCACTCAGTCACAACACATCAAGGAGCGCATCGCCCAGTTCGGCGGCAAGCTCTACCTGGAGTTTGGCGGCAAGCTCTTCGACGACCACCACGCCTCGCGCGTCCTGCCAGGTTTCCGTCCCGACTCGAAGATCAAGATGCTCGAGCAGTTGAAGGACGATGCCGAGGTCATCATCGCCATCAACGCCTCGGACATCGAGAAGAACAAGGTGCGCGGCGACCTCGGACTTACCTACGACATCGACACGCTGCGCCTCATCGACGCCTTCCGCGGCTACGGACTCTACGTGAGCAGTGTGGTGCTGACCCGCTTCACGGGACAGCCCAACGCCGTCGCCTACCAGAACAAGCTCGAAGGGCTCGGACTGAAGGTCTACCGCCACTACCCCATCGAGGGTTATCCCCATAAAATCAAGCAGATAGTGAGCGACGAGGGCTACGGACGCAATGAGTTCGTGGAGACGACACGCCAGCTGGTCGTGGTGACCGCCCCCGGTCCCGGCAGCGGCAAGATGGCCACCTGTCTGTCACAGCTCTACCACGAGAACAAGCGAGGCGTGAAGGCGGGCTACGCCAAGTTCGAGACCTTCCCCATCTGGAACCTCCCCCTCAGCCACCCCGTCAACCTCGCCTACGAGGCGGCGACAGCCGACCTTGGCGACGTCAACATGATCGACAATTTCCACCTCGAAGCCTACGGAAAGACAACCGTCAACTACAACCGCGACATCGAGATCTTCCCCGTGCTCAACGCCATGATGGAGCATATCCTCGGCAAGAGCCCCTACAAGTCACCCACCGACATGGGTGTCAACATGGCGGGCTATTGCATTGTCGATGATGAGGTTACGCGCGAGGCCGCCAACCAGGAGATCCTGCGCCGCTACTACAACACGCTGACGCAGATACGCAAGGGTTCGGACACCGAGGCGGCTCTCGAGCGCATCGAGCTGCTGATGGGCAAGGCGGGCATCAAACCCGAGGACCGCCGCGTGGTGACCGCCGCCCGCGAGCATGCCCTGCGCCATGAGGATGGTCCCACAGCCGCCATCGAACTGCACGACGGCACCATCATCCTCGGACGCACGAGCGAACTGCTCGGAGCCTCGTCGGCCATGCTGCTCAACGCCCTGAAACATCTGGCGGGCATTCCCGACCCCGTGAACATGATCTCGCCAATGATTCTCGAACCTATCTGCGAACTGGAAACCAAGCAGTTGGGACACGTCAACCCGCGTCTGCACACCGAGGAGGTGCTCATCGCCCTCTCCGTCTGCGCCCTCACCGACATCAACGCCCAGAAGGCCATCAGCCAGCTCTCCGCCCTGCGCGGCTGCGAGGTGCACACCAGCGTCATCCTCTCGCAGAAGGACGAGGCCATCTTCCGCCGTCTCGGTGTCAACCTGACCTGCGAGGCGACCTACCAGACCGCCAAACTCTACCACGCCTGACTACCGACGCGCCATGACGCTGCACATCTTCAACCCCGAGCACGACATGGCCCTCGCCTCGGGCGAGCGCAACTACACACCGACACTCATCGTGCAGCGCATGGCTCGCGAACTCGCTTGGCTGCCCACCCTGTGGGCAGCCAATGCTTTGACTGTCAACGACAACCCTGTGTGGAGGGACATCACGGCGGTTGACCCCTGGGGTTGGGATGCGGCCCTGCGCCACCGCCTGCTCGCGCTCGGAGTGCCCGCCGCAAGCATGCCCACGGAGGCCTATGTCGACGGCGTTCGCCGCCTCTCCAGCCGCCGGACGGCAGTGACGGCACTGGAGCAATTCATGCGCTCGGGCGTTGAGGAACTGTGCGGCGAGAGCCGCTGGGCGACCGACGAAAGCGACCTGCCGCAGACGGGCGCACGCGTGCTGAAAGCACCATGGTCGAGCAGCGGGCGCGGACTGCTCTTCGTCGATGGCGCGATGACGGAGGCACAACGTCGCTGGTGCCACAACATCATAGCCCATCAGGGAGGCATCGCCGTCGAACGGCTCTGCGACAAGGCTCATGACTGGGCGATGGAGTACGAGACGGACAGCACCGGCAGTGTGCGGTTCGTCGGTCTCTCGCTCTTCACCAACAACGGCAACGGTGCCTACGCAGGCAATGTCCTCGCCCCGCAGGCGGACAAGATGCGCGCACTCGGCCTCGACAACAGCCGCCTCCACACCCTCATCGACCTCCATACAGCCTTTCTCGCCACCCATATCGCACCTTATTATATTGGTCCTCTCGGCATCGACATGCTCACCTGTGCCGACGGACGCATCAATCCCTGCGTCGAAATCAACCTGCGCCGCACCATGGGCCATGTCGCCCTCGCCATAGAACGTCGCCACGGCTATGCCGACCATCACCGTTTCGAGGTCGGATTCGACAAGCAAAGCGGTTTCTACGCGCGCTACTAAATTCAAGTCTCGCTAATTTCACAAGCGAGACTTGAGACTACAGACTTCTGACTACAGACTACAGACTTATTTTTGGTTTTTCTATCCTACAAAGTCTGTAGTCTGTACTTTGTAGTCTGCAGTCTTCGCAAGTGCAACTTGCGAAATCCCGGCAATAAAAAAGTCAGCGCGCCGAATAAGCACGCTGACCAGCAAACTTTTGTCGCTTTGTACGCCCTCAGGGGCTCGAACCCTGGACCCATTGATTAAGAGTCAATTGCTCTACCAACTGAGCTAAGGACGCATTCTTCTCGTTTGCGAGTGCAAAGTTACGACCTTTTTTTGAATTGTCAAAATATTTTGCCGCTTTTTTGCACCCAAAAGGCGAAAAAGGCATTAAAGTTCGTAAATCTCGCTCGCATTGCGCCGTCTGAGCACCTCCAACTCGAAGTCCTTGCCCGGAACGATGCCGTATCCGTGCAGTATGCCCTCGACCGTCTTGCGCGCCAGTTCGGGGTGGTTGTTCTCCTCGCTGAGGTGGCAGAGCCAGACGTGGCGCAGGTGCTGGCTGGCATGCTCGGCGAGCAGCTGTCCGCAGGTGGCGTTGCTCATGTGGCCGCGGTCGCTCAGTATGCGCCCCTTGAGATAGGCGGGATAGGGTCCGATCTTGAGCATATCGACATCGTGGTTAGCCTCGACAACGAGGTAGTGGGCTCGCGAGACCTCCTTCTGTATCTCAGTCGTCACGTGGCCCACATCGGTCAGGATGACAAACGTGATGCCCTCGGCCTCAATGCGATAGCCCACGCAGTCGTTGCTGTCGTGGGGCACTCCGAAGGGAGTCACCTGGAAGTCGCCCACACTGAAGCGCACACCCTTCTCGATCACATGTTTCTTCTCGGGGCGCACCTTGATGCCCACCGAGTAGTTGCTGTTGATGCCCTCGTGCACCAGCTCGGTGGCGTAGACGGGCACGTCGTAGTCCTTGGACATATAGCCCACCGCCTTTATGTGGTCGGCATGGTCGTGGGTGACGAGTATGGCGTCGATGTCCGCCACGTCGTGCCCCGCCTCCAGCAGACTGCGTTTCAGCGAGCGTATGCCCAGTCCGGCATCGACAAGGATGGTGGTCTGCTCCGTCCAGAGGACGTAGCAGTTGCCACTGCTTCCGCTGCCAAGACAAATGAATTTTATCATCTCTTTTTAATGGAATTTATCGGGAGTTAATGAATGGGAGTTATGCGCCTACGGCGCTGGGAGTTAACGGAATATGTCACTTATGCATCTCACCGCTGCGGTAAGCCGCGAGCAGCTGGCGCAGTTCGTCTATCTGCCCCTGGAGGGCGCGCCCCTTGTCCGTGTCGCGCACGAGGAGGCGATGCTTCGTGTGCTCGACAATCTGGATGGACGAGGCGATGTCCGTCCCCTGCTCCACCGCCTCGCGCGCGGTGCCGAAGGGCTCGTGCTGCACGAGGTCGAACCCACGGCTGTGGAACACGAGCGTGTAGCCCGCGATGCCCGTCGTGTGGTGGTAGGCGCGGCTGAAACCGCCGTCGATGATCATCAGGCGGCCGTCGGCACGCACGGGACTCTCGCCCCGGGTGGCGCGCACGGGCACATGGCCGTTGATGATGTGGCGCTTCTCGCCCTTCACGCCGAAGGCGTCGAGGATGCGGTCGCACACCTCCGCCTGGTTGCGCAGACGGAAGTAGGCACCCTTCTCCTCGTGCGTCATCTCCTTGTCGCTGAGGAAGTAACGCTCGAAGGTCGTCATGCGGCTCTTGTCAAAGAGGGGCGAGTCGGGACCGCTCCAGAGAAACCAGAAGAAGTCCCTCGCATAGGCACGCTGCTCGCGCGGCACGTCGTGGTTGAACGCACTGCGCATCATCATGCCCACCTCGTGCATCAGCTCGCGTCCGCTGTAGCGCCGGTCGCCCACGAGCACCTCCTTGAGCGTGCCGTCGTCGTTGAGCGGGATCGAGGCGTGGAAGAGCAGGTTGCCGTTCGTGATCTTGTACATGCAGCCGTGGCTGAAGATGGCGCTGATGTGGCGTTGCAGCTTCTCGCTGATGCGGAACGAATGATGGAGTTTCTGCACCAGTTCCTCCTCCTCGGGGGTGAGGCGGTTGGGGTCGGCGGGGTCGATGGTGGGCAGGTGCGTGTCGCGCATCTCATAGTCCACACCGTCGACCACATAGACGCCGCGCCCGTAGTCGATGCGCGGCAGCACGAGGCGGTCGTCCATCCGCCACTCGGGATGGCGGGCGAGGATGGCGGCCTGGAGCTTGAGCTCGATGACCGTAATCGCCTTGTGCATGCGAGCCATGAGGCGGAAGGTCTTCTCGTCGAGGGCGATGCCGCTGCGTCCCGTCTGCGGTTCGAAGCAGAGACAGGGGTCGTCGCCGTAGGTCTCCATGGCAAACGTGGCGAGGGGCAGGAGCGAGATGCCGTAGCCGTCCTCGAGCGTGGCCATGTTGCCGAAGCGCAGGCTCATGCGCAGCACGTCGGCTATGCAGCAGTCGTTGCCCGCCGCGGCTCCCATCCAGAGAGCGTCGTGGTTGCCCCACTGGATGTCCCAGTTCGTCATCGTGAGCAACTTGTCCATGATGATGTGCGCACCCGGTCCGCGGTCGTAGATGTCGCCCAGGATGTGCAGGCGGTCGACGCTGAGCGCCTGTATCACCTCGGCAATAGCCACTATGCAGTCCTCGGCCTGTCCCGTCGAGATGACGGCGTCGATGATCGCGTCGTAATAGACGGCGCGCGAACCCTCGCTCGTGTGCTCGTGGAGCAACTCCTCTATTATATATGCGTACGCCCGGGGCAGGGCCTTGCGCACACGGCTGCGCGTGTATTTGCTTGTCACTGTGCGCAGTACGCGCACCAGACGTGTCAGCATGGTGCGGTAGAACGCCTCGTCCGCCTCATCGGCAATGAGTTTGAGCTTCTCCTGCGGATAGTAGATGAGCGTGCAGAGTTCGCGCATCTCGTCGTCGCCGAGCTCGCCTTGGAGCGCTTCCTCGGCCTTGCGGCGTATGCGCCCCGAGGCGTTCTTGAGGATATGGATAAACGCCTCATACTCACCATGTATGTCTGCCATGAAGTGCTCCGTGCCCTTGGGCAGGTGCATGATGGCCGAGAGGTTGATGATCTCGGTCGACGCCGCCTTCTCGTCGCGGAAGGTCTGCGAGAGGAGTTGCAGCACCCGGCGGTCGGCTGTTTGTTGGTTGTTGGACATATCTCTTGATTATTATTTCTTCGGAATGTATTGCAGGATTACTGCGTCGTGCGGGGTGCCGTCGATGCGGAGCCAGTCGCACAGGCGTCCGCATTCGGTGAAACCGGCATGGCGGGCGGCTCCGCCCATGGCGTGGTTGGAGGCGGCGGTGATGCAGGTGAGCGTGTGCAGCCCGAGGTGGCGTGTGGCGTAGTCAACCAACTGTCGCACAGCCTCCTGCCCGATGCCTCGTCCGCGGTGTTGCGGCAGTACGGCGACGGAAATCGCAGCTCGCAGGTTGCGCGCATCGACATCGTAGAGGTCGGCGCAACCCACCGGCTCTCCGTCCGCCTCGATCACCAGTCGCACTTGACGGTCGGCGTAGATGTCGCCCGCGGTCTGCTCGACGAACTGCCTCAGGGCATGGCGCGAGTACGGCACAGTGGTGCAGCCCATCGCCCAGAGTTCAGGGTTGTTTTCGAGGCTGTACATCATCTCGATGTCGGTTAGTTCCATTGCGCGAAGCCGTATGCTCATTGTTGGTTGTTTTTTTAACGCAGATTAACGCAGATGCTATTGATATTTACTATTTGACAATTTACTATTTATTTACGATTTTCTTCATTTACGATTTTTCGAAATCCTCGCCGTGCGTCGATATAACGATATAACGTCATGACGACCTCAGCCATTCGTAAGCCCTCCCCATATCGGGGAGGGTTTGGGAGGGGGGGGCTTCCATTACTTCCCCGTGAACGGCTGTCGCCCGATGATCGACCGCCCCAGCGTCACCTCGTCGGTGTACTGCAGTTCGTCGTTCTGCGCTATTCCGCGCGCTATCATCGTGATCTTCACGGGCAGCGTGCCGAGCCGGCGGAAGATGTAGAAGGCCGTCGTGTCACCCTCCATCGTGGGACTGAGGGCGAAGATGACCTCCTGGATGCCACCTGTCTGCACGCGCTGCACGAGCGTCTCTATCTCCAGGTCGGCAGGGCCCACGCCGTCCATGGGCGAGATGCTGCCCCCCAGCACATGGTAGGTGCCGCGATACTGCTGCGTGCCCTCGATGGCCATCACGTCCTGCACGTTCTCCACGACACAGACGGTGGTGTGGTCGCGCAGCCGGTTGCCGCAGATGGGGCACACCTCCGTGTCGCTGATGCCCCGGCAGACGGCGCACCGCTTCACGTCCTGGACAAGGCGCGTCAGGGCCTCGGTGAACTGCATCACCGACTGACGGTCCTGCTTGAGCATGTGCAGCACAAGCCTCATCGCCGTCTTACGGCCAATCCCGGGCAGTGCGGCAAAGCCGTCTACCGCCTTTCCCAACAACTGCGAAGGATATGGATGAAGCACTGTGTCTCTTGTTCTTGATATCGGAACGCAAAGTTACGAAAAAAAGCCGAAACTGCATAAAACTTTGCACTCTTTGTAAAGAAGTTTTGGCTATTGAGTGCATAAACGAAAACTTTTTTATACCTTTGTGCTTAGAATAGACAAAATTTCACACATCATGAGAATAGCAGTAGCGGGCACAGGCTACGTAGGCCTGTCCATCGCCACCCTCCTGGCTCAGCACAACGAGGTGGTGGCGGTTGATGTAGTCAAGGAAAAGGTGGACCTCATCAACCAGCGCAAGTCGCCCATCCAGGACGAATACATAGAGAAATATCTGGCGGAGAAGGAGCTGAACCTGCGCGCCACGCTCGACGGACGCGAGGCGTACGCCAACGCCGACTTCGTGGTCATCGCCGCGCCCACCAACTACGACGCGCAGAAGAACTACTTCGACACGAGCCATGTCGAGGAGGTCATCAACCTCGTCCTCGAGGCGAACCCCGACGCCGTGATGGTCATCAAGAGCACCATACCCGTGGGCTACACGCGCTCGCTCTACGTGCGCTACGCCCCCATGTTCCTGTACAAGCCCGAGCTCAAGGGCAAGCACTTCAACCTGCTCTTCTCGCCCGAGTTCCTGCGCGAGAGCAAGGCGCTCTACGACAACCTCTACCCCTCGCGCATCATCGTGGGCTATCCGAAACTCATCGAGCGCAACGACCATGAGTTCGACTTCGAGAATGAGGCGATCAGGGCCATCGGCAACCCCAAGTCGGAGGAGTTCGCCCGCACGTTTGCCGCCCTGCTCCAGGAGGGGGCCATCAAGGAGGACATCGACACGCTGTTCATGGGCATGAAGGAGGCGGAGGCGGTGAAGCTGTTCGCCAACACCTACCTCGCCCTGCGCGTGAGCTACTTCAACGAGCTGGACACCTACGCCGAGATCAAAGGTCTTGACGCCAAGGCGATTATCGACGGCATCGGCCTCGACCCGCGCATCGGTACCCACTACAACAACCCGTCGTTCGGCTACGGAGGCTACTGCCTGCCGAAGGACACCAAGCAGTTGCTCGCCAACTACTCCGACGTGCCGCAGAACATGATGAGCGCCATCGTCGAGAGCAACCGCACGCGCAAGGACTTCATCGCCGACCGCGTGCTCCAGATGACGGGCGGCTACAGCTACGCCGAGGGCAACTACGACACAATGAAGGAGCGCGAGACGGTGGTCGGCGTCTATCGCCTGACCATGAAGTCCAACTCCGACAACTTCCGCCAGTCGAGCATCCAGGGCGTGATGAAGCGCATCAAGGCGAAGGGAGCCACGGTGATCATCTACGAGCCGACACTCGAGGACGGCACCACCTTCTTCGGCAGCCGCGTCGTCAACGACCTCGCCGAGTTCAAGCGCCTCAGCCACGCCATCATCGCAAACCGCTACGACGCTTGCCTCGACGACGTGCAGGAGAAGGTCTATACGCGCGATATCTTCAAGAGAGACTGAGGAGCAGAGTGTAGAGTGTAGAGTGTAGAGAGTAGAGAGTAGAGTGTAGAGTGTAGAGTGTAGAGAATAAAGAATAAAGAATAAAGGTATAGTTTTGCTGCTCGAAATCTTCGCCGTGCGTC
>JABUTZ010000056.1:0-6444 GCA_021443415.1 Bacteroidaceae bacterium | reverse complement strand
AGAATAAAGAATAAAGAATAAAGGTATAGTTTTGAAGAGTGCGGCAGCTGAGGGCGGGAACTGTCGTTCCCTACACGGAACCTGCATCGCAGCATGAAAGCATAAAGATGGGGGGACATTTGCGTTCAAAAAACGGCATGCGCCCACTACCTATTAACTATTACCTATTAGTTATTACCTAAATCAAACGTCTGACTATTATAGCGACCCCGCACGAAGGGGCATCTGTCCTCCATGCTGTCGGCGACGACGGTGTGGAGGTTGCTGTCGGTCTGGACGGCTCGCCCTTCAAGTCGCTGCTCGCGAACGCCCGCGAGGGTGACACGATAGGCATCGTCGGCGACGACATCCACCGCGGTGTGCTGCGCCCGACGCTCGTGGTCCTCGAACCCGACTCGCTGGTCGACGTGACCACCCTCTGCGCCTGCCTCCGCCACTACGGGTTCCACGCACTCAACAGCCTGCTCGCGCGCTACACGAGCCGCGAGACGACAAAGGAAATCCAGCTCGGCAACATGGCCAACGACTTCTTCGACGCCTGCGTCAACAGCCACTCGGCAGCCGACTCGCCCGACGAACGCCACGCGATGTACCTTGACGCCGTGGCACGCTCGTTCCACTCCAACCCTCTCATCTACAGCGCACTCGACGGCCTCGACCGCGGTTTCTTCTACGATGCCGAACAGCAGTTCCTACACATCCTCGACACGGTGCGCACCACCCTGCCCTCGTTAGGAATCCACGCCGACGACATACTCCTCGAACCGCAGTTTCTCTCGCCCGAACTGGGCTTGCAGGGTCGTCTCGACGCCCTCTGCCCCGATGCCATCATCGAGCTCAAGAGCGGCAAGGCGGACGAGTTTCACGGAGGCAAGCCGAAGGAGGAACACGAGCTGCAAATGATTCTCTACAAGGAGATCATGCACCACACGCTCCGCCGCTCGCCCTCTGCCATGCGCAACCTCCTCTTCTACTCGCGCTACCCCAAACTGCTCTCCGTCCGGCACACCCAGCTGCAACTGCAGTGCGCCATAGCCGTGCGCAACGACATCGTGGCCCTCGAGCGCGACACACGCCTCGGGCGACTGCCAGAAATCGTCGCCCGGCTGACCGAGGCTGACTTCAACACCGCCCACGACGACGGCAAGCTCTACAACAACTACACGCGCCCCACCATACTGCGCTTCCTCGAGCGCATGCAGCAGTTGCCACCCCTCGAAACGGCTTATTTCCACACCTTTGCGCAGTTCATCGCCCGCGAGCAGCACGCCGCCAAACAGCGGTTCGCACAGGTCTGGCTCACGTCCTTGGACGACCAGGTCGCCGAGGGCGAGGCGGCTGTCGGACTCACCCTCCACCCCATCGAGGACTTGGAGGGGAGCATCGTCGAGCTGCGTGCCGACAGTCCCTGCGACCTCTCGGGCATCAACTTCCGCCGCGGCGACAGCGTGATTCTCTTCGAGCAGACCGACACGGCGGTGGCTACGGGCATCAAGGCGCAGATCTTCCGTTGCCAGATTGTGGGCATCGGCGAGCGCAGCCTCCACCTCGCCCTCGGCTACAAGCAAAGCTCGTCGCGCGTGTTCCGCCTCGACCGTCCTTATGCACTGACGCACAGCTACATGGAGGCGACGTTCATGCAGGCATGCCGCGGACTGACAGCCCTCATCACGGCTCCCGAGGAGCGCCGCTCGCTCCTTTTAGGCACGCGCCAGCCCACCACCGTGGCGGGCGACACGCCGCCCGCGGAGTTCGACTATTTCCTCCTCGTGGGACCTCCCGGCACGGGCAAGACGAACGTGCAGTTGCGCGGCATGGTGCGCCGCTTCCTCGGCGAGGGGCAGACACTGCTCCTGATGGCATACACCAACCAGGCCGTCGATGAGATCTGCGGTGTGCTCCACGAGGAGTGCCCCGACCTCTATGCGCGCGTCGGCAACGAGAACTCGTGCGCCGTGCCCTACCGCATGCGCATGATGCAGAACATCACCGCCTCGGCGGCTAACCGTCGCGAGGTGGCCGCCGCCCTCCAGCCTCTGCGCGTAATCTGCGGCACCATCGCGAGCATCGCCTCCCACCCCGAACTCTTCCGTCTCAAGCAGTTCGACACCACCATCGTCGACGAGGCGTCGCAGGTGCTCGAGCCGCAGATCCTGCCCATCCTCTGCCGCGTCGGTCGCTTCATCCTCATCGGCGACCACAAGCAGCTGCCTGCCGTCGTGATGCAGGACCGCACGGACTGCGAGGTGACCGACCCGCGGCTGACCGCCATCGGACTGACCAACTGCGCCAACAGCTATTTCGAGCGGCTCTACGACCTGCAGCATCGCTGGGGAATCGCCCACCTGACCACCGCCACGCTCCGTCGCCAGGGGCGCATGCACGGCGAACTCATGTCGTTCGTCAACAGCCATTTCTACAATGGTATCCTCGATGTCGTGCCCCTGCCCCACCAGACCGCCCCACTGCCCTACGATGCCCCGCGCCGCCTCTTCGTCGACGTGCCTGCACCCACCGCAATCCGCACCCAACGAGGGCAGGATTCGCCTCACAGCCTCCCCGCACCCACTGCAATCCACAAGGGTACGAACGTCAACGAGGCGCAGGTGGTGGCTGACCTCGTGGCAGAGATCCGCGCCACCTACGCCTCTCACTCGCTGCCCTTCTCGCCCACGCGCACCATAGGCGTCATCGTGCCCTTCCGCGCCCAGATCACAGCCATTCGCAGTCGCATCGCCGACCGTCAGCTCGCCGACAGCATCACCATCGACACCGTCGAGCGCTACCAGGGCAGCCAGCGCGACATCATCATCTTCAGCACCGTCGTCACCTCCCCCGACCAAATCGCCATGATGAGCGCCCCCGTCCTCCTCCCCGACGGCACCGAAATCGACCGCAAGCTCAACGTCGCCCTCACCCGTGCTCGCGAGCGACTTATCCTCGTCGGGCACCGAAAGACGCTAATCCATAGTACACTATACTCTGCACTTATAGGCTCGATGAGTGGCGAGCAAGCATAACCAGATATGCGTATCCGAAATGTTAAAACGGGCTAAAAGTGGTGAAAAAAGTAAGTTTTAGCCCGTTTGAGGCGGTGGAGTAAGATAATATTTGTACCTTTGCAGCAGCAAAAAAATGCAGGAAATGGAAAAGATTATTGGTAGTGAGACAGCAACTTTTCCTCTTTTATCAAATTCCTGCATTGTTTTCCTCTTTATTTTGTCAGAATTGATTAACTTTGCGACCACAAAGGCAAACATTTAACACCAAGATACGATTATGAAGCGACTCCTTACTCTGGTTTGTTTAGTGCCCGCGATGGCGATGGCAGTCATTCCGCCCTACCACGAGACGTTCGACACGAGTTCCTCGGTGAGCAACTACAAGTTCCTCGACGCCAACGGCGATGGGAAGACATGGAAATACTCGGGACTGCTCGACCAGCAGACGGGCGAGACGGACTACTGCATAGGCATCGACGGACAGAAGGACGGCACCGACGACTGGGCCATCACGCCGTCCGTCTACCTCACGGCCGGCACCTACTATGAGTTCACCGCCGACGTGCGCGCATGGAGCAGCAAGTGGGAGGAAACGTTCGAGATGTGGGTAGGCACGAGCGCCACGCTGGCGGGCATGACCACCCAGCTGCTCGAGGCGACGTCGACGAAGGTGAACGAATACCGCCGCTACACGGTGGGCTTCATGCCCGAGAAGTCGGGCGCCTACTACTTCGCCATCCGCCATCACAACGAGGGCGACTCGTTCGCCTTCTACGTCGACAACATCAGCGTGGAGCGCAGCACGACGGAGACGGCTCCCGAGATGCCGAAGATGACGCTGGTGCCCGACTGGAACGGCGCGCTGAAGGCGGCGGTGAACTTCACCACGCCCACCAAGTCATTAGGCGGAGCGGACATCACCTCGCTCACGAAGGCGGAGGTCTTCCGCGACGGTGAGCTCATAGCCACCATCGAGGACATCGAGACGGGCAAGGACTACACATACACGGACACTGGCATGGAGAAGGGATACCACGAGTATGCCGTGACGGTGAGCAGCGCCAAGGGCACGAGCCCCAAGGCGACCGGCCGCCGCTGGTGCGGAGTGCCCAAACCGGCGCGTCCCGCCTCGTGCAAGGTGGTGGAGACCGAGGAGAACGGCGTGGTGACCGTGTCGTGGACGCCCGTGACGACGGACGTCGACGGCTACGAGATGAACCCCGACCTCATCAGCTATGTCGTGCTGACACCCGTCAACTCGACGGAGTTCATCTACTGGGGCTGGAAGGTGAAGGGCGAGTCGCTCACGTTCAACGCCTTGCGCGACGGCATGCGCCAGGACATCTTCTACGGCGGTGTCTATGCCATCACCGACGAGGGCTACAGCCCGTCGGCTCCCGCCACCGACTACCTGTTCATCGGCGACCCCTATCCCCTGCCATTCCGCGAGAGCTATGCCGACGGCGTGCCTTCATACCTCTTCGGTGGCGGTCGCACGGCGGGCAATGGCGGCCAGCTGACCATCTACCGCGACGCGCAGGTGGCTGACGTGTCGGCGCAGGATGGCGACAACGGCTTCATGATGAGCCAGATAGACTACAAGGAGAGTGCCGTGAAGCTGATTCTCGGCAAGTTCGTGCTGCCCGAGGGACAGTCGCGCCTCTCGTTCTGGTACTTCTCCAAGGACCTGGAGGGCGAGAACGCCAACACGGTCGATGTGTGGGTCAACGACTCCGAGGGTGTGCGCCACGAGGTAGCCACCTTCGAGCAGACGGGAGCCGAGCGCAACAAGTGGTACGAGGCGGTCACCGCCCTCGACGACTTCGCGGGCGAGACAGTGACCATCGAGCTCAACATCACCTGCGTGAGCCGCGTGTTCACCATCATGGACAACTTCGCCGTCGAGTCTCTTGAGGATGCCATCACATCCCTCTCCGCCCCCACCTCCGCCCCCCTCAAAATCTACGACCTCCAGGGCCGCCCCCTCTCTTCGCCGACTCGCGGCATCACCATCATCAACGGCAGGAAGTGCGTGAGCAAGGACTAAGCGAACCGACCGAATTCTCATGCCAAGCAAAATCACACAAAAATGTGATTTTGCTTGGTTGTTATTGGAAAAAGTGTTACTTTTGCACCTGAAATCACAACATAGTGTGACATGAAGGACTTAGGCACTACCATTCGCGACCGAAGGAAATCGCTCGGAGTGACACAACGCGAACTGGCGGACATCGCGGGCATGAGCGTGAATACCATCACCAAGATAGAGCGTGGTGAGGGCAATCCGCAGCTGTCTGTGCTGTCGCTCTTGCTTGACACACTCGGACTGGAAATCGAGGTGCGCATAAAACAGCCGTAAACGATGAGAAGCGGAAACGTATATTACAATGGTGTGAAGGCAGGTACGCTGACCGAGAGTACGGCTGATGGCTATCATTTCAGTTACGACGATGCGTATCTGAGCGACGCCGCCATGCCGAGCATCAGCCTGACACTGCCCAAGACACAGAAGGAGTACCGCTCGAAGACCCTATTCGCCTTCTTCTTCAACATGTTGTCCGAAGGGCACAACCGCGAGGCGCAGTCGCGCATGCTGAAGATAGACAAGGACGACCATTTCGGCATACTGCTCGCCACCGCCGCATGCGACACGCCCGGAGGCGTCACCGTCAAACCCATCGAATGATGAATGCACTGAATGTTTGCCCCTCAACCCTTGAGGCAGGTCATGCGACCTACTCTCCGTCGGCGCGGAAACGGCTGTTCGACGGACAGGCGGTGTCGCACGTACTGCCATACGAAAGTTCGACGGCTTCAGGCATGAGAACGGCGCTCAACGACAGCCGAAAGCGGCTGTCGCTGTCGGGCGCACAGGCGAAATATCCCATGACCATCGACGGAGGCGCGCTGCGGCTGACGGAAGAGAACGAGACCGGGACGTTCATTCTCAAGCCCATGCTCACGGATTTCGAGCATGCCGAGTTCGGTCCCGCCAATGAGCATCTCACAATGCAGATTGCCGGGCAGGTCTTCCACATGCCGACAGCCGCCAACGCCCTCTGCTTCTTCCGGAATGGCGAAGCCGCCTATCTGACACGTCGCTACGACATCAACGCAGACGGCAGCAAGACACTTCAGGAGGATTTCGCCTCCTTGGCGGGCGTCACGAGCGAGACACACGGCAGGGATTTCAAGTACGACGCACTGACCTACGAGGAGTTGGCTGGCATCGTCAGGCAGTATATCTCCACATGGCGAATAGACCTCGTGCGCTTCTACGACATCATCCTCTTCAACTTCCTCTTTGCCAATGGCGACGCCCACATCAAGAACTTCTCGGTGCTTCGCCGTCCAAATGGAGACTATGGTCTTGCCCCCGCCTACGACTTGATAAACACCCAGTTGCACTTGCCCGACGACTCGGTGTTCGCCCTCAGCCGAG
>JABUTZ010000055.1 GCA_021443415.1 Bacteroidaceae bacterium | reverse complement strand
AAATTAGCTTGAAAATTGGAAGTCTCTGAAACTGAGACACTTTCATTCACAGTATCAATTAGCTTGAAAATAAAATTCTATCCATAGAACGGAATGTAAGTAGCATACCGTTTAGAGCTCATCTCTGGATTTTCATACTTGATTAATCCACATTCCAACGTGTCTGCAATGATATGTGAAATCATCGATATCCCTTTAGCGTCAAGTCCAAATCGTTGGCGCATTGTCTGATTGGTCACAGCCATCTTATCCTCGTAAAGAAGACAAGTATGTTGATAGCAAGCCTGTATGCGTTCCTCCTTTGTCATTTCCTTAACGTCTTTCTTTGGATATAGGAAAACACGAGTATAGTCATAACCACTCTGTACCTTGTATGCAGGTAATAACATCGCTTCTATTGCTTCTACCGCTCTGTCATAACCACTGCCCCGTCGCTCGCAAAGGTCAAGTTGAAGCATGAGTTGAGCCATGGCTTCGTTGCGAGAATGAGGCGGTAAGTCAATCAATCGATTTACGTCATTGAGGCAAGAACCAGGGTTTGTCATTACAAGTCGATTGTCAAACACCTCAATCGTGATAGGCATACCGGATATGGCAAAATCCTGATGAATACAAAGGTTTGTGACCAACTCGCGAATAGCGACACGTGGATAGGTTGGAATGGATGTTCTCTTCACCTCAATAAACTCTGTACCTGTAAATTGCATCACGGTGTCTATCAAATCTTCCAATCCAACCGCATAACCAGTGGTCATTTTGTATTCAAGACTTAGTACACGATTATTTGAACCTGCATATTTGCGAGCAATCACCTCCTTCGTTGCCAACGTGCCAAAGTCATTCAACTTATGTGCAAAGAGTATGGCACCGAGATTGAGAATGTTGTAGAGGTCTTCTTGTCGCTCAATCATACCAAGTTCAAGCATTTGTTCGATGACGCGATCCATATCCTGCGGCACCTTGCGATCCATTAGTTCATAAAGTTTCTTATAGTCCAGTAATTCAAGCACGAGATCCACCGATATTCCACCACGCGCGACACGCTTCTCAAAAGTCAGGCCATGTGACTGGGCAAGCATCTCATGCACCTGTTCGCGCGACATCTTCACAGTGTGACCTGCCGAACGAATATAAGCCTCTTATATATCACGACCGCGCAAATATACGGGTTTGTTCTGCTGTTCAGGTATGCGTACGAAGAGAAGTGCATGACCATCAAACTCCTGAACGGTATGCTCCAATTGGATTGGCCACGCAAGATTGTTCTTGGCTATGTTACCAAGTTTTGTTGTTACCTCTTCTATAGTTCCCTTCGTGACGTCCTCGAATGTAGCATCATCGTTCACGCCGAACACCATCACCCCACCGCCTTTCAGATTGGAGAATGCGCATAGATGCTGGGCCAGACGATCTGTCTTGTTCGACAGACCGCCTTTCCAATCTATTTCATTCAATTCTTGTGGCAAAGGATATAGGCTACGGCGCAATGCGTCTAAGGCGTTTTCTTTCCAGTTGCTCATAATGGTATTGCTATTTATAAATTCTTTCTCCTTAATTGTATTGTAGGGTTGTCATCATACTCCTTTTTTAATTTGTATAATTCCGTTCCAGGGGTGATTATATCTTTACGATAATTTGTGTATAAGCCCAACAGATTTAGCGCATCATTCGAAGATACACTCTCTAACTCTTCCTTGTAGAAAGTATTCGCATGAATTATATTCAACACCAACGGCTTTTCTTCCTCCGCTAAAGTTGCCATACAATGATTCCAGCATTGTCGCCAATATTCTGTTCCTTACCAACCTTTCCATTCGTACTATTCAGTATGGCTTGAATGGCACGAATATATTTCCTATTCCAATGCTTACCTATGTAGTCGCGATTATGAGACAGGTCTTCTACATCTTCCTTACCCTTACGTATTGGGTGATACTTCATCGGAAACGAATAAATGTTGATGTTACAGTATTTTAGTATTATGTTAATACAAAATTAACACGTTGTTTTAGATTCCGCAAACAAGATTGCCGATTTAATTGACCCTACAACATATTTTAACATTTCTTCAATATGACTTTGACTGTTCAGCTTATTTTCAAGCTAATTGACAGTAACGAATCTATCCGCTGATTTTTAACAACTTCCAATTTTCAAGCTAAAGATTTTAAATCCAAAAGCATCTCGCGGCACAGCCCAAGTGGAATGCGGCGACAGGTATACCTATCGGAAATCGGCGCGGTCACGTGTCTCTGCCTTGTTGTTGATTTACCAAGTGCAAAGATACACATTTATTTACTATCTGACAATTTACGATTTACATTATTGGCTTGGCCATAGAGGCGAGCAAAAACAGGATTCAGACGGAGCGGCTACCGGATGACAACCTTCCTGGCGGCGGAGGCGTCGCGGGAGATTACGAGGCCGGGGCGCGAGGGAGAGGAGAGGCGCATGCCTTGGAGGTTGTAGAAGGTCTGCGCGCTATGGGAGTCTGCGGCTGCTGTGACTGCCGACGAAGGGGCGGGGGCGGCCTGGGCGGCATTGAGGATGGTGCCCGTCCTGGTGTCTATGAGCATGGCGACGACAGAGGCGCGCGTCGTGTCCTTGACACGCTTGGTGGAGAGGGCGCAGGAATAGGTCATGGGCGAGCCTGCCACGATAGTGGAGGGGATGCTGCCGGCGACACCCCAGCAGTCGAAGATGTCGACGGCCGTGTGGCCGTAGGTCCACTGCACCTTGCTGTCCTGCTCCTCCCACCACTCGAGCATGCCCGTCTGCCCGGAATAGTAGTTGCTCTGGACAGCCACGAGGCCGTCCTCGAGAAGGGCGAAAGCAAGGCGGTAGTCGGCATCGACCTCGTCGTAGGCGAAGGTGGTGGTGGCGGTGACGTCGAACACGCCGTCGCCCTCCTCGACAGAGAGGGCGATGTCGGCGGGAGCCAGCTGGCCGCCCCAGTAGTCGGCTCCGCAGCACATGTCGAGGGTGGCGGTGGAGGGGTCGAAGGTGTAGAGAGGGTCGCGGTTGATGATGCAATGCGGGTAGCTGGGGAAGAAGTTGAGCAGGGGTGCGTAGGTGGCGCTCTGCATCGCATCGCCTTTATGCACCTCGATGCCGATGAACGTGTCGGGATACTTCTCCCTCATCTTCTCCAACGCGACGATGCCTCGCGGACAATAGCCGCACCAGGTGCCCGTGCCCTCCTCGACGACGATGCGGCGGGTGAAGCCCACGCCGTCGACGACGATGCACGAGGCGCTCGCACTGACACCCTGCGGTTCGCCGTTGACACTGAACACGTGCACGGTGATGTTGTTGCGCCCGTTCACAAGTCCCTCGGTCGGGATACTGAGCGAGGCGTTCGAATAGGGGGCGATGTCCACGTCAAGCGTCCTCACCTCTCCCTGCACGCCGTTGATTACCAGCGCATACTCGATCGAGGTCACCCTATCGCCCCCCACATTGCGCGCCGAGACGTCCAGTGCGCTCAGACGGTCGGCGGTGACGACGGGCAGCGTGAAGTCGCCCAGCGAGAGGTTGCCCAGCGTGAAGACATTCCGGAAGCCCTTTGCCTCGCCCACCGTCCTGGCGACGAGGAAGAGGTTGGTGCCCACGTCGGTAGCCATCTCCCACAGCCCCGTGCCCGCCTTCGACGAGGCGGTCATGACGGTGCCGGAGAAGCCGTTGGGCGTACGGCCGTCGACAGCCACGGGATAGTCGGCACCCGCCACAGTGCTGTAGCGGCACTGGTTGACCCTGTAGCCGAAGTAGAAACCCGTGTTCTCCCTGACCGTGTAAGGCTCCTCGAGGACGACCGTCTGGTATGGCGCATTGCCCTTCTGGTACTCGGCATAGGAGTCGACGACCTCACAGGCGGTGGACGAGACGGGGCCGGCGCTGATATCCTCCGCCACGAAGACCGAGCCCGTGCGCGTGGTGGCATAGTCGGACGCCACCGAGAACATGATCTCGGTGATCCGGTTGCCGGCGATGGTCGTCGCCATCTCGGCAGGGATATGGATGTAGCACATGTAGTCCGTCTTGTTCTCCTTGACTATATAGGTCCACGAGTTGAGGGCGTCGCAGAGCTTGATGGTGAAACCCTCGGCGGCGCCGTCTGACTTTGACGGGCTGGAGACAGAACTCGCCACCGCCCCCTGCGAAGCATCGGGCAGATGGCGGAAGCGTGGCAGTCCTTCCGCCCGCAGAGCACTGAAAGACAAAGCGAAAAGGGCGGAAAGAAGTAATGATTTCCTCATTGTAAAGCAGCGTTATAACGTTTTGTTGTAATTTTGTTGCAAAAATATGCAAAAATTTCGAACCATGGCGGCTTTTTGGTAATTTTTTGTTACCTTTGCAAAAAATTTCAATACAATATGACAGCAAGCCTACGCATATTTATTCAGATTTTCGTTTTTCTTGTCGCCATGTCCGCACAGGCGCGGAGCAACGGCACGGAGCGGGCGGCGGCCGTAGCCCCCGGACTGGAGGCGGCAAGCGACACGCTGGCGCACGAGCGCACGCGCACGTTCTATATGGAGATGACGGGCACCGTCAACCCCGTCACGGGACAGCTCGTCGTGGCGCTCAACATCGGCAAGTCGCTGTCGGCAAGGGCGGGCATCGCACCCCAGCAGCTCAAGCAAGCCGTCAGCGACAAGCACTTTCAGTCGATGGCGGAGGCGATGAACTACCTCGCCAACTATGGTTGGAGCCTGGCAGACACCTACACCATCAACGTGCGCAACATGACAACCATCTACTGGGTGGTGAAGAAAGACGTGCGCAAGGCAAGCGAACTGCTCGAAGGACTTGTCGGCAACACGGAGTCGAACAAATAAGGCAGAGACGCAAATCGCGAAGAAAGAACCCAACACACTTTAAAACCGTTTTATATGAAGAAACAACTACTCTCTCTGGCAGTGGCCGCATTGGCGATGACCGCTGCAAACGCACAGACAGTAACCGAACCGATGGTCGGCAACGACATCCTGCTCTCGAACGTGTCGCCGAACGGCAAGTACGCCGCAGGCACCAACCTGCTGGGCTGCGTGGACGTGGCTGACCTCACGACAGGCCAGGTGGACCGCTACTACGACGAGTCGGGCGAGGTGGAGTACACCCTCGGAGTGGGAGGCAACGCCGTCAGCAACAACGGCATCGTCCTCATCTCGACCACATACGAAGGCACCCCCGCCTACGTCGAGAACGGCGTCATCAAGGTGCTGCCCACGCCCGAAGGCACCAAGTCGGCCATCTGCAACGCCATCACCCCCGACGGCAGCCGCATCGCCGGCACCATCGGCGTACCCATGAGCACCACCGCCAGCGTGGTGATGCAACGCCCGGTCATCTGGAACCGCAACGCCGACGGCACATACGGCATGCCCGTCGAGCTGCCCTACCCGACCAAGGACTTCACCGGCCGTCTGCCCCAGTACGTGCTGACCGACTGCATCAGCTCCGACGGCAAGACGCTCGGATGCCAGGTGGTGGACTACTCGGGCTACCTCAGCGCCCAGCCGATGGTGCTTCGCGAGGACGCCGAGGGCAAGTGGTCGTACAAGCTCTATGGCAGCGAGTACATCAACCCCAACGCCGTGGAGTTCCCCGAATATCCCGGCGACTCGCCCGACCCCCTCTCGTTCATGAGCGAGGAGGAGAAGGCCGCCTACGCACAGGCTCTCGTTGACGCCGAGACCGCCGTGGAGCCCGACCCGATGGACTACATGAGCGAGGAGGGCAAGGCCGCCTACCAGCAGGCCCTCGAGGAAGAGCCCTGGGCATGGTATACGGACTTCATGACCGAGGAGGAACTCGACGCCTACAGCGCCGCCACCGACGAGTACTACAAGAAGGCCTACCCCAACTCCATGGACTTCCTCTCCGCCGAGCACTACGAAGCCTTCGAGGCCGCCTACACGGAGTGGGAGGAGAAGCTGGACGCCTTCGACGAGGTGGCATACGGCATCATGGAAGAGATGACCAACTTCTCGATGAACAGCTTCGTGCTCTCGCAGAACGGCAAGTACTACGCCCTGGCGGGAGCCGTGACCGACATGGAGACCTACGAGGAGAAAATCAGCACCTACGTCTTTGACAGCGAGAGCGGCCAGAGCAAGGTGATGACGGTCGAAGGCGAGAGTGCCATCACACCCTCGTTCATCGCAAACGACGGCCGCGTGCTCGCCGCCAAGCCCGCCACCTACTGGGATCCGTTCGCCACGGCGTTCTTCGCCGCCGACACCAACTCGCCCCTCCAGCCCCTCCAGGACATCGTGAAGGAGAAGGACGCCACCCTCTATGCGTGGATGGAGCAGAACATGGTGCATCAGATCACCAGAACCTACTGGGACGAGGAGAAGGAGGAAGACGTCGAGGTGACCGAGGACGTATGGGTGATCGGCATGCCTGGCTGCGACAGCGAGATGAAGACCTTCGTGTCGTGGGCAGCCAACTCATGGGACTATGATAGCGACGCCTACACATTCAGCTACGTCTACTCTCTCGGCGATGCCCTCCAGCCCGAGGTTTCCAAGGTTGAGCCCGCCGTACGGTCAGCCGTTGCCGGCGCACAGACCATGTACGACGTATGCGGCATGCGCATAGACAAGCCCGCGAAGGGCGGCGTAGTCATCGTGCGCAATGGCGACAAGGTGAGCAAGATGGTGGTGAAGTAAGCCATCAGCACAGCCCGGTACCGCCCGCAGA
>JABUTZ010000054.1:20932-23548 GCA_021443415.1 Bacteroidaceae bacterium | reverse complement strand
TTATTCTCTATTCTTTACACTCTACACTCTACACTCTACACTCTACACTCTACACTCTACACTTTACACTCTACACTCTACTCTCTACTCTCTATTCTCTATCACCCCCAGTCCTGCCCGGACGATGTCGTTGTCTTCGTTCCAGATGCGGTAGTAGGCGGCCATGTCCCAGAGGTCGCGGGCGAGGAGCGACTTGAGCTGGTGGGCGATGCGCTCGCGCGAGGCCTCGCGCTCGGCGTCGTCCTTGGGGCGCACCTTGGCTTTCTCCGCTTCGCGGTCGAGCTCCGCCCAGAAGGCGTCGTCAACCCGGTAGTCGCGGGCGAAAGACTCCACATCCTTGTATCGTTTGCGGAGCGGCTCGCGGTGCGTGTCCACATACTTGAGGGTGGCGGTGATGATGCAGTTCTTCGCCGCGAGCTGGCGGTGGTAGGCGGTGTAGACGGTGGTGTCAAGGGGCACGAAGATGTCGGGCATGATGCCTCCGCCGCCATAGACGGTGCGTCCTTTAACCAGCGTCTTGTAGCAGAGCGAGTCGGCGAAGTGTATGCTGTCGCGGCAGGTCAGTTCGCCACTCTTGAGGCGATGCTCGATGTCCTTGGCGTAGTCCTCGGAATGACCCTTGACGTATGGCTTCTGTATGCAGCGGCCCGTGGGCGTGTAGTAGCGCGCGATGGTGAGGCGCATCATCGAGCCGTCGGGCAGGTAGCATGGGCGCTGGACGAGTCCCTTGCCGAAGGAGCGGCGTCCCACGATGGTGGCGCGGTCGTAGTCCTGAACGGCGCCGCTCACGATCTCCGCCGCACTCGCCGTGTGCTCGTCGACCAGGATGACGAGTTCGCCGTCGAAGCGGCTCTTCTTGGGTACGGCTACCGTCTTGAGCGTCTCCTCCACGCGGCGTCCCTTGGTGCTCACCACCACCTTTCCCTCGTCGAGGAAGAGGCTCGCCACACCCTGCGCGGCGTTGAGGTAGCCGCCGCCGTTCATCTGGAGGTCGAGGATGAGCGAGCGCATGCCGCATGTCTTGAGGCTATCGACGGCGTCGGCCACCTCGTCGCAGGTGGTCGCCCCGAACGAGCTGAGGCGTATGAAGCCCACCTGCGGACGGATCATGTAGACGGCATCGACCGTGTTGAGAGGAATCTTGTCGCGCACGATGTCGAAAAGGACGAGGGCGGTGTCCGTGCCTCGCTTCACGCCGAGATGGGCGTGCGAGCCGCGAGGTCCGCGCAGCAGCTTCATCATCTTGTCGCGAGGCATCTTCACGCCCGCCATCACCGTGTCGTTGCAGCGCACGATGCGGTCGCCGGGCAGTATGCCGCGCTTCTCGCTCGGTCCTCCCGCCACCGTCTGCAGGACAACCAGCGTGTCCTCCAGCACGTTGAACGACACGCCGATGCCGTCGAAGTTGCCCTGGAGCGGTTCGGTGGCGCGCTTCGTCTCCTCGGCGTTGGTATAGACGGAGTGGGGGTCGAGTTCCTTGAGTATGCCGCGGATGGCATACTCCACCAGCCGGTCGGCGTTGACCGTGTCGACATAGAGGTTCTCGACGTAGGAGTAGCCCATGAGCATCTTGCGCATGCGCGCCGCGTCCTCGGGCGACGCCTCGCGCTGGGCGAAGGCGGGGAGGGAGAGGAGGAGGGAGAGGAGAATGAGGGTATGTTTCATTGCTGTTTGGATTTTTTGCTTTTTTCGAAATCTCGAAATCTCGAAGATTCGAAATCTCGACGAAGGGGGATTACCTTTTATTATATATTATACATCTGCGTGAGTATTTCAAGGCTCTTGACGGGCGGGAAGCCGGGGATGACCTCGCGGTAGAAGTCGACGAGGCGGGTGAGGAAGAGGCTGCGCTGGGCGCCGTTGAGGGGTATGAGGCGCATCGTGCGGTAGCTGTGGCGCATGAGCGTGTCGATGTCGTACTGGCGCGCCTCGGGCAGGAGCGACGGGTCGTAGCCGAGGTAGCGCGTGAGCTGGAGCAGGAAGAGGAGGTGGAAGTTGGCGTAGCCGTCGTCCGCCTCGTCGAACCAGCGCAGGGAGAGGGCGAGGAACTCGTAGAGCGGCTCCGACGGCTGCTCGGCGCGCAGGGCGTGCCAGAGGAACTCGGCGAGGAACATCGCCACCGCCGACTTCCCGGGGACGAAGGGTATGGAGGCGTAGACACCGTCGATCTCAGCCCCGCGGAGCGTCTGCAGGCCCTCCGCCGCATGGTCGCACTCGAACGAGATCTGCGTGAGCGGCTGGACGAGGGCGGCGGAGGCGCCGCGGCCGCGCTGGCGTGCCGCGCGCTTCACCACCACCGCGACGGGGCCGCAGCGGCGGGTGAAGACATGCACCACCGACGCCGTGTCGCTGTGGCGCGTGGTGTGAAGCACTATCCCCTCTGTTCTCATGCGTCTGCAAAATTACTCATTTTTTGCCATTTTAGGGCGCAAACAGCAAATTTTCAGCAAAAAGTTTTGCCGAATGGCAGAAAAGCCTTACCTTTGCAGTCGCATTTGACCGCACTGGCGCGAGCCTGTGCCGTACAGGTGCCGGTGAAACCCGTCAGGAGGGTCCGTTCGTCTATCGGTTAGGACGAGAGATTTTCATTCTCTAAAGAGGAGTTCGACTCTCCTA
>JABUTZ010000054.1:13945-20738 GCA_021443415.1 Bacteroidaceae bacterium | reverse complement strand
TCGAGTTTTCGAGTTTTCGAGTTTTCGAGTTTTCGAGATTTTCGAGATTTCGAGTTTTCGAGTTTTCGAAGATTTCGATGAGGGGAGGGACGGAGCACCGCCTTCAGAGAGCCGGGTCGCGAGCTGCCTTCAGAGAGCGGGGTGCGCGAGCCGCCTCGGAGGAGCTCGCCTATTTCACCAGCACTTTCTTGCCGGCGACGATGTAGATGCCGGGGTGGGCAGGGATGGCGAGGGTGCCGCTCACACGGCGGCTGAAGATGGTCGCGCCGCTCATGCTGACGGCGGTGACGGTCGTCTCGACGGGGGCGTTGATGACGATGCGTCCCTGGCCGCCGTAGACATCGACATGGTCGGCGGCGGAGAGTTCGCGCACAGCCGTCGGTTCACAACGCTGGTAGACGCGCACGTAGTCGACGTCCATGCGGTAGGTGAACGCGAAGTCGGGGTTTCGCGCCCAGCTGCCGTTGCCCACGCTCTGGTTGATGATGACGTAGAACGGACGGTCGTAGGGCCACTGGCGGTCCTCGTCGTTGTCCTTGGCGGCGATGCGGTCGTAGGTGTGCACGTGGCGTCCGTCGACATACCAGCGCAGCTGCTCCTCGTCCCACTCGAGCGTGTAGATGTGCCATTTCTTGTTCATGTCGACATACTCGCTCGATGTCTTCTGGTAGGTCTGCCCCAGTCCTCCCTCGTTGGCACCGTTGGCCCAGTGCGAGTGGATGGTGTGGTAGGCCTTGTTCTCGTTGTCGATCTGCTCCATGATGTCTATCTCGCCGCTGTGGGGCCAGCCACCCCAGGTGCCTGTGCCGCTGTAGTTGGGCTTCTGCGCCGCGGGCATCATCCAGAAGGCGGGGAAGTTGCCCGTGTGGGGGTATACCTTGCAGCGCGCCTCCACGCGTCCGTAGGTGAAGTTGTGGAGGTTCTGCGTCATGAGGTTGCCCGTGCGCATCTCCTTGTCGGCTATCGTCTTGGTGGTCAGGCTCAGGTAGCCGTTGTTCTGCACCGCCACGCTGTCTTTGGGGTCGTTGCTGTTGAAGCGGCACCAGGTCGGGCTCGAGCGCACGGTCGTGTTCCAGTCGCTCGTGTCCCAGGTATAGTTATCCTTGTTGAACTCGTCGTTGAAGATGCAGTGCCACGTCGCCTCGGGCCCCTGCTTGAAGTGGGCGCGGACGAGCACGTCGCCCTCGATCGCCGCCGTCAGGATGCCGTCCTCGGGCAGGGAGTCGAACGACACCGTGCCGGCCTCCGACACCACGTCGATGGTGCCGTCGAGGACGTAGTCGGCCATCGGCTCCACCTTGAACGTCAGCGACTCGGCACTGCCAAGGTTCGTTGAAAGCTGGCTGCCGTCGGGGGCGAAGAGCGAGCAGTGCTCCGTCTCCTCGCGCAGGTAGGTGTCGGGCTTCGCCTCGCCCACATGGAGGGTGAAGTCGATGATCTGGCCGCGGTTGTCATGGATATGGTTGGTGCTGGTGGCGCTCGACGGGGGCCAGTTCTCGCCGTAGCGGCCGCCGGGGTCGTCGCAGTCCCAGTCCGTCTTGAAGCGAATGCGGTAGGCACCCGGTGTCAGCGAGGCGGGGATGGTGAACGAGGGCAGGCTCGAGTAGTCCTCGCCGCCGGCTGTCTTAGCCACCATCTCGACGGGTTCCAGGCCTGTGAGCTCGAAGATGCCGTCGCGGTTGTAGTCGATGTAGACGTAGGCGTACATCCACTTGCTGTTGACCGTGGTCGCCTTCAGCGTCAGTTCCTCGCCCGCCGATACCTGCACCGTCTGGTCGGAGGCATTGGCGTAGGTGGGGAAGGGCACGCTTGTGCTCCAGCCCGAGACCATGCCCCACGCACCCTTCTCTCCCTTGACGCTGAGGGCCGTGATGCGTCGGTCGGCGAGGAGGTTCATCAGCGTGTCGGGGTCGAAGTTGAGCGTCTGTCGGTAGTCGTCGTCCATCTCCTCGGCCTTTGCCGCCTCGATGAAGTCGCTCTGCAGGCGCATGTCGCCCCTCGTGCAGGCGGCGTCGACGGTGAGCAGTCCGTCGGCGTCGGTGGCGGAGCGCAGGTAGCGATGCTCGAACCACTGCGGGTTGCCGTGCACCGTCTGCTCGCCGTCGAGGTGGTAGCCGTAGCGCACGGTCACGGGGCCCGCCACGAAGCCGGGGGCCGGTGCCTGGCGCAGGGTGAACGGCTTGCCGCACTCGAACTCCACGTTGTTGATTATCTCACCCTCGGCGGTGCAGAGGTCGCCGTTGAGTCCGTCCTGGTTGGCTATGCCCGTGTCGCCCATCACATGGATGATGATGTCCACAATCGCACCGCCGTTGGAGACGATGTCGTTGCCGTCGCCCATGCGTCCGGCGGGGTCGGCGTTCGCCCAGTCCACTTTCACGCGCATGCGGTAGAAGCCGGGTGCGAGGTCGGCGGGGATGGCGAACGCGGGCACTGCCAGCGTGTTGCGTCCGTTGCCGCTGATCGCCTTGCCCTCGCTGTTGAAGCCTGCCGCCTCGGGGGCCGACTCCACGAACGAGTAGGCGAGGAGCTCGGTGCCTGCGGGCAGGGGGTTGTCGGCGCTCATCTCGTCGAGGGGCACGTCAAACTGTCCGTTGTCGTTGGTGTCGAGATAGACGAAGGCGTTCATCCACGTGCCCACGTAGCTCACGCTCAGAGTCACCGTCTCGCCCGGGTGGAGGGTGAGGGGGCGAGACAACAGGCTGCGGTAGACGTAGTTGGGGGCCGCGTTGCCCACCGTCACGGTCTGGTCGCCCGACTGGCTGCCCGTCAGGCGGAAGCTGTTCAGGTAGCGGTCGGTGCGCGTGAACAGCTGTCCCTCAGGCACCGCCACGGTGTAGAAGCCGTTCTGTATGCGTGGCGCCGGCGTGCCGTTCACCACCACCTCGTCGACGTAGGCTATGTGGTCCTCGGCGAGTGCGTCGGTGCTCTCAAGGTCGGTCACGAAGACCAGGCTGTGGATGTCTATGTTGCCCGCCCCGCGCACGGCGAAGACGGCGTCGTACCATCCGTCGGTGCCTATCGTCTGCGTGCATGTGGCGTAGAACTGCTCCACTTCCTTTGACTGCGCCTCGTTGCCGCGCTGCTTGCCCAGGCCGATGCACATCAGCCGTCCCGCCTTGGGGCGATGGACGAGGGCGTGGACGTACTGCGCCTTCGAGGTCAGCTCGAAGGGCGTGGCGAGGTCGACGCGCACGCCGTACATGTTGCTCGCCCAGCGGCTGCGCTGGTAGGCGAGGCACTTGGCCGTCGCGTTGTCCTCGTCGGGGAAGGGGTTGTCCACCACCTTGGCGTTGCCCGCGAGCACGCCCGTGCGGAAGGGCGACTGCGCCCAGCTGTCGTATGTGGCGACTCCCGTGTACGAGGTGTCGCCCGTCTCGAAGGTCTGGGCCTCGGCGCCCAGGGCCATCGTTGCCAATGCAAGGAAAAGGTATTTCTTCATGTGTCTGGTTGGTTGCTAAAGGGTTAGTAGACAGCGACCGTGTGGAGTAGCGGGCAGGCTCGCGAGTCGGTGATCGAGATACGAATGTAGCGGGCCTGGCGCGCGTTGTTGCCGTGGTTGGCGGTGTCGTTGCCAAGGGGTATGATGCGCTTGTAGCCGATGGTCGTGCAGACGGCGCCCACCTTCTGCCACGAGGCTCCGTCGGCGCTGTACTCGACGGTGAACGCCTTGACGCGCTGGCCCAGGCGTATGTACTCCATCAGCATGACATAGTGGCAGGTCACGGGCGCGCCCAGGTCGATGGTCACGGTGGCGGCGGTCACGCCGTCGGGTGTCGCCCAGTAGGTCGTCTTGTCGCCGTCGAGCATGTTCGAGGCGGAGTAGTCGCCTCCCGTGCGCGTGTCGCTCACCATGACGCCCTTGCCCTCGGCGAGGTTGGTGGTCAGGCGCTCGGCTATGTACTTGCCCATCTGCTTGCAGCTGTTGACCGTCGCCTCGGGCAGCACGCCGTCGCGGTTGGGCGGCATGTTGAGGATGAGCGTGGCGTTGCGGCCCACGGTCTCGAGGTACATCTGGTACATGCGCTCGGCGGAGATGGGTGTCTCGTCCGCGTGCCAGAACCAGCCTGCGCTCGTCGCCTTGGCGTCGCTCTCGTTGGGCCACCATTTCCAGCCCTCGGCGTCGCCCTCGTAGCCGCTCGTGTGCGTGTTGGGACTCCACTGTGTCTCCCAGCCCACGCCGCGCTCGTTGCCTATCCAGCGGGCCTCGCCCTCGTCACCCCATACCACGCAGTTGGGCTGGAGCGAGTGGATGTGGTCGTAGAGGTTGGGGCGGTCGTAGTAGACCGACGCGTCGATCGAGCGCGTCTCGTTGGCTCCGCCGTAGTATCCGTCGCCGCCGTTGGCTCCGTCGAACCACATCTCGAACTGGTCGTTGCCGGCCTCTTTAGAAATCTCGTCCACCTGCTTGAAGAAGACCTCGGTCACGTAGGTGCTCTTGGCGTAGTGGGCGCTGTTGCGGTCCCAGGGCGAGATGTAGAAGCCGTATTTCATGCCCAGCTTCTCGCTCGCCGCGGCGAACTGCTTGGGTATGTTGACCTGAGCCGCCACTCCGCCGCCGCGCGTCACGTTGTGGGTCGTCGTCGCCGTGGGCCAGAGGCAGAAGCCGTCGTGGTGCTTCACAACGGCGATGCCGCCGCGCATGCCGCAGTCCTTGGCGGCCTGCACCCACTGCTCGCAGTCGGGCAGGGTGGCGGGGGCGTAGATGGACTCCGACTCGTTGCCGTAGCCCCACTCCTTGCCCGTGAACGTGTTCATGCCGTAGTGGAAGAAGGCGTAGAACTCTGTCTCCTGCCACGCCATCTGCCTCTCGTTGGGAATTGGGAAGCACGGACGCGGTGTGTTGGCGGGGTTGTCGAGGCTCTGCTCCACCAGTTCGATGGTCTGTGCCCCCGCCCCCGTAGTCGCTGCCATGAGCAGCCCGAAAACGATTTTTCGTATCATGTGTCTTTTGGTTGTTTGTCGTTGCGCGATGCAAAAATACAAATAATTCCGATATCTCAAACTAATTCTTGCGCAAAGAGTGACAATTTTGCGAAAATTCGCTCAATTTGAAAATAATTTGGTATCTTTGCAGTCATTATTAACAATTGAGACGGACGGGTGCGGAGGCATCCGGCAAGGAAAAATGTTCGGACTGTTCGAGAAAAAGGCGGCGGCGACGGGGCCGCGCAACGACGCGGTGACGCTGACCAACAAGCTGACGCGCTCGGCGATAGCCGTGAGCGCGGCGGTGATCTTCGTGTTCATGGTGCTGCTCTACGTGCTGATTGTCGCGGCGCAGATAATCGTCTTCGCCCTGACCTACAACGCCCACACGATGAACTCGGCCCGCTTCATCGCCGAGAGCATGCGCGAGACGATGAGCATCCTCGAGGAGTGCCCCGACCCCATCATCGAGGGCGACGCGCTCAACACCATCCAGCACATCGTGCAGCTCAGCCCCAACATCTACGGCAGCGGAGTGGCGCTCACGCCCGAGGCGGCGCGCCGGTGGGACGGCACGAACGCCTACATGCTCTACGCCTGGGAGGACTCGCTCACGGGCCGCGTGCTGACGGCGTACGTCGACGAGGAGCGGCCCGACTACGACTACACGCAGCAGGAATGGTTCAAGGTGCCGATGGAGACGGGCGAGAACTACTGGTCGGACCCCTACGTCAGCCACAGCATGGGCGATGTGCTGGTATGCACCTGCGCCCACACCCTCTACGACAAGAAGGACAGGCGCGTGGGCGTGATGTTCCTCGACATCCCCGTCAACGACGGCATCAGGAAGATGCTCAACCCCATCTACCGGGACGAGGCTCAGGGCAAGGACTACAAGATGCGCCTCATCGGCGGCGACGGCAGGGTGATCGTCGGCGACTCGCTGAAGCGTGACCACGACCTGCTGGTACTCCACGAGAAGATCGAGGGCTCGCGCTGGACGCTCGAGTGCCACCTGCTCGACAACTACAACGTGGTGTGGTATTTCGAGAAGACCTTCTACGCCATAGCCGTCCTCTACCTCTTCATCGTCATCGCCATCTACTTCAGCGTGCGCTTCACCATGCGCCGGCTCTCGCGCTCGGACGTGCAGCGGCAGATGCGCCGCCTCACGGAGCTCGACGTGGCGGGCAAGATACAGCAGGGCATGCTCCCCAAGGGCGACATGCGCGGGGTGGCGGCGGTGATGATCCCCGCCAAGGAGGTGGGCGGCGACCTCTACAACTACTTCGAGCTGGACGGCCGCCTCTACTTCATCATCGGCGACGTGTCGGGCAAGGGCGTGGCGGCGGCCCTCGTGATGTCGATAGCCACCCACCTGTTCCGCTCGATAGCGCCGGGCGAGACCGACCCCGCCGCCATCGTCGAGAAGATCAACAACCAGATGGCGTACGACAACAGCACGTCGATGTTCATAACTATGATTGTCGGCATACTGGACAAGGAGAGGGGAGTGATGACGCTCTGCAACGCGGGCCACAACCCGCCCTACTGCGACGGGCGGTTCATGCAGCTGCCCACGAACATCGCCGTGGGTGTGTGCGAGCACATCGAGTACCGCACGCACACGATGCCCTTCGCGGCGGGCTCGCGCATCGTGCTCTACACCGACGGCGTGACCGAGGCGATGAACCGCAAGGAGCAGCAGTACGGCGCCGGCCGCCTGCTCCAGACCCTGCAGGCAGTCCTCGGCCGCAGGACAGCCTCGGAGCAGGACGTCTGCGACGCGATAGTCAACGACGTGCGCCGCTTCGCCGGCACCAAGCACCAGACGGATGACATCACGCTGATCGTGATAAGCGGG
>JABUTZ010000054.1:6688-9417 GCA_021443415.1 Bacteroidaceae bacterium | reverse complement strand
TAGTCTGTAGTCAGAAGTCTGTAGTCTCAAGTGAGATTGTGAAACAAGCGAAACTTGAAGATGGTAAGTCGTTGCTGACCGGCAAGTCGTTGTTGCGGTCGGCTGATTTCCGATAAGCCGTTTGCCGGCAAGCCGTCTGTCACCGGTCTGCCTTGATGAGGGCGAGCAGATGGTCGACGGCCTCTTCCTGGGGCACGTTGCGCTCAACGAGCTCGCGGCGGCGGTAGAGGCTCACCTTGCCGCGTGCGGCGCCCACATAGCCGTAGTCGGCGTCCGCCATCTCGCCTGGCCCGTTTACGATGCAGCCCATGATGGCTATCTTCAGTCCGCTCAGGCGGTGCGCAAGTTCGGGCGACGCCGCCGAGGCGGCGGCGATGGCTTCCTTGATGCGGCGGATGGTACCCTCGAGGTCGTAGAGGGTGCGTCCGCACCCTGGGCAGCTGATATACTCGGTCTTGGTGATGCGCAGGCGGGCGGCCTGGAGGATGGCGAAAGCCACGGGAATCTCGTTCTCGGGAGCCTCGCTCAGGCTGACGCGAATGGTGTCGCCGATGCCCTCGGTGAGCAGGGCGCCGATGCCCACGGCACTCTTGATGCGGCCGTCCTCGCCCTCGCCAGCCTCGGTGACGCCGAGGTGGAGGGGGAAGGTCATTCCCTCGCGGTCCATCGCCTTGACGAGCAGGCGCATGCTCTCGGTCATCACCACCACGTTGCTCGCCTTGACGGAGATGACCACCTGGTCGAAATTGTGCCTGAGGCAGATGCGCAGAAACTCCATGCAACTCTCCACGATGCCCTCGGGCGTGTCGCCGTAGCGCGACATGATGCGGTCGGACAGGCTGCCGTGGTTGACGCCGATGCGCAGGGCGGTGCCGTGCTCGCGGCAGACATCGAGCAGGGGGACGAGGCGGTCCTCGATCTTCTGGAGTTCAGCCGCATACTCCTCGTCGGTGTATTCCAATTGCTTGAACTGGCGCGCCGCGTCGGTGAAGTTGCCGGGGTTGATGCGCACCTTCTCGCAGTGCCTTGCCGCCACCATGGCCACGGCGGGGTTGAAATGGACGTCGGCGACAAGGGGTACGTCGCAGCCCAGTTCGCGCAGGCGGCGGCGAATCACGCCCATGTTTTCAGCCTCGCGCGTGCCCTGGGTGGTCAGGCGCACTATCTCGCCTCCCGCCTCCACGATGCGCAGTATCTGCGCCACGCACGCCTCGGTGTCCATCGTCGATGTGTTGGTCATCGACTGCACGCGCACGGGGTTGTCCCCTCCGATGCCGACCTTGCCGACTCTCACCTCATGAGTTTTCCTTCGCATTTTGTTAAAGAATAAAGAATAAAGGGTTACTTTTGCTTTGTAAGCCCTCCCCATTTCGGGGAGGCTTTCGGGAGGGGCTTAGTTGACCTTGTTCTTGTACTTCACATTCGCCAGTTCGGCATTTGCCTTGACGATCTTGTCCTTGAGGCTCTCCTTGTAGATCTGCATGCGCGCGGCGAGGGTGCCGTCGGCGAGGGCGAGCATCTCGGCGGCGAGGATGGCGGCGTTCTGCGCTCCGTTCACTCCCATCGTGGCAACGGGGATGCCCGGGGGCATCTGCACGATGCTCAGCAGTGCGTCCAGTCCGTCGAGCATGCCCTTGATGGGCACTCCGATGACGGGCAGCGTCGTGCTGGCGGCGATCACGCCGGGCAGGGCGGCGGCCATGCCCGCTCCCGCGATTATCACTTTCACGCCGCGCTCCCTGGCGGTGCGGGCGAATGCCTCCACCTCGTCGGGGGTGCGGTGGGCTGACAGGGCGTTCATCTCGAATGGGATGTCCATCTCGTCGAGAAACTTCGCCGCTTTCTCCATCACGGGCAGGTCCGATGTGCTGCCCATTATTATGCTGACCATGCGTTTAGAGTTTAGAGAATAGAGTGTAGAGTGTAAAGAATAAAGGGTTACGTTTGCTGCTGAATTGTAAGCCCTCCCCATTTTGGGGAGGGTTTGGGAGGGGCTTCCCTCCCCCCGGTTGGGGGGAGTCGGAGGGGGGCTTCTACTTGTTCAGTTTCCAGCTGAAGCCGTCCTTGGTGTCCTTGACCTCGAAGCCGAGGGCGGCGAGTTGGTCGCGGATGGCGTCGCTGGTCGCCCAGTCCTTGTTCTGCTTCGCCACCATGCGCTGGCGCAGGAGCATGTCGACGGCGGCGCCGAAGGCCTCCTCGCGCTCGGCGCTGCCACCGTTGGCGGCTCCCGTGGCGGCGGGCTCGCGCAGTCCGAGAATGTCGACCATGAACGTGCGGAACACCTCGCGGAGCAGGGTGAGCGCCTCGGGCGTGATGGTCGTCTTGCCGTCGGCGAGCAGGTTGATGTTGCGGCAGGCGTTGAAGAGGTGGCTGATGACGATGGGCGTGTTCAGGTCGTCGTTCATCGCCTCGTAGCACTGCTCGCGCAGTTTCTCCGCCATCTGGAGCGGCAGCTTGCCGTCGGCCACGGGTTCGACCTTCTGCAGGGCGGCGTAGGCGTCGATCAGTCTCGCCAGTCCCTTCTCGCTCGCCTGGAGGGCTTCGTTGCCGAAGTCGACCGTCGAGCGGTAGTGGGCCTGGAGGATGAAGAAGCGGATGGTCATCGGCGAGTACGCCTGCGAGAGCTTCTCGTGGTTGCCCGTGAAGAACTGGTCGAGGGTGATGAAGTTGCCGAGCGACTTGCCCATCTTCTGTCCGCCGATGGTGATCATGTTGTTGTGCATCCAGTA
>JABUTZ010000054.1:0-6135 GCA_021443415.1 Bacteroidaceae bacterium | reverse complement strand
TCGGCGTCGTGCTCGAGATGTCCCACGTCGGTGATGTTGCGCACGTAGCGCACCTTGTAGCCGATGTGGCGGAGATAGCGGAACAGTACGTCAAACGTGATGGCGGGGCGCGCGTGGCCCAGATGGGCGTCGCCGTAGACGGTGGGGCCGCACACGTACATGCCCACACGTCCCGGGGTGAGTGGGCGGAACAACTCCTTCTGTCGCGACAGGGTGTTGTATATCAGCAGTGGTTGCATAGTTGGGTGATGATTTGTTTTCAAGGGAACAAAATTACAAGAAATTTGCGAGATGGCAAAGAAAGTTTCAAAGAAAAGGAGTAACTTTGTAGCGCAAACCGAAAAACCGATGGCACAGGAGCTGGGCAACATACAGGGTCAGGAGCAGTCGCTCGGGCAGGAGCAGAAGCTGACTGCGGCGCAGGTGGCTTTCATGCGCATGCTCGAGATGCCCGTCGATGACCTGCGCGAGCGCATCGAGAAGGAGCTCGAGGAGAATGTCGCCCTTGAGAAGGATGACAGCGGAGCCGACGACACGGAGTCGCCCGAGAGCCTTGAGAGCCAGGAGCGCAAGGAAGCCGCCGACGGCCCCGAGCCTCAGGAGAACCTCATGGACCAGGGCACCATCGACGAGATCGAGTATTTCGAGAGCGAGCGGCCGGGCGGGGGAGGGCGCGGAGGCGATGACGACGCGTACACCATCGACGACCCCGACCTGCCACAGTTCCGCGACACGCTGATGCAGCAGGTGGGCGAGTATGCGCTCACCGACCACCAGCGCGAGCTCCTCGAATACCTCATCGGCAGTCTCGACGACGACGGACTGCTGACGAAGAAGCTCTACGTCCTCGCCGACGAGCTCGAGGTGTACATGGGCATCGAGACCACTGTCGAGGAGCTGCGCGAGGTGCTGCTCGTCCTCCAGCAGTTTGACCCCCCGGGCATAGGCGCGCAGTCGCTCCAGGAGACCCTCGTCCTCCAGATCCGCCGCCGCATCGAGGAGCACCCCGACAGCGTCAAGTGGCGCCAGCTCCTGGAGATTGTCGAGAAGCGGTGGGAGCAGCTCACGCTCAACCACTGGAACGTCATCCGCGAGCGCCAGCACATCAGCGAGGGCGAGATGCGCGCCCTCCAGCGCATGCTGCGCACGCTCACCCCCCGTCCCGGCTGCGCCCCCGGCGAGACGATGGCTCCGCGCGGAGCTTCGACCAACATCACGGCCGACTTCGTCGTCGAGGTGGGCGAGGATGGCACCATCTCCGTCTCGCTCAACGAGCGCGGAGTGCCCACGCTGCGCGTGAGCCCCGAGTACGAAGCCCTCGCCCGCCGCTCGCTCACCCAGATGCCCGGACGCACGGGGGCCGAGCGCCGGCGTGCCCGCGACTACACCCAGGGATGCGTCATGCGCGCCACGTCGTTCCTCTACAACCTCCGCTCGCGCAGCGAGACGATGCTCCGCATCATGCGCGAGGTGGTGGCGGCCCAGCGCGAGTTCTTCCTCACGGGCGACGACGGCGCCATCCGCCAGTTCATGATGAAGGACGTGGGCGAGACCCTCGGCCTCGACATCAGCATCGTCAGCCGCGCCGTCAAGGACAAGTGGGTGGACACGCCATACGGCATGCGCCCGATGCGCTTCTTCTTCCGCGGCATGGGAGGCGTGAAGCGCGAGGACGGCACCCAGCTCGGGCAGGACAGCATCATGCAGGCCCTCGCCGACCTCATCGCCGCCGAGGACAAGCGCGCGCCGCTCTCCGACGAGCGCCTCACCAAGATCCTCCAGTCGAAGGGGTTCCCCGTCGCCCGCCGCACCGTCGCCAAATACCGCGAGAAACTCCAGATTCCCGTCGCCCGCATGCGCACACAGCACTGACCATAAGGAATTTCGCAAGACGAGCTTGCGAAGACTACAGACTACAGACTGTAGACTGCAGACTACAGACTACAGACTACAGACTACAGACTTTNTACAGACTACAGACTACAGACTACAGACTACAGACTACAGACTACAGACTACAGACTTTATAGGTCAGCACAGATTCGGACAAGTCAGAAGTCTCCAGGTGAGATTGTGAAACAAGCGAAACTTGACTATAGCAAACATAGCAAACATAGCAAACATAGCAAACAATGAGTATCGTAGAAGTATTGATCCTTTTCCTCGCCGCCTTCGTGCTGGTGACGTTCAAGAAGCTGGGCCAGCCGCTCGTGCTCGGCTACCTCGTGGCGGGCTTCCTCGCCAGTCCCCACATGCCCTACATGCAGGCTCTCGGCATGACCGAGCACATGGCCCACGAGAGCGAGGAGCTCGGCGCCTTCGGCGTCATGTTCATCATGTTCGGGCTCGGCCTTGAGTTCTCGTTCAAGAAGCTCGGCAAGATGGGCGCCGCGCCCATCGTCACCGCCCTCTTCATCATCCTCTGCATGATGGGCCTTGGCTACGTCATGGGCATGCTGATGGGCTTCTCGGAGATGAACTGCATCTTCCTCGGCGGCATGCTCTCGATGAGCAGCACCGCCATCATCAACAAGGCGTTCGGCGAGCTCGGGCTGAGCGGCCAGCCGTTCACGTCGAAGGTGATGAGCGTGCTCATCCTTGAGGACATCATCGCCATCGTGCTGCTCGTCATGCTCTCCGCCACGGCGCGCGGCGTGAGCGACATGGGCGAGATCCTCGGCACCGTCATGCAGCTCGGCATCTTCGTCGCCGTCTCGCTCATCGTCGGGCTGCTCGTCCTGCCTACCTTCTTCCGCCTCATCCGCAGGATGGTCAACGAGGAGATGCTCCTGCTCATCTCCGTCGCCCTGCTCATGGGCATGTCGTTCCTCGCCGACAGCCTCGGCTTCAGCACGGCTTTCGGCGCCTTCATCATGGGTTCGATCCTCGCCGAGACCCTCGAGTCGCACCGCATCGAGCAGGTTACCCTGCCGCTCAAGAACTACTTCGGGGCCGTCTTCTTCGTCTCCGTTGGCATGATGGTCAATGTCGACACGCTCGTCACCTACTGGCAGCCCATCGTCATCCTCGTGCTCACCATCATGGTGGGCCAGGCCGTGTTCGGCACGCTCGGCTATCTCATCGGCGGCCAGCCCCTCCACTCAGCCGTGCGCAGCGGCTTCGCCATGGCGCAGATCGGCGAGTTCTCGTTCATCATCGCCGGTGTGGGCATCAACACCATCACCGCCGGCGGCGCGAGCGCCATCAATCCCGAGCTCTATCCCATCATCGTAGCCACGTCGGTCATCACCACCTTCTTCACCCCCTACATGATCAAGGGTGCCGACCCCGCCTACAGGCTTCTCTCGGGCGTCCTACCCCAGTCGCTCCTCGACAAGCTGAGCAACGAGAAGACCGCCAAGTCGGCCGACGGCGAGCCCACCACCGCCTTCGCCCGCTTCTGGGACCGCCTCTTCACCCACGCCAAGATGGAGACGGGCAACCTGCCCCGCCACTGCGGCCACGACATCGCCGTCTCCGAGCTCCTCGTGACCGAGGGCGACCTCTACGACGGCAAGACCCTGCGCGAGGTGCTCGCGATGGAGGCCAACCCCTTCCATCCCATCGGTCTCACCCCGGCAGGCAACATAAAGGCATTCGAGGAGATTGCCCCCGACTACGTCTTCCGCCCCGGCGACCACGTGCGCGCCGTCGCCAAGGAGATGATGTAGGGCGAGCGTCGCACAAACCGTTTAACCAATTGACAAACAAGGATATGAAACGAATCTTTTTCATTGCCGCGCTGGCGGTAGCCGCGCTGGCAGCCACGGCGCAGCCGAAAGTCTATTTCACGCGTGAGATCACCCCCGAGTCGCTGGTCAGGGTCTATGAGGCGCTGGGCGTCGAGGCGCAGGGCCGCGTGTGCGTGAAGATAAGCACGGGCGAGGGTGGCAACACCCACTATCTCAAGCCCACGCTCATACGCAACCTCGTGGACAAGGTGAGCGGCACCATCGTCGAGTGCTGCACCGCCTACGGAGGCACGCGCCAGGACCCCAAGAAGCACTGGGAGACCATCCACGACCACGGCTTTGACTCGCTCTTCGCCGTCGACCTGATGGACGAGCGTGACGAGATACGCATCCCCGTGTGCGACCGCAAGCACATCAAGTACGACATCGTCGGCGCCCACCTCGCCAACTACGACTTCATGGTCAACCTCGCCCACTTCAAGGGCCACGCCATGGGCGGCTACGGCGGCGTGCTCAAGAACGCCTCGATCGGTGTCGCCTCGACCGCCGGCAAGGCATACATCCACACCGCCGGCAAGGCCACGCAGGACTGGTTCAAGCAGATCGCCCCGCAGGATGACTTCATCGAGAGCATGGCCGCCGCCGCACAGGCAGTGCACGAATACATGGGCGGCAGAGTGGTGTACATCAACGTGATGAACAACCTCAGCGTCGACTGCGACTGCGACGGCACTCCCGAGCGTCCCGAGATGAAGGACGTGGGCGTCTGCGCCAGCCTCGACCCCGTCGCCGTCGACCAGGCGTGCCTCGACATGGTGTTCAGCCACAAGGCGACCGCGGGCGACGACAACAAGCCGCTCATCGAGCGCATCAACCGCCAGCACGGCACCTACATGACCGAGTACGCCGAGCGTCTCGGCTTAGGTAGCAGGACATATACGCTGGTCAACCTCGACAAGTGATGCTTAGACGGCTGACACTGAGCCTCCTGCTTGCCGTCCCCCTGCTCGCCTCGGCCGAGGACGGGCAGAGGGCGGACACCCTCTCGCAGTCGCTCCGCGAGGTGGTCGTGACGGGCAGCCGCGAGACGGCCGACGTGCGCCATCTGCCCGCGACGGTGACCGTCGTCGGGCGCGAGGAGCTGGCCGAGCGTCACCAGCCCGCCGTCCTCGCCACCCTCTCCGACCTCGTCCCGGGACTCTTCGTGACCGCACGCGGCATGATGGGCTACGGCGTGAGCAACGGAGCGGCGGGCGGCATCAGCATGCGCGGACTCTCGGGCGGCACGGGGCAGATGATGGTGCTCATCGACGGCCATCCGCAGTACAACGGCATCTACGGCCACCCCGTCGCCGACGCCTACCAGACGATGATGGCGGAGCGCGTCGAGGTGCTGCGCGGACCCGCGAGCATGCTCTACGGCTCCAGCGCCATGGGCGGAGTGGTCAACATCGTCACTCGCGGCAAGCGAGAGGACGGCGTGCGCACCGAGGTCAGCCTCGGCGCCGGTTCGTGGGGCACCGTCCAGGGCGAGGCTACGAACTCCGTCCGCCACAAGTCGTTCTCGAGCCGCGTCGCCGTGCAGTACGGACGCAGCGACAACCACCGCCGCGACATGGGCTTCGAGCAGTATGGCGGCCACCTCAACCTCGGCTACGACATCGGCCCCCACTGGAAGATCTTCGCCGACGCCGACATCACCCATTTCAATGCCTCCAACCCCGGCTCTTTGGACAGCCCGCTCACCGAGGCTGACCAGTCGGTCACGCGCGGCGTGGTCACCATGGGCGCCGACAACAGCTACGGGCGCATGGGCGGCTCGGTAAGCGTCTACGCCAACTTCGGCATCCACAAGATCAACGACGGCTACGGGCCCGCCTACCACAAGAACACGCCGCAGACCGAGCTCTTCCGCTCGCGCGACGCCCTCGCCGGGCTCTCCGTCCACGAGACCTTCCGCCTCTTCCGCGGCAACCACCTGACCGTCGGGCTTGACTACCAGCACATCTACGGACGCGCCTACTACACCTCGCGCTCGACGGGCGAGGAGGTGACGGGCGTGGGGGCGAGCGGCGACAACCGCGGCGTACAGAGCGCCACGCGCGACATGGACGAGGTGGCGGCCTACCTCGACTTCCGCCAGGACATAACCTCCTGGCTCACGGTCGATGCTGGCGTACGCCTCGACCACCACACGGTGGCGGGGAGCGAGTGGATCCCGCAGGGAGGCATCGTCGTGCGCCCGACCGCCGACGGCGAGCTCAAGGCGGTGGTGGCCAAGGGCTTCCGCCATCCATCGCTCAAGGAGATGTACCTCTTCGGCTCCGCCAACGACGCCCTCCGGCCCGAGCGCATCGTCAACTACGAGCTCTCGTGGCGTCACCGCCTCCTCGGCGGCCGCCTCGTCTACGGAGCCAACCTCTTCTATCTCAAGGGCGACAAC
>JABUTZ010000053.1:11365-17439 GCA_021443415.1 Bacteroidaceae bacterium | reverse complement strand
AATGCCTCGCAGACGTGCAGGTAGCCGTTCTCCAAGTCCTTCATGTCGCTGCGCTCGCTCTCCTGTATGAGGGGATAGACGATATAAACCTGTTGGCCGCGGGCAATCTCCTGACGGATCAGGCGGTGGATGTCGGCGCGGCGCTCGTCGTATAGATGCACCGTGCGAATAGGCTTGCGTCCGGGAGGAAGTTCGTCGATCACACTAACATCCAAATCACCGTACAGCGTCATCGCCAGTGTACGAGGGATTGGGGTGGCGGTCATCACAAGTATGTGCGGTGGCCGCATACTCTTGTCCCATAGGCGGGCGCGTTGGGCAACGCCGAAGCGGTGTTGCTCGTCGATCACCACAAAGCCGAGGTTGGCGAACTCCACTCCGTCCTCGATGACGGCATGCGTGCCGATGAGAATGTTGATTTCGCCCGTGGCGAGACGTGAGAGCACGTCCTGCCGTTTCTTGCCTTTCACGACCCCCGTGAGCAACTCGACCTTGACCGGCATGTCTGCCAATAGTTTACGGAACGTCTCAAGATGCTGCTCAGCAAGGATTTCCGTCGGTGCCATGATGCAGGTCTGGAAATGGTTGTCGATGGCAAGCAGGGCGCACATTAGCGCCACGATTGTCTTGCCGCTGCCCACATCGCCTTGCAGGAGGCGGTTCATCTGTCGACCGGATTGCATGTCGGCGTGAATCTCGCGGATTACACGTTTCTGGGCATTGGTCAGAGGAAAGGGCAGGTAGTTGCCGTAGAACGTCCTGAAGAACCAATCCACTTTGGGGAAGACGTACCCCTCACGCTTTCTGTGGGCTGATGCGCGGCGGAGAATCTCCAACTGTATGTAGAACAACTCCTCGAACTTGATGCGATAGCTCGCGCGGTCGAGTTCCTCGGCGCAGGTGGGGTAGTGGACAGCCTTCAGGGCCTCAAGGAGAGGCATAAGGTCGTAGAGAGTGGTGATGCCCTCGCTTAGCGTTTCGGGCACCTCAGTGATTTGTCGGAAAAGATTGTCTGTGAGCCGCTCGATGGCACGTGAATCCAGTCCCGAGCGCTTCATCTTCTCCGTCGTATGATAGTAAGGTTGAAAGCCCAGGCCCGAGAGCGAGAGGGACTCCACGGGGTCGAGGTCGGGGTGCGTGATGTTGATGCGCCCGTTGAACATTCCGGGACGGCCGAAGAGGATGAATTCCTTGCCGGGCGGATAGTGCTTGGGAATGTACTTGATGCCTTGGAACCAAACCAAATCGACGGAACCATAGTCATCGGCAAAGACAGCCACGAGGCGCATCTTGCGTCCCTCGCCCTCGTTGCGGTAGGTGCGAATGCGCCCGCGTAGCTGGACGTAGGGCATCGTTTCCAAGAGTTCGTCGGTGCGGTAGAGACGCGTACGGTCGATGTGCTTGTAGGGGAAGAAGTACAACAAGTCACGCCATGTGCTCAGATGCAGTTCATCCTCGAGCACACGGGCGCGCTTCTCGCCCACACCGGGCAAGAACGTGAGTTTGTTGTCCAATAAGTCAGCCTGTTGCACTACAACTTGTTACGACAGCTCTTTGTACAGCATTCCAGTGGCTATGCGGTCGGACGCTCCTCTGCCCATCAAGGCGTCAACGATGGTGTAGGCGAACGCGAAGGCGGCGGCAGGTCCCTTGCCCGTGATGATGCGACCGTCGCACTCGACGAGGGCGTGGGTGATCACGGCACCGTTGATCTCCGACTCCATGCCGGGATAGATGGTGGCGCGCTTGTCGCGGAGCAAACCAAGACGTCCCAGTACGAGCGGGGCGGCACAGATGGCGGCAACGACAGCGTTGTTGCGGTATGCCACCTTAATCATCTCGCATAAGCCCGAGTGGTTGGCGAGATTGGTCGCGCCGGGCATGCCACCGGGCAGAATCATCGCCGTGGCATCCGTGTAGTCAACCTTTTCGAACAGTTCGTCTGCCATGACCTGGACACCATGGGCGCCCTCGACATGCTTATGACCAGTCACCGACACGGTGGTCACACCCAGTCCGGCACGGCGGAGAATGTCAACCTGGGCGAGAGCCTCGACCTCTTCAAACCCGTTTGCTAAGAATACGTAAACCATATTTATTCGTGATTTTTTGTGATTACAGGCACAAAGATACAAATAAAACGCGTTTTTTTGCGCAAGAATGAAATAAAAAAAGTAATTTTGCGAAAAATATGAAGTTCGCACTATTCGGAAACACGTTCCAGTCAGACAAATCGGCGCACGTGAGGCACTGCGTCGAGACTCTGCGCAAGCATGGCAACCGCATTGCCGTGGACGGACTTTTCATGCGCTTTCTGCAAAAGAAAGTGGGACTGAACTTCACTCCTGACGAGGTGATTGACAGTGACTGCTTCACTGCTGACATGGTGCTGAGCATGGGTGGCGACGGTACGTTCTTGGAGACTGCGAGGCGCGTGGGAGCCAAGGATATCCCCATCCTCGGTGTGAACACGGGGCGCTTGGGCTTTCTCGCCGACTCGGAGAACGGCACCATCGAAGAGACCGTCCGCGCGTTGTGCGAGGGTCGGTATAATGTGGAGCAGCGCAGTGTGCTCGCCGTGACCAGCGAGGGGGACACCATCCAAGGCTATCCTTTCGCCCTCAACGACATCGCCGTGCTCAAGCGCGACAACTCGAGCATGATAGCCATACGCATGGAGGTGGACGGACAACCGATGAACACCTATCAGGCGGACGGACTCATCATCTCCACTCCCACCGGCAGTACGGGTTATGCCATGTCCGTGGGCGGTCCTATCATGGACCCGAAAAGTGCCACCGTCGGCATCACGCCCGTAGCACCGCATAGCTTGAACGTGCGACCTGTGGTGTTGAGAGACGACATCGCGATAGACTTGAAAGTCATCAGTCGCACCCACCACTATCTGCTGTCCGTCGATGGCAGAAGCGAGGTGATGAACGAAGCCACGGCGTTGAAAATCCGCAAGGCGAACTATACAATCGGAATAGTCCGTGTGTCGGGACTCTCGTTCTTCGACACGCTGCGCCACAAATTGTCGTGGGGTACGGACCCAAGAAATTGAACTGCGAAGGTGAAAAACAGGAGCGAATTGATAGCACAGCTGAAATGGTTTTGGAGGCAGGCACGCGGGTGTCGTCTTCAGGCGATTATCAACACATTGCTCGGACTCATCCTTGTTGCCGCCGACTTTGCCTTTATCTACTTCTCGAAACAGATTATCGACACGGCTGTGGGCACGGACGACCGCAACCGTCTGTTGTGGCTTGCCGTCTGCCTCGTCGTGCTTGTGATGTCGCAGATTCTGCTGCGCGTCACCCATCGGTGGCTGTCCGCCTTGCTCGGTGTGAAGGCACAGAACGTATTGCAGGAGAATCTGTTCCGCGGTGTGCTCGGTTCCGTTTGGCAGGGACGAGAGCGCAGGCATACGGGCGATGTGCTCAACAGACTGGAGGGTGATGTGGGTACCATCATCGGCATGGCGGCAGAGCGGCTGCCACAGGTTGTGGTGGTCGTGTTCCGGCTAATCGGCGCCTTCGTCTTTCTCTCTCTCATGGACTGGCGGCTCGCTGTCCTTGTCGTTGTAACGCTCCCGTTCTGCATCGTGCTGAGCCGCATCTATTTTGTTCGCGTCAGGGAAATCACAAGGGCGGTGCGCAAGACTGACAGCAAGATACAGAGCACGATGCAGGAACTCATCCAGCATCAGTTGGTCGTGAAGACTTTGCAACAGGTGGATGGTGCCGTGGGAAGACTTGCCGCACTTCATCGCAAGCTCCATGGGCAGATAATGAGCCGCACACGGTTCAATGCCTATTCGATGTCGATGATCAACGTGGGTTTTTCGGGCGTTTACCTCATATCATTCCTCTGGGGAGCATACCAGCTTCAGGAACACGCCATCACATATGGCACGATGATAGCCTTCGTTCAGCTTGTGTCGCAGATTCAACTGCCTTTCCGCGAGATAACGCAGTTCTTCCCTTCGCTCATCAATGCTTTCACGTCGATAGAGCGACTCATGGAACTCGACACGATGCCATGCGAGGAGGTCGTGATGGACGGAGCGAAGGAGGTGCCTATGGCTGGAGCCATCGGACTGAGGTTCGACAATGTGTCCTATCGCTATAGTTCCGAACAGCAGCAGATCTTGAATGATGTGACGATAGAGTTTGCACCTGGCACGTTCAATGCAATCGCCGGTGAGACGGGTGTAGGCAAGACGACGATGATGCGTCTCATGCTCTCGCTCATCAAACCGCAGAGTGGCAGCGTTGAGTTCTTCAACGAACGCGGACGGGTGCCTGTCTCGGTGCAGACGCGCTCGGAGATTGTCTATGTGCCTCAGGGCAATACTCTTCTTAGCGGAACCATCCGTGACAATCTTATGTTCGGAAATCCTCAGGCCACCGAGGAGGAGATGATTGAGGCACTGAAGTTTGCCGAGTGCGGATTTGTGATTGACCTGCCGTTGGGACTCGACACCGTATGCGGAGAGATGGGGCTTGGACTTAGCGAAGGGCAGGCTCAGCGCATCGCCATCGCACGCAGCATGCTGCACGGCGGTCGCATTCTTTTGCTCGACGAGGTGACAAGCGCCCTCGACGCCAAGACCGAAGAGGCTATTCTCGGTCGTCTGAAAACATTGGCGCAGGCGGGCAAGACAATCATTTTTGTCACCCACAAGCAAGAGGTTCTCAGGTATTGCGACAACGTCTTCCACCTGAAGCTGCGCGACTGATTAGTCGATGATGCGGTCGCAGTTGTCGAAGATGCGGGCGTCGGAGAGGCGGCAAGTTATCATCACACTGATGGATGAAGCAACAAGCGTGATTATGATGATCAGCATCTGATACTTGACCGCCACACCTGGCAGACTGCCACCGAGTATCTGTCCGATCATTGTGCCGGGCAGACTGACAAGTCCCATCACCGCCATATTGGCTATGCAGGGCGAGAATGCCTTGACAATGGCGTCGCGCATGAAAGTGAGCGTCGCCTCGAAGCGAGTCGCTCCGTTGCCTAAGAGGTAGTAATAGAGTTGGCGCTCGCGACGCAAGCTGCCATAGTAGGAACTGATGGCAATGACGTTTACCGACAGCATGTTGCCCAGCAGGATGCCCATGATGGGGATGAAGTATTGAGCCGTAAACGGACGTTCGAGGCCAAGGATGAGAATGAGGAAATAGAGGCCTATAATCATTGCGGTCACAAAGAAGGCAACAATGGACGGAACGAACATGACACGCATGGAGAGCCGTGTGCGGCTGACCGCTGTCCATGCCGCCACAATGACCATGATGACCACCCACAGCATGTTGAGCCACGGCAAGTCCCACTCAAACAAGTAGCGCAGGTAGACTCCAATCAGTGCCAGCTGGACGGTCATGCGTACCGCACCGACCGCCAACGCCCTAACCAGTCCTGTACGGTAGAGATGCAGGAAATAGAAGGGGATGAGCAGGAGCAGCAGTCCGATGGCCAAGCCTATGAGGGAGATGTCCATTTAGGGGTTGTTGAATGTGCCTGCGGCACGTTGAATGTGGTTATGTTGCGGGATATTTTTCTACTTTGATTATTTGGTGAGCCTCGTTCGCCATTATGCTGTCATGGCTGACGACGAGAACGGCTTTTTGGTGCCCTTCGGCGTACTTCCGTAGGGTGCGAGCCACCTTCATGCTCCATTCGTTGTCGAGGGCGGCTGTGGGTTCGTCGGCAATCAGGAGCGGTTTGTCAAGCATCATGGCTGTGGCAAGGGCTATGCGTGAGCGCTGGCCGCCGCTCAACTCGTTCACGCGTTGGTCGTAGAGAGAAGGCGCAAGTCCCATGTGTTCCCAGATTCCGAACATCCTGTCAGTGTCAAGCGGGATATGCTTGTTGAGGCGGAGCGAGAATGGTAGCGCAACCATCTCCTTGACCCATTCGACGGGGGGATGGAGTTCCTGCGGCACGTACGCCGTGTGCTGACGCAGGCGAGCGACTGATTGAGGCTTGGGCTCAACACCACAGACCGTCACCGTGCCACCGGCAAGCATGCGAAAACCCATGATGGCACGCAGGAGCGATGTCTTGCC
>JABUTZ010000053.1:4250-11178 GCA_021443415.1 Bacteroidaceae bacterium | reverse complement strand
TCGAACCCCCGACCCACGCATTACGAATGCGTTGCTCTACCAACTGAGCCAATTCGGCGTAACTCTTCGCTTTTGCGACTGCAAAGTTACAGCCTTTTTTTGATAAAAAGAAATTTTAGCCCAGTTTTTTGCGATATTTTTTACTCTTGAGTGCGATTTCGCATGCCTCGACCCCTGCCGTTGCCCCCAAAACCGGAGCCTTTGCGCAGAATTTCGCGGTGGAAATTGTCCTCAGCCTTGATTACCTGCATCACCTTGTTGGCGCTTACGGTAGCGCAGAGTTTTTTGTAGTAGTCCACCTTGAGAGCGCACTCGGCAACCATCAGTTCCGACAGCTTGTTGACAGCCTCTTCTGCCTGCTGGGCGGTTGAGTTCTCATCGACGCCACGCTTCACCTGGCGCATCTGCTCGTTGATGTTGCGCGACTGCTCGTGCATCTCGTTGAGGATAGGCAACACCGCCTTGGCCTCCTGCTCGCTCAGTTTGGCGTTCTCGATCAGATATTTCTCCATGCCCTCGCGGAAAGCCTCGGGAGAGAATTTCTGTGCATTGGCGCTCAGCGCGATGACCGCCATGCAAAACATTGTTGTGAAAAGTTTCTTCATATTCGAATATGTGTTGTTAGTTTGCTTCCGTAAGATAATAGGCTATCTCCTCGTTGTCGATGAGGGCGTATTCCATGGCGTCTTCCCATTCTTCATCGGTAGAAATCTCGCTGATTAGCGTGTTCTCGTCTATCTGCGATGTCTGGATTGAGTATTGCCAATACATCAATCCGGCGGCGACAAGTACGCAAGCTGCCGCCGACCACTGCATGAGCTGCTTGAAGGTCAGTGTGCGGGAGGTGCGCTTGGGCGATGGCATGGTGTCAATGCGCTGCATCACACGCTCCTCCAAAGAGTCGAAGTAGCCCTCGGGTACAACAAAGGGGTCGCGATGCGAGCCATTTTCTGATATCGTAAATTTTTCGTTCATGGTTTTATGACAATGCAAAAAAAGGAAAGTTTATTCTTTAGATTCAAAGAAAGCCGTAATTTTTTTCACTGCGTGGTGGTATGATGCCTTGAGGGCGCCGACGCTGGTGTCGAGGATGCCACTCATCTCCTCGTATTTCAAGTCATCGTAATACTTCATCGTGAAGACGGTGCGCTGCTTGGGGGGGAGGGTGGCGATGGCCTCCTGAAGTTGCGCCTCTGTCTCGTCTCCGTCAAAATATGAGTCTGCCATCAGGCGGCTGGCGACGGTGAGTTTCTCGCCATCCTCGTCGGTGGCGTTGCCTGCCGGGGTGTCGATGCTCATCATCGTGCGACCACGGGTAAGAAAGGTGATAGTCTCATTGTGGGCGATGCGGAAGAGCCATGTACTCAATTGTGAGTCACCGCGAAACGAGTCTAAGTTAGTCCAAACCTTTATCAGGGCATTCTGCAATACATCGTCAGCGTCGTCATGGTTCATCACCATGCGGCGTATCTGGGCATACATCGTAGGGGCATGCACTTTCACCAGTTCCTTGAAAGCGTCACGCCGCGTATTCTCATCTTGCAGACGAGAAACGAGGGAAGAATCTTTTGTCATCAGTGCAAAAGTACAACCTTTTCCCCTTTTCAGCAATTATTTTTGCCAAAAGATGAAGTATGCGCTATTATTTTTAAGGTATAAGTGCCAAAAACGGGAAAAAAGCAGTAACTTTGCGTGTTAAATATAGATTTTTCATGAAACCATTGTTTATAGCCGGCCCCTGCGTTATTGAGGACGAGGACGTGATGCGAACCGTCGCATGCGAATTGGTAAGGTTGCGCGACACCCTGGGTGTCGATATCATCTTCAAAGCCTCGTTCGACAAGGCGAACCGCACGTCCATTCGTTCTTATCGCGGACCCGGCATGGAGCGCGGTCTGCAAATGCTCGCCGACATCAAGTCGCGTTTTGGACTGCGGTTGCTAACCGACATCCACGAGAGCGAGCAGGCGGCACCCGTGGCTGAGGTGGTGGATGTGCTTCAGATACCGGCGTTCCTCTGCCGGCAGACCGACCTTCTCGTGGCCGCCGCCAAGACCAAGTGCGCTGTCAATATCAAGAAGGCGCAGTTCCTCTCGGGAGCAGACATGCTCTATCCCGTGGAGAAAGCCCACGAGGCAGGTGCCGCGGAGGTGTGGCTGACCGAGCGTGGCAATATGTTCGGCTACAACAACCTCATCGTCGATTTCCGCAACATACCCGAGATGAAGCAGATAACGCCGCGCGTCATCATGGACTGCACACACTGCGTGCAACGTCCGGGAGCGGCAGGAGGAAAGACGGGAGGCAACCGCGAGTACGTGCCGATGATGGCTCTCGCCGCCAAGGCGTTCGGAGCGAATGGATTCTTCTTTGAGGTGCACCCCGATCCCGACAACGCCCTCTCGGACGGACCCAACATGTTGGCATTGAAAGACCTTGAAACAGTATTGCGCAGTTTGTTATGATTAAAGACGTAGCCATCAAGTGCCTGCGGGACGAAGCGCAGGCGATATTGAATCTCATAGACCTTTTGGACGACAACTTTGACAAGGCGGTGGGGCTGATGCTCAACTGCCGTGGCAAGGTCATCGTGACCGGTGTGGGCAAGAGCGGACATATAGCCACCAAGATGGCGGCGACGCTCAGCTCGACGGGAACGCCTGCCTTTTACGTCAATCCACTTGATGTGTTCCACGGCGACCTCGGAGTCATCACCAGCGACGATGTCGTGGTGGCGTTCAGCAACTCGGGACATACGGACGAGTTGTTGCGCTTTGTCCCCATCCTTGTGGAGCGAGGCATACCGCTCATCGCTCTCACGGGCAATCCGCAGAGTCTGCTGGCGCAGTATAGCAATGCGCATATCAACGTGGCGGTAAGGCGCGAGGCTTGTCCGCTCAACCTCGCTCCAACGAGCAGTACGACGGCGGCACTCGCCATGGCGGACGCCCTCGCCTGCGCACTGATGGAGGAGCGGCAGTTCAAGGACACCGACTTCGCCCGCTATCATCCGGGCGGTTCGCTCGGACGCCGCCTGCTGACGAAAGCTCAGGACGTGATGCGTACGTCGGATATGCCTGTCATTCCGCCCTACATGCCACTTGGCGAGGCAATCATCCACGTGAGCCGCGGCAAACTCGGGCTTGGCATTGTTGTGGAGAACGAGAAGGTGATCGGACTTATCACCGATGGTGACGTACGCCGCGCGATGGAGAGCCTGAAGGAGAAATTCTTCAACGTGCCTGTGAGCGAGGTGATGACACGCACGCCCAAGTTCGTGTCGCCCACAACGAAGATTAACGACATACAGGCGATCATGCACCGCCACAAGATTCATTCGGTGCTGGTCGTGGACACGGACACACACCTGCTGGGCGTGGTTGACCATTTCAGTTGCATGCTCTGATGAACGTGTGCCGCGTCATACTCCTCACTTTTCTGCTTCTCGTCTCTGCGCTCTCCGACGGAAGGGCGCAGACGGAGGGTGTGCGCTCCGCCATGGAGAAGCATGGAGTGCAGTTTGTGGGTGAGAACCACGTGGCGCTGCTTACCAACGGAATTGAGAAATTTGACGATATGCTGTGTGCCATAAGCCAGGCAAAGCACTATGTCCATCTCGAGTATTTCAATTTCCGCAACGACAGCATAGGCAACGCGTTGTTCAAGATTTTGGGCGACAAGGCGAAAGAGGGAGTCCAGGTGCGCGCCATCTTTGATGGCTTCGGCAACGACAGCAACAACAAGCCCTTGCGCCGCCGCCATTTGGACTCTATACGGTCAACCGGAGTGGACATTCGCGAGTTTGACCCGATGCGCTTCCCTTATTTCCAGAACGCCTTGCATCGCGACCACCGCAAGATAGTAGTCGTGGATGGTGCGCTGGCATATAGCGGAGGCATGAACGTGGCTGACTATTACCTGCACGGACTGCCCAAGTTCGGAGCATGGCGCGACACTCACTTCCGACTGGAGGGTCCCGCCGTAGTCTTTTACGAACATATCTTCGCCGAGATGTGGGCGACCATGACAGGCGAGAGAATAGACACGCTCACAGGTATCAGGTACCAAAGACCGAGCGATTTCAAACGACTGAAGCCAGTGGTTACCATCGACCCCGTGGTTGTAGGTGTGGCTGACCGGGTGCCAAGGAAAAGTCCTGCCGTCATGCGTCGCGCTTTCGCCACCATGATTGACAGTGCCAAGCACAAGATACAGATTGTGTCTCCCTATTTCATACCGACAAAACTTGTGTGGCGGGCCCTGAAGAACGCTGTCAAGCGAGGCGTTCGGCTTGAGTTGATGCTGAGCGTCGATGGCGATGTGCCTCTGACGCCGAGCATCGTGGCATTTCGCGCCAACCAGTTGCGCAAGTTGGGCGCACACATATATTATTATAAAGGAGCGTTCCACCACAGCAAGATAATGATGGTGGACGACGAGTACTGCACCATCGGCAGTACAAACCTTGAGGCACGTAGCCTATGCTACGACTACGAGGTAAATGCTTTCGTCTTTGACAAGAACACGACGCGCTGTCTGTCAGACATCTTTGAGGCGGACAAAGCAAAATGCACGTTGCTCAACGACAGCAATCGCCGTCAGATCATCACGAACAAGAAACTGTTTGTCGGACGTCTGTTCAACATCCTCACCTTTGTGATGTGACGCATGCGGTCAACGCACCCACAGGCCATCGCCCACCTGTGCTGAGTAGGTCTCGGGTTTCTTGTTCAGCTTGTAGAGCGACTTAAGCTTGATGCCATAGAGCTGTGCGATGGTGTACATCGACTCGCCGGGCTGGATGATGTGCAGCTCACCCTCGTATTTCGCTTCCGCCTTCGAGCGCTTGCCCTCAAGATAGATGATGTCGCCTTTCTGCAGTCGGTAGTCGTCGGGCAGTTCGTTGTACTTGCGCAGATGGCTGGGCGCCACACCCGTCTCGTCGGCTATGGACTCGAACGTGTCGTCCGCCTCTGCGATGACGTAATAGTTCTTGTTGTTCATGAAGACGCCGTGCGATTTGTCTGTGGCTTCCTCCAACTCCAACTTGATCTGCTGCTTTATCTCAAACTTGAACGCTGGCGTGCTTGCCGCCGGAGAGTCAAATTCCGCCAGATTGTATGTCTCGATGATGCGTATCAAGCTCTGCGCGTATGTGGGGCTTGTGGCATAGCCGCAAGCCTTGAGTCCGTGCGCCCACGACTTATAGTCGGTCGTCTTGTATGAGAACAATGAGGCGTAGCGCGAGCGGTTGGCGAGGAACTGCGAGTGGTCGACGTAGCTCTCTCGTGCCGATGCGTATTTGCGAAACTTCTCTCCCTTGGCGTCGTCGTCCTCGCGGATGTAGGGGCCGTTCCAACCCGTGCCCACCTTGATGCCGAAATGGTTGTTAGCCTCCACGGCCAGACGGCTCTGTCCGGCGCGGCTCTCAAGCAGACCTTGTGCCAAGGTTATGCTTGCGGGAATCTTGTATTCCTTCATTTGCTCCACAGCCCAGTCGCTGTATTTCTCTATATAATTAAGGTATGCGCGCGACTGCTGAGCGGCGCAGGAAAGAACGGATATGAACAGCAAAAAAGCTATTGTGCAACGCTTGGCCATTATGTCTGTGATAAAATTTTATGCAAAATTAACTCATATTTCGCAAATATGAGCAATAGACGGAGGAAATTTTGTATATTTGCGTTACTTAAACAATCAGACCATGAAACCAGTTACACTCACATCCAACTTTGTTGTGTACCAGGAAGACGAACTCAGTGCCGAGGACCGCGAAATCATCGCGCATGCACGCAAGGCAAGCGAGAGTAGTTACGCTCCCTATAGTGCTTTCCACGTAGGAGCCGCCTTGCGCCTTAGCGACGGAACCATTGTGGCGGGTTCCAATCAGGAGAACGCCAGCTACGGCATCACGCAGTGTGCCGAGCGCAATGCCCTCCACCATGCCGCATGCTATTATCAGACTCAGGCTCCGACAGCACTTGCCATCGCCGCCGAGACAGGGGGGCAATTCCTCGACCAACCTATTCCGCCATGCGGGGCATGCCGTCAGGCGATACTCGAAACGGAGCATAGATACGGACAGAAAATACGGATTTTGCTCTATGGTGCGAAGGGCACTTGGGTGTGTGAGGGTATAGAAAATCTGTTGCCGTTGCAGTTTGTCGGCGACTGCCTTTTGTGAAAAAAAATACCGTTTGTTATAGCTGACAGCCATAAAAGGGCTTGTTTTTAAGTTTTTTTCACTCAAAAATGAAAAAAACTCATCAAGGATATGCGTTTTGTGGAATAAAAGTATTAAATTTGATAGGCAAAACAAACAATTAACCTAAATATTAAAAACCATGAGCTACTTACGATTTGACAAGACACAGATGGTAAATCTGGCCGAATCGTTGCCTCGTGAGGTGCTTCGCTCCAACCGTTCGGGTGCTTATTCGTGCTCGTCGATTGTCGATTGCAACACGCGCAAGTATCACGGACTGCTGGTGGTGCCCGTACCCAATCTCGACGATGAGAACCATGTGTTGCTCTCATCGCTCGACGAGACGGTCATACAGCACGCCACCGAGTTCCATCTGGGCTTGCACAAGTACCAAGGCGACAATTTCAGCCCCCGCGGAAACAAGTACATCCGCGAGTACGACTGCCAGCAAGTGCCTACCACGCTCTATCGCGTGGGTGGCGTGATTCTGAAGAAGGAGATGATGTTCCAGCACTTTGAGAATCGCATCATCATCCGCTACACGCTCGTTGACGCACATAGCGCTACTACGCTCCGTCTGAAACCGTTCCTTGCGTTCCGTTCAGTGCGTGAGTTCACGCATGAGAACAGTGTCGCCAGCCGCGACTATCAGCCTGTGCCGGGCGGCATCAAGACGTGCATGTACCACGGTTACCCCGAGCTCTACATGCAGTTGAACAAGAA
>JABUTZ010000053.1:0-4229 GCA_021443415.1 Bacteroidaceae bacterium | reverse complement strand
GACTGGTATCGTGGCATGGAATATCCCAAGGAACTTGAGCGCGGATATGCCGCAACGGAGGACCTTTATGTCCCTGGCTACTTCGAATTCAACATCAAGAAGGGCGAGAGCGTAGTCTTTGCCGCCGGCATCGACCAGATTCAGGTGTCCAAGTTGAAGGATATCGCCGAGTTTGAGTGCAACATTCGCACCCCGCGCGACAACTTCATGCACTGCTTGATTAACAGCGCCCACCAGTTCCTCGTTAACCGAGACGGTGAGAACTACATCCTCGCTGGTTATCCGTGGTTCAAGTGCCGCGCTCGCGACATGTTCATCTCGTTGCCCGGTCTGACACTGACCAACGACGAGATTGACAAGTACGAGTCGGTGATGAAGACAGCCGCAAAGGGCATCCGCGAGTTTATCGAAGGCAAGCATCTCTCTGTCCGCATCTACGAGATGGAGCACCCCGACGTTCTGCTTTGGGCGGTGTGGTGCATACAGCAGTACGGCAAGTATGTGAGCCGCCCCAAGTGCTATGAACTCTATGGCGGCCTTGTGACCGAAATCATGGAGTACCTGCTTGGAGGCAAGCATCCGAACATGCAGATTCACGACAACGGACTCATCTACTGCAACGGACGCGACAAGGCAATCACATGGATGAACTCGACTGCCAACGGTCGTCCGATTATCCCGCGTTCGGGCTATATCGTAGAGTTCAACGCCTTATGGTACAACGCTCTGCGTCATTGCGAGAACGCTTGCACAACGCTGGGCGTCACGGACAAGGCGGAGATGTTCAAGGCTATGTCGGAGAAGTGCGCGCAGAGTTTCCGCGACGTGTTCCTCAACGAGCATGGCTACCTGCTCGACTACGTTGACGGACAGATGATGGACTGGAGCGTGCGTCCCAACCAGATTTTCGCCGTCGCCCTCGACCATTCGCCGCTTGAACCCGCACAGAAGAAGAGCGTGCTCGACATGTGCACCAAGGAGTTGCTCACTCCCAAGGGACTGCGCTCGCTCTCACCGAAGAGCGGTGGCTACAACCCCATGTACACGGGTCCGCAGACACAGCGCGACTATGCATACCATCAGGGTACGGCGTGGCCGTGGCTTGCAGGCTTCTATTTCGAGGCATGCCTGCGCGTGTATAAGAACAGCCGCCTGAGCTTCATCGAGCGTCAGTTGGTAGGTTATGAGGAAGAACTCTTCTATCACTGCATCGGCACTTTGCCTGAGTTGTTCGACGGCAACCCGCCGTTCCACGGACGCGGAGCCGTCTCGTTCGCAATGAACGTGGCAGAGATACTGCGCGTGGTGAAGATTCTTGAAAAGTATAAAACACAAATGGAGGACACGCTATGAAAGTGCTGATGTTTGGATGGGAGTTTCCGCCCCACATCTTGGGCGGACTCGGAACGGCCAGCTACGGCCTGACAAAGGGACTCTCGGCTCAGGAGGATATGGACATCACGTTCTGCATTCCCAAACCCTGGGGCGATGAGGATCAGAGTTTCATGAAGATAATCGGCATGAACAGTGTGCCCATCGCCTGGCGCGATGTGAACTGGGACTATGTGCAGAGCCGTGTGGGTTCGTATATGGATCCGCAACTCTACTATGACCTGCGCGACCATATCTATGCCGACTTCAACTACATGTATGTGAACGACCTCGGTTGCATGGAGTTCTCGGGACGCTATCCCGACAACCTGCATGAGGAGATTAACAACTACTCGATTGTGGCGGGAGTCGTGGCGCGTCAGCAGACCTACGACATCATCCATGCCCACGACTGGCTGACCTATCCGGCTGGCATACATGCCAAGCAGGTGAGTGGCAAGCCCCTCTGCATACATGTGCATGCGACCGACTTCGACCGCTCGCGCGGCAATGTGAACCCAACGGTCTATTCAATCGAGAAGAACGGCATGGACCATGCCGACTGCATCATGTGCGTGTCGGAGTTGACGCGACAGACGGTAATCAACCATTACCATCAAGATCCGAAGAAGTGCTTTGCGATGCACAATGCCGTATATCCTCTGCAGCCCGAGTTGCAGGCGATTGTGGACGAGCGCAAGTCGTGGGACGAACGCAAGGAGAAGGTGGTTACTTTCCTCGGCCGCATCACGATGCAGAAAGGTCCGGAGTACTTCATCGAAGCCGCAAAGCGCGTGCTCGACCGCACACGCAACGTGAGGTTCTGCTTCGCCGGTAGCGGTGACATGATGAACGCCATGATCGAGATGGCGGCAGCCTATGGCATCGCCGACCGTTGCCACTTCCCCGGCTTCATGAAGGGCAAGCAAGTGTTTGAGTGCTTCCGTGACAGCGACGTCTATGTGATGCCCTCGGTGTCAGAGCCTTTCGGCATATCGCCCTTGGAGGCAATGCAGAGCGGAGTGCCCAGCATCATCTCTTACCAGTCTGGCTGCGGCGAGATCATGGAGAAGTGCATCAAGACCGACTATTGGGACATCGACGCCATGGCGGATGCCATGTATTCGCTCTGCACCAACCGCGGTCTGCACGAGTATCTGCAGGTTGAAGGCAAGAAAGAGGTTGACGGCATCACATGGGAGAAGGTGGGCGTACGCATCCGCCACCTGTATGACAAGACCATCGCCCATGAGTTGCATACCGTAGATAATGCGAAACTGAAGTACATGTGATGCATAATCATTAAAAAACAATCCAAATGAAAACAATTTGCTTATATTTTGAGATTCATCAGAATATCCACCTGAAGCGTTACCGCTTCTTTGAGATTGGCACCGACCATTACTATTATGACGACTATGAGTCGGAGCGCGCAATCACCGAGACCGCCGAGCGCAGCTATATCCCGGCACTGAAGACACTGCTGCAGATGACAGAGACCTACGGCAAGAAGTTCAAGATGGCTTTCTCGCTGTCTGGCTGCGCCATCGAACAGCTGGAGATGTACGCTCCGCAGGTTATCGAGTTGCTGCAGGAACTGAACAACAAAGGCAACGTCGAGTTCCTTGCCGAGCCCTACAGCCATGGTCTCGCTTCGCTGTCGGAGAACGGAGAGGCTTCGTTCCGTGCTGAGATTGAGCACAACATGAAGCGCATCAAGGAACTGTTCGGACAGAAGCCTAAGGTGTTCCGCAACAGCTGCCTCATCTACAGTGACGAAATTGGCGCCCGCATCGCAGACATGGGCTTCAAGGGCGTTATGACCGAAGGTGCCAAGCATATCCTCGGTTGGAAGAGCCCGCATTTCGTGTATAGCTGCGCCGCCAACCCGAAGCTCAAGGTTTTGATGCGCGACTACAAGTTGTCGGATGACATCTCTCTGCGTTTCAATGACTCAAGCTGGAACGAATATCCTCTGTTCGCCTCTACATGGGCTGACTGGGTAGCTGCTCTTCCTCAGGAGGAACAGATTGTGAACATCTTCATGGAGCTGTGCGCATTCGGTGTTTATCAGCCTCTGTCAAGCAACATCCTTGAGTTCATGAAGGCTCTGCCCGCATGCTGCGCTGAGCGTGGCATCGAGTTCGCCACTCCGTCGGAGATTATCTCTAAGGTACCCGCCGTCGGACCAATTGAGGTGGCTTATCCCATCTCGTGGGTGGACGAGGAGCGCGACGCAAGCTGCTGGCTGGGCAACGTGATGCAGCGCGAGGCTTTCGACAAACTCTACAGTGTGGCTGAGCGCGTGACCATCTGCCAGGACCAGCGCATCAAGAAGGACTGGGACTACCTGCAGGCATCGAACAACTTCCGTTTCATGTCAACGAAGCCGCAGAGCTACGGTGCTTATCGTGGCATCTACGACAGCCCGTACGACGCATTCACGAACTACATGAACATTGTAGGTGACTTCATCAACCGCGTCAACAACATCTTCCCGAGCGAGGTGGATAATGAGGAGTACAATGCTCTGCTGACGACCATTCGCAACCAGGGTGATGAGATTGAGGTGAAGGACAAGGAGATAGAGCGTCTGAGCGCACGCATCAAGAAATTGTCTGCCCAGGCTCCTGCCGAGGAGAAGCCCGCAAAGAAGGCTGCCGCTCCGAAGAAGGAGGCAAAGCCCGCAGCTCCCAAGGCGGAGAAGAAACCTGTCGCTCCAAAAGCTGACAAGAAACCAGCGAAGAAAGCCGCTGATAAGCCCGCCAAGTAAGACTTGACCGATAACTAAATAGGCGCAGGCTGTGTCATTGAATTGACACAGCCTGCGTGATTTTTGTGCCTGTATGTAGTGTTAA
>JABUTZ010000052.1 GCA_021443415.1 Bacteroidaceae bacterium | reverse complement strand
ACACCGATATTCTTTGACACAGATTAGCACCGATGACAACACCGATTAACACAGATATTTCTGCAGCAGCAAAACTAAACCTTTATTCTTTATTCTCTATTCTTTAGACTTTACACTCTACACTCTATTCTCTAATCTCACTTCCACCACGTGCATGCCGTCGGTCTGGGCGATGTTGAGGTCGTAGTGCGAACCATAGATGAGGTCGAGGCGGCGGCGCACATTCTTGATGCCGATGCCACTGCTCTGGGTCGGGGTGGGGGAGTCGGTGGCTATGTAGTTGGTGCAGCGGAAGAGCAGGTCGTTGTCCTCTATGGTGAGGCTGACGGAGATGACAGACTCGGAGGTGTAGCTCACGCCGTACTTGAACGCGTTCTCGATGAACGAGATGAAGAGCAGGGGAGGCACGCAGATGCCGCGGTCGTCGTCGGGGAAATCGACCTCTATCCTCACGCTCTCTGGATAGCGGATGCGCATCAGGGCGATGAAGTTGCGCATGAAGTCCAGTTCCTTGCGCAGCGGCACTGAGTGCGACGTGTTGTCGTAGAGTTGGTAGCGCATCATCTTGGAGAGTTGCTGAAGCGTCTTGTTCGCCCTCTCGGCGTCCGTGTCGATGAGCGCCTGTATGTTGTTGAGCGTGTTCATGAGGAAGTGAGGGCTAATCTGGTATTTCAGCGACTGCAGTTCCTGCGCCATCTTCTCGTTCTGGAGCGAGAGCATCTCCATGTCGCGCCGCAGCGACTGCAGGTAGAGTTTGATGCCGAAGTTAGCCAACAGGACACAAATCTCGAAGATGAGGTTGGTGATGTGGAACATCTCGACCATGCGGTGCGGACGCGGTTCGCGACCCCGCTCAGCGACATGGCGCGCGGCACGTTCCGCTCCCTCGGCGAAAGCGGGTGGAGTGGGCGGTTGCTGGATGAGCCAGAGCACGACGAAGAGCACGATGAGCGTCAGGAAATACCACGTCTTGCGCTGCTGCCAGAACAACCGGGGAAGCAACACCCAGTTGTTGAGGGCGAAGAGAGCCACGATGGGCAACATCAGTTGCCAGTGGTGCAGGCACGGATGCCAGTCGTACGCCTCTACGCTGCCCGTGAGCAGGCTGTAGGTCTGCCCGATGAGCGGGATGGCGAGGATGAGAGTCCACCCCACGACGTAGAGTGTCAGTTCGAGACGGCTGTAGCGGTCTTTGGCCATGATGTCAGCGTGTTGTGGGTGTTATGCTCGTGCTCGTGCCTCCCGTCAGCGTGCCCCCGATGGTGAACACACCGTCGAGGTAAGAGGCCGAGGGAGAGTTTACTGCCGATGAGTTGCGCACCAGCTTGTATGACGTGCCGCTCACGAACTCGGGCGACGAGACGAGTATGGTCGCTGTCTGAGTGCGTGTGGCGCGATAGGAGCAGATGACCGTGCCGTCCTGCTTCTGCAGGCTCAAGTACGTGCCGTTGGTCAGGCTCTGGCTCGACTGCGTCTTGTATGGTTGCTTGGCGCTTGTCGGGTTGCTTGTCGCGCCGCCCGTGCCAATCAGCGTGCCACCATTTATGACAAACGAGTAGCTGTCGCAGTCGAAACCCTCCTCGGGTTGGTTCGTACCGCTTGCCAGCACGATGCCACCGTTGAACTCAAAGCCCTCGCGGCCGTTGCAGTCCATGCCGTCGTTGCCCGACGAGTTTGCCCACACCAGGCCGCCGTTCACCGTTATCTTCGACTGGGCGTTGATGGCATCGTCGTAGGTGTTGCACACCACCGTGCCGCCGTTTATTGTCATATATGCCTTGCACTCGATGCCCTCGCCGCCGTTCTGCGATGTCTTTGTCGTTATCTCGCCGCCGTTGATGGTCAGGTTGCCGTCCACCTTGATGGCCTTCGGCTGTCCGTTCAGGTTCTCGCCGCTGCCCGACACCACACTGCCCGTTGTTGTGGCGCTGATGACGGGTCCCTCGCCACCATCTTCACCGAAGACGGCATCGTAGGCGGCCTTGATGCCCTTGCCACCCTTGCCCGTGGCTTTCAGAGTCAGTGTGCCGCCCGAGATGGTGCAGAGCGAGTCGCACTTCAGGCATGCCACGCACGAGGTTTCCTCGTCCACTCCACCACCAGGGCCACCGCCACCGCCGGGAGGCCATCCGCCGCCGCCGCCGGGACCGCCACCACCAGGGCCGCCACCCGGACGAATGTTGGACGTGGTGCTCTCCACCACGCCATCGGCATCGCACTGAATGTCAAGCGTTCCACCCTTGATAATAAGCTGGCCGTTTTTCTCGTCGGTAGCGTCATCGGTCGTCTCCGCCTGTATGCCGTCGTCGCCCACGTTGCGCACCACAACGCTGCCACCGTTCATCTGGAAATACTGACCTGCGTGTATGCCGTCAGCCACCGCCGAGAGGACGCTAATCTTGCCGTCGGCGAACTTCTTCTTTAGTTGCAGATACTCCTTTGAGGCGAGGGCATGCTTCGTGTTGCCGCGGAGAGTCAGCGAGCCGTCGCCCTCAATCTCCGCGTGTCCCTTGAAGTAGAGGCATGCCTTCTGGCTGCCCGCAGAGCAGTCGGCGAGTGTGTTGTCGCCATCAATGGTGACTGCTATGCGCTTGCCGCACAGTATGTTGACCGCCGCACCGCGAAGGCTCGTGATGCTGGCACCACGGAGCGTCAGCGAGCATTTGTATGTACCCACGTACTCAAAACCGCCGTCGGTGGTAGCACCGCTGAGGGCGAATGCCATCTCCACGCTCTCGTTGGTGTTTGTCGTGGTGACGTAGGCACCGTCGATGACTGTGCTCACACCGTTCAGGGCGTATGGATTGACCACCACAGCCTGCGCTCCGTCGAACGACACACTGTAGGCTGTGGCTATCGCCGCCTGGTGGGCGATGCTGATTATTTCGGTGCGAGGGATAAGCAGGCGCGTGTCCGACATCGAGGTCAGTACGGCGTCGCCGCCCTCAAAGGTCATCGAGCGCAAGTCGGCATTGGCTATGTGGAGCGTCTCGCCATCGGTCTTGGTGATGGCTATGCCCGGCGTGTCCTCGGCCATGGCGGGGACGAGTGCGCACATGGCGCACAGAAAGAGTGTAACTACCTTTTTCATAGCTGTATCTTAACCTTTTTGCCGTTGCACACTATGACATAGACACCCTTGGGCAGGGCGTCCCTTGTCAGCGACCTGCCTTCCCAGACCATTATGCCAGCGACGTTGAAAACCTGGATGGGAGAAGAGGAAGGCGAGAGGGTGGTGATGGCATCCATCGTCACCTCGCCGAAGGTCAGCGTCCAACCCTCGGCATTCGGGAACGCCACAGTCGTGTCATCGCTCGCAGTTATGGTCATCTCCTTGTCGCCGAAAGTGACGAGGCTGACACGCGAAATCTCGAAACGGTAGTCGCCCTGCGGGCTGGTTACCGTCACGCCCTCGACCGTCTCCGCCCGCATGGTGAGGGCGGCGGCGAAGGCCAGGAGAAAGATTAGAAGTTTGTTCATGTTTTTTTGTTTGAAGTTTTTGGCGGGAACTGTCGTTCCCTACACGGAACCCGCATCGCCGCCTGAAAGGCAATTGGCTTTACGCTCTGCTCTCTGCACTCTGCACTCTACACTCTACACTCTACACTCTACACTCTACACTCTACACTTTACACTCTATGCTCTACACTCTGCACTCTACACTCTACACTCTACACTCTACACTCTATTCTCTATCATTCGTACCTGATGGCCTCGATCGGGTCGAGTCGCGAGGCCTTCTTGGCGGGATACCAGCCGAAGAAGACGCCAGTGAGGGTGCAGACGGCGAAGCTCATCACGATGGTCCAATTTTCGATGGCTATGGGCCAGTGAGCCAGGGCGTTGACAGCGTATGCCGCCCCCACGCCGAGCAGCACACCCATGATGCCGCCCGACACGCTGAGCAGGATGGCCTCGATGAGGAACTGGTTGAGGATGTCGATGCCACGCGCACCCACCGACATGCGCAGACCTATCTCACGCGTGCGCTCAGTCACACTCACATACATAATGTTCATGATGCCTATGCCGCCCACGATGAGCGAGATGCCAGCCACACAACCCAGCAGGATGGTGAGCATCGAGGTCGTCGAGTTCATCATCGACGCCAGTTCTTCCTGCGAGCGTATGTTGAAGTCGTTGTCATCGCCCGCGAAGGTGTCCGTCGCCTCGCGCAGTTTGTGGTTGCGACGCAGGATGGTGGTAATCTCCTCGGTAGCCTGCTCGGTGACACCCTCGGTGATGGCAGAGCACTGTATACCACCGAGATAAGTCTGTGCGAGGAGTCGTTTCATCACCGTAGTGTAGGGAGCCAGCACGAGGTCGTCCTGGTCCATACCCATCGAGTTGTAGCCCTTTTTCTTTAGGATGCCCACGACGCGGAACGGAATGGACCCCAGACGCACCACCTTGCCGATGGGACTGCCCCCGGCGGGGAAGAGGTTGTCCACCACCGTCTGTCCCAATACGCATACCTTGGCGTTGGTGTTGATATCGTTTTCGGTGAACATCTCGCCCTCGGTCACACTGAGCTGGCGTATCTCGAGGTAGTCGATGCTCACGCCATACATCGTCGAGGGCGTGTTCTCGTTGCCGTAGATGAACTGCCCGCTCTTGGTGCATGTGGGCGAGACGGCGGACACGAAGTGGCACTCCTCCTTGATCGCCTCGTAGTCGTTCAGTTTCAGTGTCTCCATCGCCGATGGGTCCATGCGCACACCGGGTCGTCCGTCGCTGCCCGGCGAAATCATGATCATGTTGCTGCCCATCTCGGCTATGTTCGACTGTATGCTCTGCTTCGAACCCTGTCCGATGGCGAGCATGGTGATGACCGACGCAATGCCGATGATGATGCCCAATGCTGTCAGCGACGACCGCGTCTTGTTGGCGGCTATCGCCCGCAAGGCTATTTTCAACAAGTTAGTCCAATTCATATATTGCCACAGATTAACACAGATTTAACCACAGATTAACACAGATTTTTTATAACGCAGATTAACGCAGATGCTCATTCTGTTTCGTTGGATGAAAACAAATTGACGCAGATATTGTTTACACTCTACACTCTACTCTCTACTCTCTACACTCTACACTCTATCCTTCAGTCTTCCTCCGCAGGCGGTAGGGCGGCGAGGGCTTCGGCAGCGGAGAGGATGTTGTCGTTGTGCGTGTCGCTGATGACACGTCCGTCGCGCAAGGAGATGTTGCGGCTCGAGTAAGAGGCAATCTCGGGGTTGTGCGTCACGAAGATGATGGTGCGCCCCTCGGCATGCAGCTTCTGGAAGAGTACGAGAATCTCGAACGACGTGCGCGTGTCGAGGTTTCCCGTCGCCTCGTCGGCGAGGATGACGGCGGGGTTGTTGACCAGTGCGCGTGCTATCGCCACACGTTGCATCTGACCGCCCGACATCTGGTTGGACTTGTGCATGAGGCGGTCGCCCAGTCCCACTGCCTTCAAGGCCTCGATTGCCCGTTCGCGCCGTTCGCGTGCCGACACGGCGGAGTTGTACATCAGCGGCAGTTCCACGTTCTCCACGCTCGTCGTCTTGGGCAGGAGGTTGTAGTTCTGGAAGATGAAACCAATCTTGCGGTTGCGCAGGACGGCTCGTTGCGAGCGCGACATCGAGCGTACGCTGATGCCGTCGAGCAGATAGTCGCCGCTTGTGGGTGTGTCGAGACAGCCCAACTGGTTGAGCAGCGTTGATTTGCCCGAGCCCGACTTACCCATTATGGTGACGAACTCCCCCTCGTGGATTTCGAACGACACGCCCTTGAGGGCATGCACCGTCTCCTCGCCCACGAGGAAGTCGCGCTTCACGTCGCGCAGTTCGATGACAGTCTTCATTCGTGTTTGCTCGTTATCGGTTACTTTTTCTTTCCCGGAGGGCCTGGGGCGAATGGCGAGCGCTCGGTACTGGTATCAGCCGCTGGTTCCTCGGTCATCACCTTCTCCTTGATCTCCGTAATCACCTGCTGACCCTCCTTGATGCCAGCGACTATCTCCGTGTTGACGCCGTCGCTCATGCCCGTCTGCACGGCGATGGCTTTCACCTCGCGACCGTCGGCTGAGAGCGTCCACACCTTCGTCTTGCCGTTGGCGTCCGTCAGCTTGCGATGACCGATGGTCTGCTGCGTGGGCAGCACGCGGAGTGCCTTGTTGGGCACGCAGAGCACGTCGGCGAGTTCCTGCGTATAGACAGTCACGTTTGCGGTCAGTCCGGGCTTCAGTTTCAAGTCCTGGTTAGGGGCGCTGATTACCACCTCGTATGTCACCACGTTGTTTGTCGTCGTCGCCTCCTGACGCACCTGCTGCACGATGCCGTCGAACACATCGTTAGGATAGGCATCGACCGTGAACGTTGCTCGCTGGCCTTCGCGCACGCTGCCTATGTCCGCCTCGTCGATGTCGGCAATCACACGCATGTCCGTCAGGTCCTGGGCGATCTTGAACAGCTCGGGGGTGTTGAAGCTTGCCGCCACCGTCTGACCTTCCTCGACCGACTTCGACAGCACGACGCCGTCGATGGGCGATGTGATGGTCGCATAGCCAAGGTTCGTCTGCGCCTTCTGCACCTGCTCCTTGGCCTGCAGCACACTCTGGCGCGCTTTCTCGTAGCTCAGTTTCGCCGTCTCGTACTCGTCCGTGCTCACCAGACCCTTGTCGTAGAGCGTCTGATAGCGCGTATAGTTCGACGACTCGTAGTTGAGGGCGCTCTGTGCGCTCGCCATGCTCGCCTGCGCGTTCTTCAGTTCGCTCTCGAGGTTCGTGCGATCCAGTTCGGCAATCACCTGTCCGCGCGTCACCACGCTGTTGTAGTCGACGTAGAGACGGCTCACGATGCCCGACACCTGCGTGCCCACGGTCACCGATGTCACGGGTTCGATGGTACCTGTCGCCGTGATGCTGTTCTGCAGGTTCATCTTCTCCGCCGGCTGCTGCTCGAAGACAATTTCGCTCTCCTTCTTGCCACCCGACATCAGCCATGTGGCAACCGCCGCGATGAGCACTATGCCCACCACAAGCCATATTTTGCTTATGTGTTTCATTTCGTGAGTGTTATATTGTCGGAAGACTTATAGAAATTCAGCATCTGTATGTTGAGTACAGCTGTGTATTTGCTCTCAAGCATCGTCTGCTGCGCNTTGCTTTCATTGTCATCAGTTCGATGACATTCTTCAGCCCCAGCTGGAACTGCTGTTCGAGCAGTTCGTAGCTCGTCTGCATGCTGCTCACGTTCTCGCGCGCCGCCACGAACTTCTGCTGGCTGGTGATCGCCTGTTCCCAGTAGTTCTCGATGGTCGAGTAGAGCGTCTTCTGCTGGTCGAGGAGGTCGAGGCGCGCCATCTCCTGCTGGAAGCGAGCCTTGTTGACGGCGGTGCGAGTCTGGCGCTGGTCGTAGATTGGCACCGACACCGACACACCCAACTGCATGTCGAAGTTCGTCTTCATCTGGTTGCTCCAGCCCAGCTGGTTCATCGAGTTCGTACTCGTGCCCGCACCCGCGGTCAGTCCTATCGTTGGCATATAGCCAGCCTTAGCCATCTTCTCCTGTAGTGCGCCACCCTCTATTTGCAGTGCGCCGCGCTTGATTTCGGGACGTTGCTCGAGGGCGCAGGTATATACATCGGCAAGCGATGGAATGGGCGCAAGAGCCTGGTCGTCGGTGGCGTTGAAGTCGCACACATCGAATGCCGCATCGCCCGGCAGTTCGAGCACCTGCTTGAGACGCACCAGACAGGTCGTCAGTGCGCTCTGCGCCTCAACCACCGTGTATTCGTCCTGACTGCGTTGTGAAGTCAGCTGTGCCAGGTCCGCTTTCGACATCTTGCCAGCCTCCACGAAGTGCTTGCCCCGCTCCTCGTTGGCGCGGCTCACCTCCGAGTTGTTTTTCGACACGCTGATAGCCTCCTTGAGGTAGAGCGACTGGACGTAGAGTTGGGCTATCTGCTCCTGGATGCTGTTTGCGGTGATGGCTGAGTCGAGAGCCGCCTCGCGCTCCGTCAGGCGGTTCATCTTCACCTGGTTGACGTTCTTCCCGCCGTTCCACACCGTCCAATTGGCGTTGAGCGAATAACTGCCGTTGTAGTAGGTGGTATTTTCGCCAGCCGCCGCCGTGCCGTTGGCCACTGTCACCACGCCGCTGTTCGTCCACGGACGATAGCCAAGCGAGTGGTTGGTGCCGAACGACAGCGAGGGTAGGAGAGCCGCTTTCGACTGCTTGACATCCTCCGATGCCGAGCGGGCGCTCACCACATCCTTCTTCAGCGAGATGTTGTTCTCCAGCGCATAGTTTATGCAGTCGTCCAATGACCACTGCTTGGTCTGTCCGCATGCCGCAGAAGGCAACAGAATCAGCGTTGCGGCAGCAAGAATAAGTTTTAGGTTCATCATACGAAAACTTTTTGCGATGGCAAAATTATGGAAAAAATCGTGGGTGTGCAAGTCTGTTTCAATGAAACGGCGGAATTTTTCAGCGAAATGCAGTTTTGTTGATGTCCAATCGGTTGATATTCGCCCAAGTCCATAGACGATTGCGGCCATGGAAAGATTGGAAAGATTGTCGCAGAAGTGCCAGTTTTTGCGTGTTCTTTTTGTCATGTAAAGAAAAATGACTACTTTTGTGCGTTCTCCGTGTGTGGCAAGTGGCGCACAGGAGGAAAATGGCGATAAAGCAGAAGAAAAACAAATATAACTTAATACGCTTATGGCAAATATGTTAGACGAAATGACAGGACCCGTCAATGCGGCTGGTCGCGATGTCAATGTGATTGAAAAACAAATTCCCGCCACCACGGGTGTGGGGTCGGTAATCTTTGAGGTTGCCCTATGGCTGTTAGGCATCCTGCCCGGCCTTATCTTCCTGTTCATGAAGACCTCGGCGCGCAACTATTTCCAGCAACTGGAGCAGAAAATCCAGGCCGACGCATCGGAGATTGACAACTATCTGGAGCAACGTTTCCAGATCTTGCAGAATGTCGTCGGGCTGGTGGAACGCTCGATTGAACTGGACAAGGACGTGATGAAGACCGTGGCGGCCTATCGTGGCGGTGTGAGCCCCGATGTCGACCGCAACGCACTCGCATCGGAGCTCAACGGCGCATTCGGACGTCTCTTCCCGCAGGTGGAGGCATATCCAGAACTGAAAGCCCATCAGACGATAGCCGATGCCATGCAGCAGAACAGCTACCTGCAGCGTGAGATTACGGCGGCGCGCACGGTCTATAACGACCGCGTGGCGCAGTGGAACCGTGACATCTTCGACTGGCCCACCAAGAACATCGTGGCGGCAAAGCAAGGATACACGACGCGCATTCCGTTTACCGCATCTGCCGACGTAAAGGCACAGGCACGCCAAAAGTTCTTCTGATCGGTGGTGAAGGAAGAGATATACAACCCCCTCGACCAGTATCGCAAGGTCTACAAAGCGAAATTCCTTGAGGTGGCGGCACGTACGTTCGAAGAACTTGCCACCGCCTCGGGGGTTGATGTGACCGCGAACAAGGCGACGTGCGATGAGATACGCCGTTTGTCTGCCAAGCTCGACAAGACGAAGACGAGGCAGGCATGGTGGCGCTTCTTCTGCGCGTTGCTGTATATCTCTTTAGCCGTCGGAGCCATAGTCGGCTGGCTGATAGTGGATAGCGGTTATGTATATTTCAACATGGACCCTGACTCCAACGTGATGATTCTCACCGCCATCATCGCCGCCGGAGTGGGCATCATCTGCCTGCTGGTTTTCCTTGTCCATCCCAAGCTCAATGCCATCGGCAAGGAGCGCAAGGAGTTGGAGGCTCGCATCAAGGAACTCACCAATCAGGCATGGCAGCAGATGGCACCCCTCAACCGTCTGTACGACTGGGATATCTTTGCGCGCATGATGACTGAGACGGTGCCTAAACTGGAGTTCGACCCATTCTTCACGACGCAACGTCTCGCTGACCTTCAGCGCGTCTATGGATGGGACGACCGCTTCAACCAAGGTCGCTCCGTCCTCTATTCACACAGCGGGCTAATCAACGGCAACCCATTCGTCCTGTGCCGGACGAAGAAGATGGAGATGGGCACGAAGACTTACTATGGTCACAAGACCATCCATTGGACATCGCGCGAGCGGACAAGCGACGGCAAGTGGACTACTGTGCATCACTCCGAGACGCTGACCGCCTCCTACACAGCCCCTTACCCCGGCTATTACGAGAAGACGCGCCTCATCTATGGCAACATAGCGGCACCCGACCTCTGCTTCGACCGCACGAAGAACACGTTCGACAGCGAGCAGGGTTCGTTGTCGTTCAAGTGGAAACTCCACAAGTTGAAGAAACAGGCCGAGAAAGCGAACTCCAACTTCGTCCTTATGCAGAACGAGGACTTCGAGGTGCTCTTCAATACCATCAACCGCAACCATGAGCAGCAGTACCGCCTCCTGTTCACTCCGCTCGCCCAGGAGAGCATGCTTGCCCTCCTTCGCGACGAAAAGGATGCCTATGGCGATGACTTCGACTTCCTGAAGCGCAGGATGATCAACGTCATCGTTGCCGACCATATCCAGGGCATTGAGTTCGACATGAACCCCGGCCGTTTCCGCCATTTCGACTTCGAGTATGCCAAGGACAACTTCGTGAGGCTGAATGCGGCCTATTTCCGCGCCATGTACTTTTGCCTCGCTCCGTTGCTGTGCGTTCCGATGTACCAGCAGATACGCACGCGCGAGAATATATATGGATATGGTGACAGACCGAAGAGTTCGTTCTGGGAACACGAGGCGCTTGCCAATTTCTGGGGCGAGGACCGCTTCAAGCATCCGCGTTGCGCCACGCAGAACATACTGAAAACCAGTGAGCGGACCTTGGGTAACGGCAGTTCGGAGATAACGGTCGAGGCGCATGGCTACGAGGCGGTCAAGCGCATGTATTACGAACGGAAATGGGGTGGTGACGGACGGCTCCATACGGTGCCTGTCGAGTGGTATGAATACCTGCCTGTAGTTGGTTCCGGCACCATCTATATGAACGAGGATACCAACGACGACTCACAGCTCTCTCCGCTCCAACGCCAGACACATATATCCAGTCGTCTCTCCGCCATTGGTGGCAGCGGCATCTATCGCCGTCACATCGCCTCGCACCTGTAATCAAAACGCAGGCTTCGTTCGCTGGTTTTTTCCAAAAAAATCGTGTGCGCATATAACGGCATTGCGAGAAATTTTGTAAATTTGCGCAAATAACATCCATTTCTAAAGGCTTGCTGAGGCAAACTGAAAGGAAATGGATTTCTTTTTTACTGAACGCATTGAAA
>JABUTZ010000051.1:39328-40580 GCA_021443415.1 Bacteroidaceae bacterium | reverse complement strand
TACACTCTACACTCTACACTCTACACTCTACACTCTACACTCTACACTCTACACTCTAACACGTTCCCTGCAACGCTCTTCGCTTCGCCTTCTGGCGGTCCGACTCGGTGACGGGGAGGGAGATGGTGAACGAGGAGCCCTGTCCGAGCGAGCTCTCGCAGGTGATCGTGCCCTGGTGCTGGGTTATGATTGCCTGGACGTAAGCCAGTCCGAGTCCGAATCCCTTCACGTTGTGCTTGTCGCCCATCGGCACGCGGTAGAAGCGGTCGAAGATGTGCTTCAGCGAGTCGCGGCGTATGCCCAAGCCGTTGTCCTTGATGCAGATGTTCACCCTCGTAGGCACGGGGTTGGTCACGTGGATCTCTATCTGGAGCGGCTCCTCCTCGCGGCGGTACTTGAACGCGTTGTCCAGGAGGTTGTAGATCACGTTGGTGAAGTGCATCTCGTCGGCGTAGATATGGTGCATGGGCGCATCCAGATGCACCGCCAGGTTGCCTCCCGCCTGCTGGACGCGGAGCGAGAAGATGTCCGCCACCTCGCCCACGACGCGGTGCACGTTGAGTCCGATGAACTTCATCTTGAGGCTGCCGTTGTCGAAGAGCGACACGTGGAGCACCTTGTCCACCTGCAGGCGCAGGCGCTTGGTCTCGCTCACGATGGTGTTGGAGAGGCGCGCCAGGAGGTTCTCGCTCTTGGGCACCGACGTGTCGGCGATCATCTCGGCGGCGAGCGAGATGCTGCTCAGGGGAGTCTTGAACTCATGCGTCATGTTGTGGACGAAGTCATCGCGCATCTGCGACACCTGCTTCTGGCGGAAGGTGAACCAGATGGCGAACATGAACGAGAAGAGGAGCACGAGGGTGAAGATGATGGCGGGGAGCATCAGTCCCGCGGCGCTCATGCTGAACTCGCTGTAGTCGGGGAAGTTGACCACCATCGTGCCCATCTTGTCGACGGGGTCGTTGCGGAACAGCACCATGTGGAAGGTCGCCTCGCCGTCGCGCGTCTCATAGTCGTCGCAGCGGTACACCTCGCGCCCGTCGGCGGTATTGACGATGAGGTGGTAGGGCATCTCGATGCCGTTGTTGCGCAGGGTGCGCGTGATTTCCATCATGAGCACGTCGAAGTTGACACGGTCCTCGAAGCGGCTCTCGCTGGCATTGTACAGGACCTTGAACACCACCTCGTCGAGCACGTCCTTCTGGTAGAGGAAGGCGTAGCGCACGTAGTCGCGCAACTTCTGCGCCGCGTC
>JABUTZ010000051.1:37173-39317 GCA_021443415.1 Bacteroidaceae bacterium | reverse complement strand
CGCGAGCCTATCTTGTTGCCGTCCACGAGGTTGCTGTTCAGTATCTTGCGTATCTTCGGCGATATGTTGAGGCGGAACAGGCTGTCGGCGGGCGCCGGCTTGTTCCGGATCACATTGGCGAGCGCCACCGTGTCGAGCATCGGCAGGTTGTCCAGCTCGTAGCCGTCGGCGCTCGCCACCTGCTTGAGGTATTCGAACGTCTCGCGGCGCTCCATGGCGTGGCTCGCCTGGTCGAGGCTGTTCATCACCGCCTGCGCGAAGCGCTCACGGTTCATGCGCACCATACTCATCATATAGCGCATCTGGACGAAGAGCAACGCGGCAAACGACAGCGTGGTCAGTATCGTCGCTATCCAAACAAACTTCTTGTTCACGTTCCTGGGCTTGTTGTTCGCAAGCGCAAAGTTAGCAACACTTTTTCAAATATTGCGTTTTCTGCCCAAACTTTTTAACATTCTTAACTTTACGGAGCCGCTCCCGCCCCCATTTTCCGCCCGAAACCCCGTCCGGAGGCGAAAAAAAATGTGACGGCGTGCGCGTCGCTCTCGGATTTTATTCGTACTTTTGCACCACGAAAAAAAAAAACAACAATCTCATGCAAAACATGGAAAGCAGTGTTTCAAGGCGATGGATTCTCGCCGCGGTGATGGTCGTGGTGCCCCTCGTCGTTGCGATGGTTCCGCCGTCGTGGATGGGTCTGGAGGGCATGGTCTTCCACCAGCAGACGATGCTCGCCATCTTCGCCTTCGCCGCCCTCTCGTGGATCTTCGAGCTCTACCCCGCCTGGGTGACCTCGGTCGTCGTCATCTTCCTCATCACGCTCACCGACAGCGACAGCGCGTTCTTCTTCTTCCGCGACCACACGCTCACCAACCGCGAGCTGGGCAAGCTCATCAGCGCGCCCTCCATCCTCAAGAGCTTCGGCGACCCGTCCATCATTCTCTACATCGGCGGACTGGTGATGGCGCTCAGCGCCTCGAAGATCGGCCTCGACGCCAAGCTGGCGCGCGCCATCCTCCACCCCTTCGGGCGCAAGCCCGCCAACGTGCTCCTCGGCGTGATGCTCGCCACGGGCCTCCTGTCGATGTTCATGAGCGACACCGCCACCACGGCCCTCATGATTGGCATGATGACGCCCGTCTTCGTCTCGATGGGCGATGACACCAAAGGCAAGGCGGCCCTCGCCCTCAGCGTTACGTTCGCCTCGCTCATCGGAGGCATGGGCACTCCCGTGGGCACGCCGCCCGCCATGCTCGCCTTCAACGCGCTCAACGACCCCGAAGGGCTCAACCTGGGGCTGTCGTTCGCCACGTGGATGGCGGTCATGGTGCCGCTCTGCCTGCTGCTCATCGTCATCGCCTGGCGAGTGCTGGTGTGGATGTTCCCCTTCACGTCCACCGACATCGAGGTGACGTTCGTCAACCGCGCGTCGAGCCGCCGCGACCTCGTCATCGTGGTCGCCACCTACGCCCTCACCATCCTCCTGTGGATCACCGGCGGCGTCACGGGCGTGTCCAACAGCGTCGCCGCCCTCGTGCCCGTGGTCGTGCTCGCGATGACGGGCATCTTCACCGCCGACGATGTCAGCCGTCTGCCCTGGTCGGTGCTGTGGATGTTCGCCGGCGGCCTGGCCCTCGGCTCGGGCATGGACGACGTGGGGCTCTCCACCTTCCTCATCGAAAAGGTACCCTTCGACACTATGTCGCCCCTGCTCGTCATCGTCGTCTCGGCGCTCATCTGCTGGACGCTGAGCAACTTCATCAGCAACACGGGCACCGCGGCGCTCATCATCCCCGTGCTCTCAGCCATGGCCATGTCGATGGGCGACCGCCTCGATGCCGGCGGCGGGGCCACGACGCTCATCATGGGCATCGCCATCTCCGCCTCGATGGCCATGTCGCTCCCCGTCTCCACGCCCGGCAACGCCATCGCCTTTGCCACGGGCCATGTCACCCAGCGCCAGATGGTGCGCGCCGGCATCGTCGTCGGACTGCTCGGGCTCATCATCGGCTATGCGTTCGTGATGCTGGCGATGACCGTCTTCTGAATGGTTCAGGTTGCGACTGTTTTCACAGTCGCAACCTGAGACTACAGACTACAGACTACAGACTACAGACTGCAGACTACAGACTGCAGACTACAGA
>JABUTZ010000051.1:35203-36370 GCA_021443415.1 Bacteroidaceae bacterium | reverse complement strand
CAGACTACAGACTACAGACTACAGACTACAGACTACAGACTTTCTCGGAGCAGGAAAACCCGAAAAAGTCTGTAGTCTTCGCAAGCTCGGCTTGCGAAACGTTATCGCTTGTCCGCCCCCCTATCGCACCATCATCTTCGTCGGGCGGCCGTTGACATCGACGATGTACGTGCCTGCCGCCGCTGTCATCGGCAGGCGCACGCTGTTGTCGCGGCTCTCCGCCGCGCCCACCATGCGTCCGTCGGCGGCATAGACCCTCACGCGGCAGGGACGGCCGGCGGCTACGGTCACCTCCAGCTGCCTGTCGCCGAGCATCCTGACGAGCGGCGTCGCACCCGTGTCCGTAGCGTCGACGACGCTCGTCGGGAGGCTGAGTGCCTCCTTGATGCCGGCATAGGTGTCGAGCATGCCAGCCCCCCAGCGGGCCTTGTGCTCGTCCCTGTCATAGAAAGCGTTTGTCACGCACGTCTTCCTGATGATCGCCAGCACGTCCTGCGGTGTCAGCTCGGGGTTGGCCTGCAGCCACAGCGCCACGGAGCCGGACACGATGGGACAGGCCACCGACGTGCCCTGCGACTGTATGTAGGGATAGGTGACGCCGGCGTCGACCACCGCCGTGGTGTCGGGGAGCATCTCTGTCGTATAGCGGCTGGTGGCGGAACACACCACCGCCCCCGGGGCCACCAGGTGGGGGCGGCGGAAATCGTCCGGGAAGTCGCACCAGCTGGAGAAGCCGCAGATGTCCCCTATCTCCGTGTCGTTCGAGTTGTACGCTCCCACGGAGATGACATCCTCGTTCATGCACAGGATGCTGATCGTGCCGTTGGTGGTTATGTTGGCGGCGACGGCGTTCGCTACGCCCCACGCCTTGAGTGTCGCCGTTGCGTCGAGGAACTCGCGTCCTTCGCCGTCGTTCATGTACCCATTGACAAACTGCCCCGGCTCGCCGCTCATCTGCAGGGCGATGCAATAGCCCTCGTCAAACCTGCCCCAGATGGCCGCCGAGTCCGCCGGTGTCTTGTTCGGCACGTCGAGGACCAGCTCTGCGCAGTAGCGGTTGTTCTGTGGTTTCACGGTGCCTGACAGCGACAGCGAGACGGTACTGGGGAAGAGCGACTTGAGCCTGCGGCCTATCTCCGTGTTGTCGGTGCTCGCCACCGTCTGCTC
>JABUTZ010000051.1:30505-35185 GCA_021443415.1 Bacteroidaceae bacterium | reverse complement strand
GGAGAAGATGTCGATTACCTCGCCTGTCCGCTTGTTGCAGAGCATCACATTCAGGTTGAACGCCTTGTCCGTGTCGCTCCACAGCTGTATCCCGTTGTCCATCAGCTGGCACAGCACGTAGGCGTCGTTCCTGCCGTCGAACAGGCTGGTCATGACGATGTTCTCGTCGCCCGTGTTGCCCGCCCCCGCGCAGATGATGTTGTCGTGCGCCAGGCCGCCCAGAAAGCGGCTCATGGGGTCGCTGCCGTCGTGCGCCCCCATGCAGACTGAGAGCGAGAAGTTGAGCACGTATGGCTTGCCCATCTTCCTCATCTCGTCCAAGGCCAGCTTGGCAGCCTTCATGAAGTTGGTGTTCGTCGAGTCGTTTATGGCCGTGTCCTTGAACGTGGCCATCACGATGTCCGCCCCCGGGGCGACACCGCCGAAGTTGTTGCCCAAGTGGCGTCCTACGCCGGCGGCCGCCGTGTAGGTGCCGTGTCCGTTCGACGTGTATTCCGTCGTCAGTTGACCGATCTCCTCGGGCGAGGTGATGACGACATATTGCTGTGTCTTCTGGTCGAGGGTTATGAACGCCTTGACGCGCGTCCGCCCCTCGTCGTCGGTGAACGCGATGTGGTTGGGGTCGAAACCCATGTCGACGGTGCCGTAGAGCACTCCCATGCCGTCGTATCCCTGCGGCAGGTCCCTGCCCCGGTGCACGTCGTCGATGTTGCTCATCGCACGCGCCTTGTCCATGCACACACGCACCGGCCGCGCCGCCTCGACATACCTCACTCCCTTCGTGTCGCAGAGCCGCTGCAAGTCGCTGGCTTTCAGGTCGACCACAGCTATGCCGCCCGCGTATGCCCCTACGCTCGCAAACGCGTTTATCTCCTCGAGAGCTGCCTCCTCGACATCGGCGAGCACACCGATGCGCTCCGCCATGACAGCCGCCCCGGGGTTCAGCCTCCGGGCGTCCGCCACCTCCCGCTTCTTCAGTGCCAGCCGCAGGTCCGTCTGCGCCTGGCCCAAAGCCGTGGCGGCGCAAGCCAGCGCCACCACCAAGATGGTTGGTTTCTTCATTGAATATGTGTTCATGTTTATAAATTTACCATTCGTCGGCAATTTTTATCCATCATACCGGACAAAACCCCCGTCTTTCCATTTTTTATCCATTATAAAAGACAAATTCCCCGCTTTTCTGCTTTTTGTCCATTATAAAATACAAAATTGCGGTTTGTTGACTATCCTGACTATCTAAGAAACATTCGATTGGTATTTGGGCTTTGTCGGTTATGCTATTGCATCGTGGAACATATCCACATACTTGACAAGCAGTGTGGTCCTTTCGCCGAAGAGTTGGACGACGCTAAAGTTGCTGAACGGCTTCTGGTTGGCGAGAATCTCCCTGCGGATGTCACCGTTCTGGCAGACATAGCGAATGATGGTGCGCAGGTACTCCTCCTGCATTCTTGTCAAGTCTGCATCACGCGTCAGGTCGCGATACTTCTGCAGCGCATGCTCCTGGTCGATGCCTATGATGCTGCGGATGAATGCCGCCACATTGGTGATGTGCGGATTGCCGCCTGCCTGCCTGTTGTATTCCTCCTGCGTGCCCAGTTCCTGCCAGAAGATGCGTTCAAGCATGCGGACATCGTCGTTGTCGAGTCGTTCCAGACGGTAGATTTTCTGCAAGACAGTGTCATCCTTAAGGTTCTCCTGCAGATACTCCATCACTCGCTGGCGATAGGTCTTGATGACCGGCGCACCGTCTATTTCCTCTCCTGCCCGAATGTCATCTGGGATATCGACGACAAACTTCCTTCCGCTCTCGTTTGTGATATATTGCACAAGTTCGCGCAGTTCCGTGCGTATGCGCTCGAGGGAGTGAATGTCCTTTGTCTGCCAGAATGTCTCGGTCAGCACCTCCTTGATTACCTGCCGTTTGGCTCGTATCTGCGGAATAGTTGTCATCGTGTTCAAAGTCTGAGCAATGCCTATCACGCATTTTTGTGCTATAGAAGCCCTTGCCGTTTCGTCCACACACGACAGTTGAATGCGCAGCACGATGGCGTCGAACTTTAGGGCGTCGACGTCCTCCACCTTCTGCACTATCAGTGGCGCAAGGGCGTTCTTAACGTCCTCGCACTGCACAAACGAGAGATATACCCAGTTCGTCGGATTGGAATACGCCTCCACCATCTTCAGCTCGCGGCGCACGTCGATGCGGTGGCGGTTTAAGCCTGCCACCTGCTTGTTGAGTGTTTCCAGCAGACGGTCGTGAAACTCCTTTGACTTTTCGTCATCCTGGTATTCAGCCGCCTGGAGGGCTACCTTCATGTCTGTGCGCAGGGCGAAGAGTCTGCCCACGACGGACAGGTGACCGGGGGTGGCGGAGTCGTTGCCGTGCATCTTGAAATACTCGAAGTTGCGCCAGTGGTCGAAGATGTAGAACTCCCTCTTGTCCTCGCCCGGTCCAAGGAGGTTCTTGCAAAGGCGTGTGCCTCGGCCTATCATCTGCCAGAACTTGATTTTCGAGTGTACGGGCTTGAAGAAGACGAGGTTTAGCACCTCGGGCACATCGATGCCCGTGTCGAGCATATCCACCGACACGGCTATCTGCGGCATCTTGTCTGCCACTTCGAAGTCGGTGAGCAGGCTCTCGGCATATCGCTCGTAGTTGTCTATCACGCGGCAGAAGTCAGTTCCCAGTTCGGGATAAAGCTCGGCAAACCGCTCGGCTATGAGCACGGCATGCCTGTGGTTGTAGGCGAAGATGATGGTCTTGCCAATCCGCGTCCCATCGTCTGTCTTCAATCCCTTGGTCATCAGGTTGTCGAGCACCTTATCCACCGTGTCCCTGTTATAGACATAACTGAATATCTCGTCCGGCTTGATGTCGCGACCATACTCGCCCACTATCATCTGTTGAGCCTTTTCGTACTCAAATATTTCGTTCAGTTGCTCACGCTGTTCGGGCGTAAGTTCGCTCTCCACTATGCCCTTTGTGATGATGTCGCTTGCAAGACTGAATGCTTTGTATGGCACAAGATGACCATTGTCCACCGCCTCCTGATACTCGTAGCTGTCGGTGGGGATGCCTTGGTCCATGCCGAAAAGTTCGTAGGTCGAGCGGTCAACCTCGTCGCGTGGCGTAGCGGTCAGACCCAGGAGCAGGCTGTCGAAATATTCGAATATGGCTCCATACTTGCCGAACACCGAACGGTGGGCTTCGTCAATGATAATCAAGTCGAAACGACCGATGGTGAAGTCCTTCTGCTCCTGGTCTATGTAGTTTATCATCGTCTGGTAGGTGGAGAAGAGTATGCGCGCATTCTTGTCGCAGTCTCTGCCCATCAGCAGGCTGCAGGTCTGCGAGGGCAACAGTTTCTCGAAGTTTTTCTTCGCCTGCTTGACCAGTTCCGTGCGGTCGGCGAGGAAAAGAACATGCTTCACCCAGCCGTTGCGCACAAGCACATCGACGGTGGAGATGCTCACTCGCGTCTTGCCTGTGCCTGTCGCCATGACGAGCAGGGCGCGACGGTGCATCGCGTTGTAGTGGTTGCACACGGATGTGATCACTCGCTTCTGGTACTTGCGGTCGGTGATGTCGTCGCTGATCTTCACTTCGTGGCCGTAGCACTCCAAGTCATCTGCCGCCAAACGCTCGATAGTCTCTTGCTGCAGGATTTTTATTCCCTTCCTTGCGCGCTGAGCTATCATCAGCCTGAGCTCGTCCTGGGAGTGGAAACCCATCACCTTGCGCGACGGATAGCCCATACCGTCTATCACATTGTTCTCAAAGCCATTAGTGTAGTATATCACTGGCCTCTGACAGTGATATTTCATTGCGAGGCAGTCGGCGTAGAGTTCGGCTTGATGGCGACCTACAGCAGCATCCACACTGGGGCGCTTCGCCTCCACCACAGCCAGTGGCACACCGTTGTTGCCAAACAGCACATAGTCGGCATAGCCTATGCCCGAGGCATTGGGCATTCCCTGCACCTCTATCTCTATGCAAGCCTTTCCGCTCACTATCGCCCCTTCTGTCTCCACTACTTCCCATCCTGCTTCCTTCAGCAGCAGGTCGATGTAAAGGCGGCGTGTCTCCGCCTCACTGATCTCGGTCGGCTTGTGTGGATTGCTGACGGCTGATGGGGTTTCATTCGTGCTTATCGCCGCGGTCGCCTCCTCTGCTCCCTTGTCGGTGGCTGCCTGTATGTCAGCCTCCTTAGTCGGGGTGATGGTTATCTTTGGTTCTACCGCTTCTTTATTGCTTGGTATCAGCGTTTTGTCGAACTCTGGTGCGTCATCGATAAGATGCCAAGTGAGCAGAATGTCGCTGATGAAATAGAACAGGTTGAGCAGTAGGAAGAACGACTCCCTGCGTTTAACCTCGTTGTCTCCTGCATGCGATGCGTTGTTGCCCACCTTGCGGATGTAGTGGATGCGCTTCATCATCTCAGCATCGCCGATGAATGCCACAAACCGCTCGTCAGTGGTCAGTTCAAAGAGGTTGGCTTTCTCGGTCGTCTCCCAACTCTTCAGGTAGAAGATGATTTTCACCATCGCCTCCAGTGCCAGCCTTCCGTTTTGGGCTGACTCTCTTGGCTTCACCACCTGATATTCCTCGCAAAGGCTGCAAAATCCATGCACCTTGCCGAAGCCGTTTATGTCGCGTAAGAAATCGAAGTTCTTCAT
>JABUTZ010000051.1:14349-26370 GCA_021443415.1 Bacteroidaceae bacterium | reverse complement strand
TCCTTCTGCTGCTTGTCGTCAAGCAACTTCATGAAGAACAGATAGGTCATCTGCTCCAATATCGTGATAGGTGCGGTGAAGCCATTGTTCCAGAATGTCTGCCACACCGCATCCACTTTCTGCTTTATCTCGCCAGTTATCATTGTCTTCGAATTTGGTTTGTTACTTCTATTTTCTTGAATAACTTTGATTTGCAGGACAGTGTCGTGCAAATTGGAAAGTCAACATACAACTTGCTCATGTACGGCATCTCGTTTTGGTTATCTCCCTTGCCATATCTCTGCGTGAGGTCGCGCCCCCCTACAGCCTCCGTATCCACAGCTTCAGCAGGGGGTCGTCGAAGCAGAGTTCCTCGCCCTCCTGATAGACAAGGTCTTTCTTGATGAGGGCCCGTCGGATGCTCTGCACGTTGGCGGAACTCTCCAGGCGGTACTTCCTGAGGGTCTCCTTGCCGCTGAATCCGCTCGTCACTCCGTCGGCGATGGCGCGCAGCATGTTGAGCTGGAAGGCGGTCATCTGCTCCACCTCTCGCTGGAAGAACGCGCTGTTCTGCTCGAGGAGGATCTCCAGCGCCTCGTCGATGTCCCTGTCCGCGACCATGTCGCCAGCCTTGAACCACACCAGCCACGCCAAGTGCTGCACGTACGAGGACAGACATTCGGTCAGCGAGCAGATGCGCGCCGCCTGCGCCTCGGTGATGGTCTTGCCCGTCGCGGCGAACTTGCCGCAGATGAACGGCACCCAGTCCTCGGTGGCAATCTTCCGGAGGAACATCATGTCGCCGAACTTGTAGAAGGGCATGCTCTTGTCGTTGAAGATGTTCTCCATCAGGTGCTTCTTGCTCCCGAACATGCAGTAGGTGACACGCTGCTGGTGCTGCCAGACGGAGCGCATCTTCTTCTGGAACGTCACTCCCTCCTGGATGTCCGCCACTTGCTGGAACTCGTCGAGACAGACGACGAGGCGCACGTTCTTCCTCTCGGCTATCTTCTCGGGCAGCGACAGTATCGAATCTGCCGTGTCCTCCTTCGGGTTCCACTCGAACGAGAGTGTGAAGTCGTTGAGTGGGTCGGTGCCGAACGAGAGCTTGGGCGAGATGTTGGCGAGGAATCCCTTCGCCATCTCCACCCACTCCTCCATCCTCGAGGATGTCTGCCTGATGACCGACGTGGCGAACATGCGGTAGAAGTCATACTCCGACTTGCACTGGAACACGTCGATGAAGACCACCTTGAGGTCCGCCCTGTCCAGTCCGCCCGCCACCTTCTTAACCAGCGAGGTCTTGCCCCACCGTCGCGGCGAGATGAGTATGGTGTTGATGCCATGCGTGAGGTTCGCCTCAAGCCGTGCGGCATCCTCCGTGCGGTCGGTGAAGTAACCGCCCTCCACCGCCTTTCCGAACACAAATGGATTTTCCATAATCTTGAATTTGAGCACAAAATTACAAAAAAATCTCCAAGTAACAACTTTCTTACTAACAAAATTGTTACATGCACCGTTGCGTGCGCTGATTTCCTCATATCAAGGGCATTGTCCTGTCTGCCTCCTTGGTAAGCAACCCGGGGAAGCGGCGGACGGTGGCATCATCTGCGTAGCAAACGGATCTCGGCATTCATGAAGGGGGCCACGTCATGGTAGCTGCACTGGAAATTGGCCGCTATCAAGTTGCGTGCGAACTGTCCGTGCGTGACGACTATGACATCGTCGTCAGGATATCGCTCCCGGAGGATGCGCAAAGCCTCGGCGGCCCTGGCATAGATGACGTCCTCGGTCTCCGCGGAACCGTCGGGAAACTCCCATTTGCCACCTTTGTGGTATTTGTCCCTGGCTTCGGAGAGGGGCATGCCGGTGTAATTGCCCCAGTCCCGTTCGCGGAGGATTTCCATGGGGATGACAGGGATGTGGAGCTCGTCGGCAATGATCCGTGCCGAATCCATGGCTCGCCTGAGGTCGCTGCTTGCAATAACCTTGAAGTCAGCGCCCCGGCTTGCCAGCTCCTTGGCGGCAGCGGCAACCTGCCTCTTGCCTTCCTCCGTCAGATTGCCGGGCATGTGACCCTGAAGAACCCTTTGCTTGTTCTCCTCCGTCTGTCCGTGCCTTACGATGTACAATGTCATTGGTATGTTGAATAGCCAACCTGCAAGTGCAAGATTTTTGCAAATATACGAATAATTTGCGTAAGTACGGCAGGGGAAGGAGTAAATCTGTCCGAAAAAGGTGAGACGATGTCTCACTTATTGGACATAAAACATGCTGGTTTTGTCGTGAGTTTTCACTTTATGTGGTCTAAAAAACATAGATAAAGTGAAAACTCGTGCATTTTTATTTGCAAATTTGATGGTTTTGGAGTAACTTTGCGGTCAAAACGAACAGGAAGATGACCAACAAACTGATTGCGCGAGAGAAGGAATGCGGACAACTGGAGAGATGCCTCCAGTCGGACCGCTCGGAGTTTGTCATCGTGGGTGGACGCCGACGCATCGGCAAGACATTCCTTGTGGAGCAGTATTTCGAGAAGACGTACGCGTTCAAGTATGTCGGCGTACACAAACAACCAATGAAGACGCAGTTGGCAAACTTCGCCAAGGCAATAGCCAAGTATGCCGACCGGCCCGTACAGACATACGCCGACTGGTTTGAGGCATTCGACGCCCTCGAAACATATTTGGAGAGCCTGCCCGGCAATGGGCGCAAGAAGGTGGTGTTCATCGACGAGATGCCGTGGATAGACAGCCAGCGGTCGGACTTTGTCAGCGCACTCGAGAATTTCTGGAACGGATGGGCTATAAGCCAGGAGAATATCCTGTTCGTAGCCACAGGGTCGGCGACATCGTGGATGATGGACAAACTGGTGCAGAACCAAGGCGGCCTGCATGCCCGCATCACGGCAAGCATCTACCTAAGTCCGTTCTCGCTGGCGGAGACGGAGACATACCTGAACCGCAACCGCATCAAGTGGACACGCAGGCAGGTGCTGCAATGCTACATGATATTCGGAGGCGTGCCCTACTACCTCAGCCTGCTCAACGCGCAGGAGAGTCTGGCACAGAATGTCGACCGCCTGTTCTTCGCCAACAAGGCGGAGCTGCGCATGGAGTTCGCGGAACTCTACAACGCCATCTTCACCAACGCCGACCGCTACATCTCGGTGGTCAAACTGCTCAGCGCACACATGGAGGGAATGAGCCGCGAGGAGATAGCCACGGCACTGAGGGTCGAGGGAACGCAACTGACCACGGTGCTGATCAATCTGGAGCATTGCGACTTCATAGCTCGTTGGTCGCAGTTTGGCAACAAGAAGAAGGAGACGCTCTTCCGACTGGTCGATTTCTACACCTTGTTCTATTACGCGTTCATCGAGAATGACAACAGCCGCGACGAGGAATTCTGGACGCACAACCTCAACAATTCAGCCATCGACAACTGGATGGGGCATGTGTTCGAGATTGTATGCATGCAGCATCACAAGCAAATCAAGAAGGCTCTTGGCATCATGGGCATGCACACCGCCGTCTCGTCATGGCGCAAGCGAGCAAACAAGGAGAAGGGGACGGAAGGAGCCCAGATAGACCTTGTCATAGAGCGCGCAGACGACATAATCCACCTATGCGAGATAAAATTCACGCGCGCCCCCTATGTGTTGCGCCAGGACTATCTCGACCACATCGAGCGCCGCATGTGGCTGTTCCAGGAGGCGACAGGCACGAACAAGGCGGTGGTGACCACTTTCGTGACCACATACGGACTGTCCAACCCCAACTACTCGCACATCGTCCATTCCGTCCTGACCATGGACGACCTCTTCAACTGCTAAAGAATCTTGCAAAGCAAAAGCCATGTGCCAGAGGTCCGAACAGGACTGCTCTGGCACATGGCATCATATCGCTTCCTCCCCAAAAGCTCTCTCCCCCCATTTCGGGGGGAGAAGGAGGGGGGCTTCCATTTAGTCTTCCTTGGCCTCTGCGTCGTGCTCGGCGATGAGCTTGGTCTGCACGTCCATGGGCACGAGCTCGTAAGAGGCGAACTTCATGATGAACGAGGCGCGGCCGCCGGTCAGGCTCGACAGGGAGGTGCAGTAGCTGCTCATCTCCTTGAGGGGCACCTTGGCGGTAAGCTTCTCATAACCAGCCTCCGAGGTCATGCCCATGATCATGCCGCGGCGACCCTGGAGGTCGCTCATCACGTCACCCATCTTGTCGCTCGGCACGAAGACCTCGACGTCGTAGATGGGCTCCAGGATCTTCGGACCTGCCTCGCGGAACGCCTGCGAGAAGGCGTTGCGGCCGGCGAGCATGAACGAGAGCTCGTTTGAGTCGACGGGGTGCATCTTGCCGTCGTAGCAGATGACGCGCACGTCACGGGCGTAAGAGCCCGTGAGCGGGCCCTGCTCGATGCGCTGCATGATGCCCTTGAGGATGGCGGGCATGAAGCGGGTGTCGATGGCGCCGCCCACAACGCAGTTGTAGAACACGAGCTTGCCGCCCCAGTCGAGCGTCACCTCTTCCTTGCCCTTGACGTTCATCTTGTACTCCTGACCCTTGAAGCTGTACGACTCGGGCTCAGGCATGCCCTCGTAGTAGGGCTCGACGATGAGATGCACCTCACCGAACTGGCCGGCGCCACCCGACTGCTTCTTGTGGCGGTAGTCGGCACGCGCCACCTTGGTGATGGTCTCGCGATAGGGGATGCGGGGCTCGCCGAAGACGATCTCGATCTTCTCGTTGTTCTCCATGCGCCACTTGAGCGTGCGCAGGTGGAACTCGCCCTGTCCCGAGACGACAATCTGGCGCAACTCCTTCGACTGCTCGACAATCCATGTGGGGTCCTCCTGGCGCATCTTGTTCAGGGCGTTCATCATCTTCTCGGTCTCAGCCTCGTTGGCGGCCTTGATGCTGCGGCTGAACTTGGGGTTGGGATACTTGATGAAGTTGAAGCGGTTCTCGCAGTCGCCGCTGTTGAGCGTGTCGCCGGTCTTGACGTTCTTGAGCTTGACGGCGCAGCCGATGTCGCCAGCGCGCAGCTCCTCAACCTTGATGCGGTTCGAGCCCGAGCAGACGAAGATCTGGCTCATGCGCTCCTTGCTGCCGCGGTCGGCGTTGGTCAGGTCATCACCCTCGCGCACGACGCCGCTCATCACCTTGAAGTACTGAACCTCGCCGATGTGCGGCTCGACGGCCGTCTTGAAGAAATAGAGGCTCGTGGGGGCGTCGCATACGGGCTTCACCTCCTCGCCGCGAGTGTTGTGGACGGCGGGCATGTCGTCGACGAAGGGCACTACGTTGCCGAGGAACTCCATCAGGCGGCGCACACCCATGTCCTTGCCTGCGCACACGCAGAAGACGGGGAACATGCCGCGCGAGGCGAGTCCCTTGCGGATGCCTTCGCGCATCTCGTCCTCGGTCAGCGTCTCACTCTCGAAGAACTTCTCCATCAGCGACTCGTCGTTCTCGGCGGCCGCCTCGACGAGGGCCTTGTGCATCTCCATCGCCTTGTCCATCTGGTCGGCGGGGATGTCCTCGATGGTGGGGGCGCCTCCCTCGGGGCCCCACGAGTATTTCTTCATCAGAAGCACGTCGATGACGGCGTTGAACGAGGGACCGGTCTGTATGGGGTACTGCACGGGCACCACCTTGGATCCGTAGACGGCCTGGAACTGCTCGAGCAGCTGGTCGTAGTCGCAGTTCTCGTCGTCGAGCTGGTTGACGAGGAAGATGACGGGCTTCTCGAGTTTCTCGGTGTAGCGGAAGTGGTTCTGCGTGCCCACCTCAAGTCCCTTGCTGCCAGCGATGAGCAGCACGGTGGTGTCGCTCACGTGCATGGCGGTCAGGGCGGCGCCGACGAAGTCGTCCGAACCCGGGCAGTCGATCATGTTGAGCTTCTTGCCGTTCCACTCGGTGTGGAAGACGGTCGAGAAGACCGAGTAGCCGTACTCCTGCTCCACGGGGAAGTAGTCGCTGACGGTGTTTTTCTGTGTGATGCGGCCGCGACGCTTAATCTGGCCGCTCTCGTAGAGCAAAGCCTCGGTCAGAGTGGTCTTGCCACTACCATCATTGCCCAGGATGGCAATGTTCTTGATCTCGTTTGTCTGGTAGATTTTCATGGATATTGTTGGTTTTTTAGGTTTGTAAAGGGGGCTGCCACGCCCATGCCCGGGCATAACAATGTGCTAAGGTACAAAATTATTCGGAAACGGCAAGCAGATTGGCGGAAAAAATGCAAAAAAAGTGTATCTTTGCACTCGCAACGGCACAAATCACACCTATGGCTGGGCTATACATACACATTCCGTTCTGCAAGTCGCGCTGCATCTACTGCGACTTTTTCAGCACCACGCACACCGCACGCATCGACGCGTACGTGGACGCCTTGTGCCGCGAGCTGGACGAGCGATGCCGCTGCGGCGAGTTCGCCACCATATATATAGGCGGGGGTACGCCGTCGTGGATAGGCATCGGCCGCCTGGAGCGCATCTTCGCCCATGTCTGCTCCCGCACGAGCGTGGAGACGACCATCGAGTGCAACCCCGATGACGTGACCGACGAGTTCGTGGCGGGGCTGGAGCGTCTGCCCGTCAACCGCATCTCGCTCGGCATCCAGTCGCTCACCGACGAGCGCCTGCGCCTGCTCCGCCGCCGCCATTCGGCGAGCGAGGCGGTGGAGGCGGTGCGGCGGCTGCAGACGGCCGGCTATGAGAACATCTCCGTCGACATGATCTACGGCCTGCCGGGGCAGACCATGGACGAGTGGCGGCGCGACCTCGACGCGGCCCTCAGTCTCTCCACGCCCCATCTCTCCGCCTACTCGCTAATGTATGAGGAGGGAACGCCTCTGTGGCAGATGCGCGAGGAGCATAGCGTGACCGAGGCGCACGAGGAACTGAGCATAGCCATGTACGAGCTCCTCATCGATGCGTGCGCCGAGGCGGGACTGCGTCAGTACGAACTGTCCAACTTTGCCCGCCCGGGCCGCGAGAGCCGCCACAACTCCTCCTACTGGGAGGGGAAGCCGTATGTGGGCGTGGGTGCCGGCGCCCACTCGTTCGACGGGATGGCGACGCGCCGTCTCAATACGCCCGACCTCGACCTCTACATACGCAGCCACGACCACAGCGTCGAGCGACTGAGCGCAAGCGAGCGTTTCAACGAACTTATATTCACCGCCTTGCGCACACGGCGCGGACTCGACTGGCGACGGATGGAGAAAGAGTTCCCGACAGAGACAGCCAATATACGCAAGATTGCCGACAGACATGTGTCCATCGGCAATCTGGTGTGGGACTCCGGCCGTCTGCGCCTCACGCGCCAGGCTCTCTTCGTGAGCGACGACGTGATGAGCGACCTGATGATGGTGTGAGGTTTATGGGAGTTATGCCTGTCTGCAACAGGCTGGGAGTTAATGAATGGGAGTTATGCGCCTGCGGCGCTGGGAGTTAACGGGAGGTGTCAGTTCATCGCCTCGTAGGTGATCTCGTAGAAGTAGGGCTGCACGTTGGTGGTCGCATTGACCTGGCCGAGCGAGTGGGGAATGATGAGGCGCACGCGGGCGATGCCGCCGTCGGGCTTGGTCTGGTGGCCGATGCGTATGTAGCGCAAGGGGATGAGCCATCCCTCGGGCACGGCTGTCGAGGCGTAGGCGATGTACATAGCGCCGCCACCGTAGAGCGAGGTGTTGAACGAACCCTGGAACGTGCCGTAGTTGTTAGCCACGTCGAGGATGTCGGGGAAGCGGTGGTAGTCGGTCGACGTGTTGCGCGAGGTGATGGTGGCGGTGGCCATGTTGTACTCGAAGTAGCGTGTCACGATCTGCTTGCTCTTGCCCTCGGTGAGCATCTCGCCCTCGCCGCGGCGCACGATCTGCATGTAGACACCCGTGTTGAGCTTGACGTACTCGTTGGCGACATACTCGCTCTTGACCGAGTCGTAGACGCAGCGCGTCACGGTGTCGTTGAGAAAGGCGTCCTCGTCGATGACCGTGATGCGGCCGACGTGGCATATCTTCTCGTCGAGGGCCTCGATGTGGGTGTCGGCCTCGATGAAGGCGCTGATGATGTTCTGCTCACGCTCCTTCTGCTCGGCGTAGGTCTCCGTGTTGTCGCACGCGGCGAACGACAGGGCGCAGAGGGCGAACAGCATGTGTCCGAAATACTTCATATCTCAATGTTTGTTTGCTTACAGACTGCAAAGATACAAAATTATTTACGATTAGACGATTTACTATTTACAATTTTTTTCAGTCTTTCAGCAACGAGGCGTATTTCTGCAGCGAGCGGCGGGTGTAGTCGAGGGCCTCGGGCATGGACATGAGGAGGTGGCCGCCGGAGGCGTTGCGGTGGCCGCCGCCGTTGAAGCACTCCTGGGCGATGACGTTGCAGGGCAGGTCATCGACACTGCGCAGGGAGACGTTGATGCGCCCCGCCTTCTCGGTGTCCTCGCGCAGGAAGACGCTCAGGCGCGTGCCGCGAATCTGGAGCGGCATGTTGACCAGCCCCTCCGTGTCGCCCTTCATGTAGCCGAACTGCTTGCGCTCCTCAGCATCGAGCGTGATGATGCTCGCATGGAGCTCGTCGAGGTAGTGCCAGTTGACGTAGAGGAGGTAGCCCATCAGGCGGAAGCGGTCCACCGACCAGCTGTGGAAGACGTTGCGGTAGATGCGGTCCTTGTCGATGCCCTTGGCGATGAGCTCGCCGATGATGTTGAACACCTCGGGGCGGTTGCTGTTGTAGGTGAACGCGCCCGTGTCGGTCATCAGCCCGCAGTAGAGGCAGGTGGCCTCGTCGGTGGTCATCGCCTCGTAGCCGCCCATGTCGCTCATGATGCGGAAGATGACCTCGCAGGTGGCGGAAAGCTCGGGATAGGAGAACGCGAGGTCGCACTTGGCCACGGGGTTGAGATGGTGGTCAATCATCAGGCGGCGCGCCTTGCGGTTGTGGGCGACGAGGCGGGCGAGGGAGTCCATGCGGCTCTCCTCGTTGAAGTCCTGGTAGACGATCAGGTCGGCCTCGTCGACGATGGGGCGCACCTTCTTCTCATGGTAGAGGCAGACCCGGATGCGGTCGGCGCCGGGCAGCCACTTGAGGAAGTCGGGATAGGCATCGGGCACGATGGGCGTGACGTTCTTGCCGAGGCGCGTGAGCCAGAGCGTGGTGGCGAGCACCGAACCGATGGCGTCGCCGTCGGGGCCCATGTGGCAGGTGACGACGACGTTCTTCGCCTCGTCGAGGATGGCGCGCAGGGCCTGCTCGTCGGTTGTCGAAATGAGTCTCTCCATCGCTTACAAATTTTTAAGAAAAGCGATCTCAGCCTCGGGGTCGGGGGCGCCGAAGACGGCGCTACCGGCGACGAGGGCGTCGGCTCCCGCCTCAGCCAGCTGGGCGCCGGTCGTGCGGTTGACTCCTCCGTCGATCTCTATCACGGCGTGCGCGCCGTGCTCGTCGACCATGCGGCGCAGCTGGCGCGTCTTCTTCAGGATGTTGGGTATGAACTTCTGTCCGCCGAAGCCGGGGTTGACACTCATCAGCAGCACGAGGTCCACGTCGTCGATGATGTCCTCGAGGACGCTGACGGGGGTGGCGGGATTGAGCGTCACGCCCGCCTCCATGCCGGCGTCGTGGATGGTCTGCACGACGCGGTGCAGGTGGGTGCAAGCCTCGTAGTGCACGTTCATGACCTTGCTGCCGAGCGCCGCCACCTCGCGCACGAACTTCTCGGGCTGCACAATCATAAGGTGCACGTCGAGAGGTTTATGGCACACCTCGGCGACATATTTCAGCACGGGAAATCCGAACGAGATGTTGGGCACGAACACGCCGTCCATCACGTCGATGTGCAACCAGTCGCACTGGCTGCGGTCTATCATCTCAAGGTCCTGGCGCAGGTCGGCGAAATTGGCCGACAGCAGTGAGGGTGAAACAATCATACGGTGCGCTGTCTTAGTTGTTTTCGAGGGCTACGTCGTACGAGCATTCGAACGTGCGGGTGCCTTCCGTCACCCCTGCGCCGCCAAACGACGGACGCACCATCCGCGCCAGCTGTTTCAGGTTCTTGATGACATGCGGGCTCGGAGCCGCACCGGTAAGGGAATCGTTGTGTAGAGTGTTTGTCATAGGCACCAAGTTTGAAGGTTGTTTCGTACCTATATAACGCACCCCGCACGCCGTTTATTGCTTCAAAAAAACAATTTTTGGAAGAGTTTTGCATGAGCCATCGCCCCTACGAAACTATCCCTTTATTCTTTATTCTTTATTCTTTATTCTCTACACTCTACACTCTATTCTCTACACCCGAAAGCCGTCGCGGTTCATCATCCTCTTGATGTTGATGAGCGCATAGCGCATGCGGCCGAGCGAGGTGTTGATGCTCACGCCCGTGATGTCGGCGATCTCCTTGAACGAGCGGTCCTGGAAGTAGCGCATGTAGAGCACCTCGCGCTGGGTGGGCGGCAGCATCGCCATGTAGCGGCGCACGTCGTCCATCGTCTGTCCGTAGACGATCTCGCTCTCCACGTGGTCCACGCTCCACTGCACGGTGTTGAGAGCCGTCTGAACGGTGTCGTCGTCGGTCAGCACGTTGGCGGCGCTCGCCGTGCCGCGGTAGCTGTCGACGACAAGGTTGTGGGCTATGCGCGTGAGCCAGGCCCCGAACTTGCCCGAGTCGACGTACTTGCCTGCGCGTATAGTCAGTATGGCCTTGGCGAAGGTGTCCTGGAAGACATCGTCCGCCGCCTGCTGGTCGTGCACCAAGAAGAGAATGTAGTTGAACACCTTGGACTGGTATCTGTCCAGAAGTTCGTCGAACGCCTCGTCACACCCCTGTGCATACATGCCGACGAGAGTCTCGTCGTTGCATGACTTTAAGTTATTCATTCGCTTTGCAGATAATTGGTTGTTAGCGTAGAATAATGTCTATAGGCGTGTCGTTTTAGAGGGTTAATGGATAGTGCGGTCAGTGCAGTCGGCACAAAACCGACTGCAAAGTTGCGCATTTTTTTCTTAACAGCCAAACAATAACGGCTTTTTTTGCATATTATTTTACAAATATGTGGGTTTTATGGAAATTTATGAAATAAAATTCAGCTTTGCGCCGCGCAGGAAGTCAGCCACGGGCATGCGCTTCTTGCCGGCGATCTGGAGGTCGGTGAGACGGAGGTAGCCGCCGCGCACCGCCACCTTAATATACGTGCGTCCGTCCGTGTGCCACGACCCGATGGCTTCCGTGTGGTCGGCGTGCTCGCGCTCGGTGCGGTAGACCTTCATCACGCGCCCGTCGGGCATCGTGGTCCATGCCGCGGGGTATGGCGACAGTCCGCGCACGAAGTTGTAGTGGCCGTCGACGTCGCGGCTCCCCCACTCTATCTCGCAGGTCTCCTTGAAGATCTTCGGGGCGGGACGCAGGGGCTCGCCGGTGGTCATCTCGCTCTGGTCGATGGCAGACACCGTGCCCGCCTCGAGGGCGTCGATGGTCTGGCAGACGAGGTCGCCGCCAAGCATCATCAGGCGGTCGTGGACGGCCTCGGCGTCGTCATCGTCGTGAATGGGCACGCGCACCTGGCTGATGACGCGCCCCGTGTCGATGTCGTGGTCGAGGAAGAAGGTCGTGATGCCCGTCTCCCTGTCGCCGTTGATGATCGCCCAGTTGATGGGGGCGGCGCCGCGATACTGCGGCAGGAGGGCGGCATGGAGGTTGAACGTGCCGTGGGTGGGCATCGACCACACCACCTCGGGAAGCATGCGGAACGCCACCACCACGCCCACGTCGGGGCGCAGGGCGCGCAGCTGCTCGAGAAACTCGGGGTCCTTGAGCCGCTCGGGCTGCAGCACGGGCAGTCCGTGCTCGACGGCATAGCGTTTGACGGCACTCGGCTGGAGCGTGTCCTGGTGGCGGCCCATCGGTTTGTCGGGCATGGTCACCACTCCCACCACATCATATCCGCCCTCGACGAGGCGGCGCAGGCTCTCGACGGCGAAGTCTGGAGTGCCCATATAAACTATTCTCATTTTTTGGGGGTTTGGGGGTTTGGGGGTAA
>JABUTZ010000051.1:7315-14327 GCA_021443415.1 Bacteroidaceae bacterium | reverse complement strand
GTACTTTGTAGTCTGTAGTCTTCGCAAGCTCGGCTTGCGAAACTTTAGTAATAGTATTTCAGGATGCGCAGCCTCAGCGCGAGCTCGCAGCGGGCCTGGACGACGTCGTTGCGGGCGGCGACGAGGTTCTGCTCAGCCTGCGAGAGGGTGTAGATGGTCGACTTGCCGGCGCTGTATTTCTCGCGCTCGTAGTGGCACGCCATCTCGTTCGCCTTCTCCGCCTCGAGGGCGGAGCGCAGGCGGGCGCGGGCGTTCGTGGCGTCGATCTGTGCCTGCTCGATCTGCTTGCGCAGGGTGCGGCGCGTCTCGTCGAGGGCGAGCTGGCGGTTGGTGATGGCGAGCTTGGCGCGGCGCACGTTGTTGCGCGTGCCGAGGCGGTTGAAGAGGGGGATCTGGAGCGAGAGCGAGATGTACTCGCTGCCGTTGAGCTTCATTTGCTCGCCAAACGGGAGGTTGTCGTCGCCGTAGGAGTGGAAGAACGAGTTGGAATAGCCAGCCGAGAAGCCCAGCGTGGGGAAGTAGGCGGAGCGAGCCACCTTGTGCTGGAACTCGCTGCCCTTGAGCTGGTGGGTGGCGGCGAGCACGGTCGGGTGGTTGCTGACACCCAGACCTATCCACGAAGCGTCGTCGATGTAGCGCATCTCCAGCTCGCGGTCCTCGCTCTCGTCTATGGGGGCGGGCACGGGCTGCCCCTCCGCACCCTCCCAGTTGATGGCCTGGCTCAGGTCGAGGAGCGTGCGCCGGTACTCGCCCTCGGCGGTGGTCAGCTGGAGGTGCGAGGAGGCGAGCTCGGCCTGCGCCTGGTAGAGTTCGCTCTCCGCCTTCTTGCCCTGCTCGACGAGGGCGCGGGCTGTCTCCACCTGCATGCTGTCGAGAGCCACCTTCTGCGCCGCCACGTCCATGCGTCCACGGTAGTTGAGGGCGTTGAGGTAGTAGGCGGTGATGGTTATCGTGAGTTCGCGGCGGCTCGCCTCGAGGGTCTGCTCCGCCGCACGCACGTTCTCGCGGTCGGCGCGCACCTGGTTGGGGATGCGCAGGCCCGTGAACAGAGGCACGCTGGTGCTGATGCCAAAACTGGTGTTCGCCGACGAGCGGTCCTCGGTCACGCCGTTGCGCCCCTGGCCGCGTCCGAAGTTGAACGACTGTCCGACGGAGGCGTTGAGGTCGGGCAGGCGGCTGTACTGCGACGTGTTGAGCTGGATCCTGGCATCCTCGACGCTCAGCCGCTGCTGCATGACCTGCGTGTTGTGCTCGCAGGCGTACGCCACGCACTCGTCGAGGGTCCACACGCGCTGAGCCGCGGCCGTCGTGGCTGTCGCCGCCATGCAGAGCGCCACTATCATTCTCGTTGCCTTCATTTCTTCTCCTCCATCTTCTCGTTGCCGCGCAGACGCTCGTCGCCCTTGAGTCCGCCCTTCACCTCTATATATATGCCGTCGCTCATGCCTATCTCCACGGCGCGGCGCTCAAAGGTCTGGGGCGTCACGCCCTCCTCGCTCGTGAGCACGTGGACGAACGACGAGTCGCCCGCCATCTCAAGGCAGAGTTCGGGGATGGCGAGCACCTGGGTGCGCTCGTCGAGGACAATCTCGGCGTTGGCGCTGTAGCCCGCGCGTATGGTCAGCGTGTCGGCGATCTGCGCCGCCGCCTTGATCTCGAACAGCACGGCCCCGTTGCTCTCGGTGCCCTTGGGCGAGATATACTCGAGCGTGGCGGGTATGGTCACGTCGCGCAGGGCTCCGATGGTGAGCGAGAGGGGCATGCCGCGGTGCATGCGCCCCACCTCGGTCTCGTCGATGTTGCCGCGGAAGATGATGTCGCCCATGTTGGCCATCGTAGCCACCGTCGTGCCCTCGCTGAACGAGCCGGTCGCCTGGACGCTCGAGCCCACCTTGACGGGTATGTTGAGTATGGTGCCCGCCACGGTGCTGGTCACGATGGTGGTGTTCACCTTGCCGCTGCGCGCGCTGATGCCGCGCGTGATGATCTGCACCTGGTCGGTGGCGGCCGCCACCTGCTCGCGCATCTTGGCGAGGTCGGTCTCCGCCTTCTCGAACTCCTCGCGCGAGACGACTTTCTTCTCGTAGAGAGACTTGGTGCGGGCGTAGTCGCGCTCGCTCTGCTCGAGGCTGAGCTCGGCTGACCGCAGCGACGACTGGGCATTGGCGAGCTGGCCGATCTCGGGGATGACGCTGATCTTGGCTATCGGCGCGCCCTCCTCGACGACATCGCCCGCAGAGACGTAGAGCTCGGTGATGATGCCCTGGATCTTGGGCTTGATGTTCACCTCGTCGCGCGGCTCCACCTTGCCCGTCGCCACGGTCTTCTTCCTGAGGTCGCGCACCTCGGCTTTCATCACCTCGTACACCACCTCCTTTGGCTGTGACTGCTGCCAGAGGAACACAAACGTGTACACCACCACGGCGGCGATTACCAGTCCGCCAAAAATCTTCAAGTAACGCATTGGATATTTACTATTTGACANAACGCAGATTGACGCAGATGTCTCAGTTATTCGTTGGATGCTTTCAAATTTACGCAGATGTTTTTTTTATTTTAAACGCAGATTGACGCAGATTTCATTTCCATCTGCGCGCTATCATGCGGCGATGCGGGTTCCGTGCAGGGAACGACAGTTCCCGCCCAGCAGCCCCCCCCCACTTTCTAACGCACCAAAAGTAATCCTTTATTCTCTATTCTTTATTCTCTATCCTTTATTCTCTATTCTCTAAACATCATTCATCCCGCAGCGCATCTATAGCCTTTATCTTCATCGCTCGCATGGCGGGGGCGAGCCCGGCGAGCAGTCCGCCGGCGACGATTATCGCGAGGGCGCCCACCGTGAAGGCGAACGACACCGAGGGGTCGACGAGCGTCAGCTGGGGGCCGCGCATCTCGGGCGGCGTGTCGGGCATCATCGCCGACAGACCCTCGAGAGCCCAGACGCCGAGCACGAGGCCGCAGACGCCCGCGGCACAGGTCAGCACCACGCTCTCACTCATGATCTGCATCAGGATGACGCGCGGACTGGCTCCTATGGCGCGGCGCACACCGATCTCCTGGGTGCGCTCCTTGACGGTCACGAGGACGATGTTGCTGATGCCCACGAGCCCGGCGAAGAGCATGCCCATGCCCACGATCCACAGCAGGGCGTTGATGCCGAAGAAGATGGCGCGCACCTGGAGCAGCATCTCCTGCATGTTGAAGACGAAGAGGGCACCCTTGTCGTCGGGCGACACGAGGTGGCGCTGCTTGAGCAGGAGCTGCACCTCGTCCTGGTAGTCGGAGGCGAGGTAGTCGTCCTTGAACTGCACGATGAGGTCGTCGACATCGTGACCGCGGTAGTATGCCTGCTGGACGGTGGTCATGGGCAGGAGGGCCGTCGTGCGCAGGTTGCCGCCCATCTGCATGCGGGCGCTCGGCTGGCGCACCACGCCGATGACCATGTAGTAGAGGCTGCCCGCCTGCACGTACATGCCGCAGGGGTCGCCGCCCTCGGGGAAGAGCGACGTGTAGATGTCCTCGCCGATGACGCACACCTTGCGGCGCTCGGCGACATCCACTCCGTTGATGAAGCGGCCGTAGACCATCTCCATCGGCTGCGTGTCGCGGTAGGTGGGCAGGATGCCGTTGATGCCGAACGAGCCGTGGTTCTCGCCACGCGTGAAGTTGGCCCCGAACGTGAACACCACGCCGCCCACGGCCTTCACCTTGCCGCCAAGGCGGTGGCGGACGGCCTCGAGGTCGCTCATGTCGAAGCGCCAGCTGCGCCCCTCCTGGAGTCCGCGGTAGGGCATCGTGGTGGCGTTGGGGAAGAAGAAGGCCACGTTGGTGGGCATGCGGTCGAAGCCCGGCAGCACGCTGTTGCTGATGCCGTTGCCCACGCCCGTGAGCACGATGAGCATCCAGATGCCCCAGAAGACACCGAACATCGTCATCAGGCTGCGCCACTTGTTGCGCCCGAGCGTGACCATTATCTCTTTCCAGAACTCCATCTCTCTTCACACCGCCGCGAGGGCGACCACGGGTTTTATCCTCGCCGCACGTATGGCGGGCACGTAACCTGCTATAAGTCCGGCTATTATCATTATCACATTGGCGCCCATCACCACGCCCATGTCCACCGTCGGACTGACGAAGACCTGGGGTCCCTCGCCCTCGGGGGTCATGTCGAGGAGGGCGCTCGCCCCCTGTGAGAGGGCGATGCCGAGGAACATGCCAATATAACCAAAAATCAGCGTGATCGCCACCGACTCGGCGAGCACGAGGGTGACGATGCTGCGCGGGCTGGCGCCAATCGCCTTGCGTATGCCGAACTCGCGTGTGCGCTCACGGACGGTGATGAGCATGATGTTGCTGATGCCCACGATGCCGGCGAAGAGCGAGGCAATGCCTATCGCCCAGATCAGCAGGCGGATGCCCGCCATCATGTTCTCGTGCTCGAGATAGTCCTCCGCCTTGTTCCATATCCAGACGCCGTGGTCGGTGGGGTCATAGCCCTCGATGCGCGCCATCGTGCGGTTGAGGGCATCGGTGAAGTCGGCGTTCTTCTTGGGGGTGTCGAGCCCGCGCAGGGTGAGGTGGATGGTGGACAGCTGGCGGTCGCTGCCGGCGTAGATGCCCACCATGGTCGAGAAGGGGCAGTAGGTCACCTGGTCGCGCGAGAAGTTGCTGCGCGACTTGTAGACGCCCACGACCGTGAACGCCATGTCGTTCACTTTCAGCCACTCGCCGACGCACTCCTCAGGCGTTCGCTTGGGGAAGAGCACCTCCGCCGACTCCAGGTCGAGGACAGCCACCTTGCGCCGCTCGCTCTGGTCGAGGTCGTTGAGCCAGCGGCCGGCGACGATACGAAACTCGTCGAGGTCGCCGTAGTTGGTGGTCACGCCGTGGAGGTTGGTGGTGCGGCTGCTGTGGCCATGGCTCACGGTCACCGAGTAGTTGATCATCGGCACGTAGTGCTCGATCACGTCGCCGTATTCGCTCAGCACCGCCTCGAAGTGGGTAGCGTCGAGCTTGACCATGCGGTTGCCGGCCCTGCCCTGCCACTCCTTGGAGGTCCAGCCGCCCCAGACCTGCATCTTGTTGGGGTTGTTGCCGAACATGCGCTTCATGCCGTTGAGCAGTCCGTTGCCCGCCGCGAGCAGGACGATGAGCATGAAGATGCCGAACGCTATCGAGAATCCCGTCAGCGCCACCCTCAGCTTGTTGCGGCTCATCGAGCCGCCCACCTCGTGAAGCAGTTCCATGCTCATTGCGGGTCAATCAATCGTAAATAATCCAAATCGTAAATAAATTGTAAATGGTAAATTGTCAAATAGTAAATTCAAACCACTCCATCCTTAATCAGAATCGTCCTGTTTGTCTGCGCCGCGATGTCCGCCTCGTGTGTGACGATGATGATGGTGCGGTTCTGCGTGCGGTTGACGTCCCTGAGTATGTCCATCACCTCCTGGGTCGTCTTGCTGTCGAGGGCGCCCGTGGGTTCGTCGGCGAGGATGATCTTCGGGTTGGCGATGAGTGCCCGCGCGATGGCGACGCGCTGCTTCTGTCCGCCCGACATCTCGTTGGGGAAGTGGCCGGCGTGAGTGTCGAGCCCCATCATCTCGAGGTACTCGTGCGCCCGCCGCGTGCGCTCCCTCAGCCCCACGCCCTGGTAGTAGAGCGGCAGGGCGACGTTCTCGAGGGCCGTCTTGAAGGCGATGAGGTTGAACGACTGGAAGACGAAACCGATAAGGCGGTTGCGCAGGGCAGCCGCCTTCGTCTCGCTCAGGTTCCTGATCAGGTTGCCCGCAAGCCGGTACTCACCCTCGTCGTAGCTGTCGAGGATGCCTATGATGTTGAGCAGGGTCGACTTGCCGCTGCCCGAGGCTCCCATGATGCTCACCAGCTCGCCCTCGCCGATGTGGAGGTCGATGCCCTTGAGCACATGGAGCGGCTGACCCGCGTTGTAGGTCTTGTGTATGTTCTTGAGTTCTATCACCGTGCAGCCGTTTGTTCTGTTTGCGTCTGCAAAGATACAACTTTTAGCCCAAACACAGCGCGCGCAGGCTCCAAAAACTGCCCTTGCGCCTCACTTGGCCACCAGGCCGCCGTCGACGAGGTAGTGGCCGCCCGTGCAGAACGAGGCCTGGTCGGAGGCGAGGAAGAAGACGAGGTTGGCGACCTCCTCGGGCTCGCCGTAGCGGCCGCGGGCGTAGAGCGAGTGCTCGCCCTGGGCCATCGCCTCGTAGGTGGTGCCGTTGAGGTCGGCGAAGCCCCGCAGGGCGCCGTCGAGCAGGGGTGTGTTGATGCTGCCGGCGCACACGCCGTTGACGCGGATGCCATGCTCGCCCATGTCGATGCTCAGGCTGCGCACAATCTGTCCGACGGCTCCCTTGGTCATGCCGTAGGCGAAGCTGTGGGGCTTGCCCACGTACCACTGGTCCGAGCAGTTGAGCACCGCCGACCCGCCGCCGCGGCTTATGATGCGCGGCAGCACAGCTTGCAGGGTGTTGATGGTGCCGAAGACGTTGATGTCCACCATGCGGTGGAGCTCCTCGTCGCTGATGTCGAGGATGGTGTTGACGCGGTGGATGCCCGCGTTGGTGAACACGCTGTCGATGCCGCCGAAGCGCGCCACTGCCGCCTCGACAGCCGCCTCGACCTCACTGCGGTTGCGTGTGTCCGCCCGTGCGAACAGCACCTTTTCGCCGAGCTCCTGCGCCAGGCGCTCGCCATCCTCCGTGTTGATATCCACGAAGGCCACGTTCCAGCCCTCGCCCACGAACTTCCTCACCGTGGCTCGTCCGATTCCCGTCGAGCCGCCTGTAATAAAAATTGTCTTCATCGATGTGATTTACTATTTTGTTATTTACTATTTACTATTTATTTACGATTTGTTTGATTTACGATTTTCTTCGCCGCTGGGTTTTTAACGCAGATGGACGCAGATGTTCATGTTATTCGTCGGATGCTTTCAAATTGACGCAGATATTCTTTACGATTATTTTTTAACGCAGATGGACGCAGA
>JABUTZ010000051.1:3725-5721 GCA_021443415.1 Bacteroidaceae bacterium | reverse complement strand
GTTCGTCTTGTCGCCCTCCAGGGTCTCCTTGGCAGCCTTGGCGGCATTGTATCCTTCCTCGGTGGGGACATAATAGCCGATGCCGCCACCGCCCAGTTTGTTGAACTCCTCGATCTGGGCATCGGCCATAGCGGTGATGTCCTCAGCCGCGAGCTCGATGATCGACCATGCCGAGCATGAGCCGGCACCGCCTGCCCAATCGGTGATGGTGCCGCTGACACCGGCACCGCTTTGGTGGTTGAGGGCGTGCATCGTAGCGCCGCCGGTAGCCTTGATGTTCCATTCTCCTGCTGCGAGCCATACGAGGCTAATCTCTCCGCTGGGCTCGGTGTCGCTCATGGCGCTCGTGGTGTTGAGATACTTGCCGCCGCCTACGTTCTTCACAGCCCATCCGGCTCCCTTCGGAGTCCATGTCCATACGAAGTTGAGGTCGGCCTTGTTCAGCGTGTTCCACCCGGGTGCGCTGCCGGTCTGGTACATGCCCTTGTTCACGCCCTGCTGGGTGAAGAAGGCGGGATTGGCATTCTGAATATAGTAGTACTTGGTGGCATCAGGAACAATGAGGGCACTGGCCGCTGCCGTCTCAAGTGCGGCCTTGGCGGCGATATAATCGTCCTTGGTCGATGTTGCTGCATCATATACAGCCTGTGCGGCAGCAATCGCAGTGCTGAGCGAAGTGCTGTTGTAATAGCCCACCGCTGTACCTGCGGGATATGCCTGTGCCGTCGCGATGGCTGTGGCAAGGGCAAGCTTATCCTTGCCATTCTCATAAAAATCGACAATCGCCATAGCCGCTGTGGCGTCGAAGTCGCCGGCCTCCTTGATGAACCATGTGTCGCCGTCGTCCTTGGTTGTCCAATTGCTGGTAACCGTCAACTCAGGCACGCCGTTCATCTGCAAGAGCTTGTTGTTTGCCATCGAGGTGAACTTATGCTCAGTCTTGTCAGTACCCCAGAGCTCAACCTTGTAGTTGTTGTCGGGAGCGTCGAGCGAGTTGAGGTCGGCGGTGCCGAGGAACTTGCTGTTTGCCACATCGTAGAAGTAATAGTGGTCTGTGTCCTGATACTTGAGCACCGCCCACTCCGAAGCTGTTGTCGTGCTGGCGCTCGCTACCGTACCGTCGGTGTAGAGGTTGCCGCGCGTGGTGTAAACGTGGTATTTCTTTGCATTGCTCAGAACGCATTCACCCAGAGTATTGACAAGAGCATCGGCGGCAGAGACGTTGCAATCCTTGATATAACCGGCGAGCTCAGCCTTCTGGGCCTCCGTAGCTGCCTTGTAGCCCACCATGTTCAGGTTGTTGTAGATCTCAATGTAGGGCTGGATGAGCTTTTTGTTGGCGGAGTAGGCCTGCAGGGTTGTCACGCTTGCAGTCACAGCGTCGCTCAGGGTCTCGATGGGGTAGAAGCGCCAGCCCGAACCGGTAGAGCCTGGAGCGGGGTTCCAGTTGGTGATACCGGTGGTATAGGTGGTGTTGTTGTGCAGGCAGGCAACAGTGATGCCGGCGTGGTCACGGTCGCGGAACGAGAACATTGTGCCGGCGTCGACGATCTCGACGTACGACATGGTGCTCTGGTCGGTTACGATCTGCCAGTGGCTGTTCTTGCCGGAAGCGGAATTGGTGTTGTTGGCCCAACCGCCCTGTGCGATGTTGTAGAGGATGTTGTCCGTGCCGTCGTTGTAGACCATCCACTGGAAGCGGGCGTCGTTGTCTGCATATTCCACGCCAGCCTTCGCCCACAGGAGGTTGTCGTCCATGGCGCGCAGGTACAGACTGGTATTGACGTTCTTAGCCGCATAGACGGTCTTGTTGTTGAAGGCGATCTTCTCGCCGATGGCCTCGACGAGGGTCTTGCAGGCATCTTTGTCGTTATCGGCGATGGCGGCCTGGAGGGCAGAGACCTGGTCGGCAGTGGCGTTGTAGCTGCCTACGCAACCGGCGGCCACGGAAACGGCATCATAGATGGTCTGCGCCTTGGCTACCCAGTCAACACCT
>JABUTZ010000051.1:0-3706 GCA_021443415.1 Bacteroidaceae bacterium | reverse complement strand
CTGTACGTTCCTTCCACAACAGTGTCGTAAGTGCCTCCTGCGAGCAGATATCCCTCAGGGACATTAGCCTTTGCGACATCCTCCACAGTAGCGCCGAGGGCAACCCAAGCGTCGGCAGTGCCAACAGACGAGCTGCCAGACATGAACCTTACGGTCACATTCTGGTGCGTCTTGGTGAAGTCAAATGCAACGAGGGCGTTGCCGCTGCCATCGTGGTACATCTTGTTGCTCCCCACCTTGATGCCTTTACTGTCGGTATCCCCATGGCGGAGAATCGTGGTGCCTGTGGTTGATGCGATGTCCCAGCTTGCCTCCAAATTACCTACGTTCCAGCCACTGTTTCCCGCTTTCCTTCCGAGCCACTTGTTGGTTGAGATACTCTTGATGGTCCATCCGTCGGTGTCATTGCCGTTGAGGACAAAGGATTCCGGCGTTGCCGACACTGTGTAGGTTGTACTGAACTTGCCGTCGTTGGTGTCAGAGGCCTCGGTTGTTGTCGCGTACTGCGAGCCACTTTTGATTGAGTAAGCGTCCTTCGGGTTGAATTCGACAGCCCAGGTGCTTACGCCCACCAATGCGCATAGCATCGTGAGCCAAATCCTAAGTTTGTTCATGCTTGTTTTGTTTGATTAGTTGTTTATTGATGTGTTTGTTGTTCTCCGGCGCATGCATACAAAAAAGGCGGGACTCGCTTTTTGCTCATTCCGCTCTCGGAGGCTCTGGTATTGCCCATCATAGTTTGAACGAGCAATGCCGAAGCCCACGCCGATATGCATATACCTCGCGCGTGGGCGCACACCTATTAAACAAGGTATGCGACACACAACGAATGTGTATGACACATCATGTGGCCATCCTTCATTGCGTTGTTCCGACTATGATTGAAATTTACCAGATTTCCGAAAGCCAGTAACAAGCGCGTGTAAGACGCCTTCCAGTAAGATACTGTCCCACCCCCACCCTCAGCGGGCTTCGGCTAAGACGCGGTAAAATTACGCATTATTCCCCACCCCACCAAACTTTTTGACAAAAAAATGCGCTACGCGCGCACAATAACGGCACAAACATGGCCTATAAACGCAAGAACGAGCCCAAACTGCAAGCAGCAAGGGCTCGATTTGATCTTGTTTATAGTGCAGATGGGTGCTACGGGGCTTCCCAGATACACTTTCGATGGTGCCTAAGTCAAAAACAAGTTTGGGATGTTGGTGTATGATTCGCCTTCGTCGCCAAATGCCAACGCACGCTCTGTGGCAAGTTCGAGTTTGCCGTCAGCACAGAGTTCTTCCACCCATTTCCGGGCATGAAGAAAGCGGTCTGTCTTTTCAAACTTGGGTATGAAGCGCAGCAGTTCCTCGACGACGGCCTTTGACGTGCCGTAGTAACGGTTGGTGTTGAGATAATGAAGCAGGAACCAATATTCTATTGATGGCATGCTGTCGCATATTGCGACTCGTCGGTCCTTGCCGTAGCGTTTGATGAAAGCCTCGTAGCGAGCTTTCTCGCCTGAGTCCCAAGCCTGCACATCTTTATCGAACACCACGACGGCGCGTCCCTCGGTAGAAAGCACATGTTCCACTCTCTTCGTCAAAGCCTGTATGTGTTCGTTGCCAAAGAAGCGGGGACGTATCTGTATCTGGAGTTTCTTCAGTGCTTTGAGGTGCGTGAAATACCACTGCTCCGTTATGCCTGCACCTATCACCACTGGCATGGACGGACGTATCTCTTTCAGTTTCCTGTCTTTGCGTGCCATAGCAATCAGATATTGGGGTGGGCTCCGAATTGCCCGTGACGATAGGCGTTGCAGACGCCGTTGGGTGACATGCGCGACAAACCTTTGAAATCGGCAAGTGAATAGAGATCCGATACGCCCGACTTGTCTTTCTCCACAAACCACACATTGTCCTTTCGGATAAGGTCATCAATCTGACGCAGCAATCCATCGTAATGAGTGGTAAGCAACAACTGACTGTTGCTGTCGGCGCGCAGGAACTGCTGTATGACGTATTCCATCAGCTCGGGATGGAGCGATGCTTCCATCTCGTCAACCATAAGGAGGGTGTTTCGCTGTATGGCATCATATACGGCAGCCTCCACACCCAGGACGCGGTTGGTGCCTGCGCTCTGTTCCTCCATGCCCAGGACATAGTGTTCCTCTCCGTCGTCGCCAGTCACAGTATGCTCAAAGCCTATCGCGTCTTTCCTTACGCGCATGTCGGTGATGTTGAAATCGGCTTGACCGAGGAAGTCAATGATGTAGCGTCGGAAGTCCATGTTCTCTTCGAGCATCTCACGGCTATAGCCCGAGAGATTGCGCTCTGGCGCTATCAAAGGCATGAACCGACGCATCCACGCACGAACGGCATCGACATGCTGCATCTTCATGTTGACATGACCACGTGCAGCCATTAATGACATGTTCGGCAGGCAGTGGAGCAACAATGCTTTCTGCTCTTCGTCGCTAATCTTCTGCACGCTTGCGTTATAGCGCACGACGGACTGCTCGTCCTCCAACTGTCGTTCGAACACCGCGATTGGCTGAACGGTCTTGTAGTAGGAGAGTTTCTCGTACCGCACCCTGTTGCGCGACAAGGCAAGCTGGTACCAATAGCGAGTGCCATCCACCCAGAACTTCATGTCGAACGAGGAAGGTTCTTTAGATGATGTGCCGTCCAGGAGAAACGGCTTTGCCATGGTCATCGCATCCATGTTCTGAGGTTCGGCAAACCAGAAGTTGTGCAATGCCTCGATGGCTTTCAGCACGTTGGACTTGCCGCTGGCATTGGGACCATAGACAATACCAAGACGGAGCAGACGAGTCCCGTTGGGCATTACCCTGACATGGGCGCTCGCCAAATCCTCGTCCCGCAAAGCCTCAAAGCTGAGTGTCACCTCGTTCTTGAAAGACAATACGTTCTTGAAAGATATTTCCTCTATCATGTCATCGATGATTTAATTTCTTGGTGCAAATGTACGAAAAAATGTAGAAATACGGAAATAGATTGCATATAAACAGCTATTCTATTTGCCAAAATCGACAAAGATTGTCAAATTTCGTAAATAGAATAGCAATTTCGGCTCCATCTCTTTCTAAAACAAAGGCCACGCCGTTTGACCTCCACACTCTACTCTCTGAACTCAAAGTGCTGGTAGTCCTTCTTGGAGCGCCAGTCGCCGCCCCATGCGAAGCCGTAGCCCTTGAAGATGGCGACGACCTGAGGGGTGACGGTGCAGGGGAAGGTCTGGCGGCGGTTGGCGTAGCGCATGGCTGTGCGCGGCTGGATGTCGGAGACCTTGCCGTCCTTGAGCGTGAGGCAGGGGTTGTAGAGGGGGTTGAGGTCGAGGGCGAGTCCGCGTGCGTGCTTGCTCAGGCGGCGGGTGCCGGCGATGGTGCGGAAGAGGTAGCCGCTCGTGTTGTTGGCGCGCATCGACGCCTCGTCGTCCTTGTAGCCCTGGGCGAGCTCCATGCGCTCGACGGGGTACTTGATGTTGTAGAGCTCGCGGAACGCCTTGCAGGTGGCGTCCGCCATGCGGCGGCTGACGATCATCACACCCGTCGCCGTATCGCCCTTGAGCGTGTAGTGGGAGAGGCGCAGGAGGCAGAGGTCCTGGCCGTGGGTGTCGATGGTGTCGGGCACCTCGCACACCACAAACTGCTGGCCGTAGCCAGCAGTCTGCAATGCGAAGAATATCGTCAGTAAAAGAA
>JABUTZ010000050.1 GCA_021443415.1 Bacteroidaceae bacterium | reverse complement strand
AGCGAGGCATGGGTGATGAAACTCCCCACACGATAACGTCCATGAAGCGCGTCCGTTGCCCCAAGTGCGAGACTTACATCACCTTCGACGAGAGCCGCTACGCCGACGGTCAGCAGCTCGTCTTCAAATGTCCCGACTGCAACAAGCAGTTTGCCATACGCATGGGACATAGTGCCTTGCGCCCGCGTCAGCGTGACGACAACCCCGACGAGCAAGCGCACAGCGACGAGTACGGCAGCATCGTAGTCATCGAAAACGTATTCCATTTCAAGCAGGTGCTCCCCCTCCGGTTCGGCGACAACGTCATCGGTCGCCGCGTGCGGGGCACAGCCATCAACCTGCCCGTCGAGACCATTGATCCCAGCGTCGACACGCGCCACTGCATCATTACCGTCACGCGCGACAAGGCCGGCGACCTCCTCTATCTCCTGCGCGACGCACCCAGCGCCACCGGCACCTTCGTCGGCAACACCCTCCTGCGTCCCAACGAGCGCCGCCCCATCGCCGACGGCACCGTGGTCAGCATCGGAGCCACCACGTTCATCCTCCGAGCCGCCGGCACGCCCGAGGATGACTGAATGCCCTCTCAGGCATCGAGTCTTCTCAAAATCACAAACTTATCGCAAGCCAACGCCCTACTTCTTCAACTCTTCCCAATAAGTGTTTTGCGAAGGATTGATGGGGAAGACGATGTTGTAGATGGTCTCGCGCTGCTCGCGTGTGCCCTGACCGGCAAAGACGCTGACTATCTCGTCGCGCTTGAAGTCGGTGAAAATCTGGGGCAGCGTGGACATCGGCTTGTCCTCGTGCGCCCGCTTGAGCAGTTGGAGGGCTGTGGCGAGGCGGTCGCGGCCCTTGACAGGGTCGATGTGCATGCTGTCGAGGGCGCAACGGTGATAGTCATAATGAAGCTGACGGTAGGTCTCCAGTCCGCCGTCGAGGTAGTCGTTGACAAGGGCGTGGCGGTTGCGTCCGCTGTCGAACGCCTTCCAGCCTGGATAGCCGAGACTCTGGGAGTCATCGACGATCTGCGCCGCCTGCCGGAGGTAGGGCGTGCCGCCCATCGGAGCGAAGGTGTCCATGTCGAGACCGATGATCATATACGCCCAATACGCCATCATGGCGGTGAGGTTGTTGTCGATGGACTCGGCGCGGAACTCGATGGGCGTGTGCGTCTGGTACATGAAGTTGAAGTCGGGGTCCTTGGTCGAGAAAACCGTTGTCTTATAGAGACTTCCGTAGACGGGGCGGCTCGAGGTGACGATGAGCGAGGCGGTGAACGAGTTGTCGGTCTCGCTGTAGGTGGCCACGGTGATGAGGAACGAGCACTCGATGCGCTCGCGCTGGGCAAAATGGAGGGGCGTCCACTGGCGCGTGTTCATAAACTCGGTGAGTTGCTTCTGCAACTCGTCGAACACCTCGTTCTTCGTGTTGCTCACAGCGTCGAAGTTGATGGTCACCTTGGCGTTGAGCTCCTGACCCTGTGCCGCCGAGGCGGCAAAGAATAAAGAATAAAGAATAAAGAATAAACGCAGTGTGCGCATATTCCTCTCGACGCAAGACTCAAAAAGACGCATGACGTTCCTCATAGTTGATTACGAATTATGGATTAGTGATGCGAGAGCGTCCACAATATGACAGGCGCACGAGGCCTTGCTCTGCAGTGCGAGCGCGGTCTGGCTGCGGTGCGTGATGATGGTCACCTTGTTCGTGTCGGTGCGGAAGCCGGCACCGGGGTCCTGAAGCGAGTTGAGGACTATCATGTCGAGGCGCTTGCGCTCCATCTTGCCAAGGGCGTTGGAGAGTTCGTTGTCCGTCTCGAGGGCGAAACCGACGAGCGTCTGGCCGTCGCGTTTCATCCCGCCGAGGGCGGCGGCTATGTCGCGCGTCGGCACGAGGTGGAGCACCATGCCGTCATCGCCCCGCTTGATCTTCGTCGTGGCTGTGTGGTCGGGCGTGAAGTCTGCCACTGCGGCACAGAGGATGGCGGCGTCAGCCTCAGGGAAACGGCTGGTCGTCGCCTCGTACATCTCCGCGGCACTCTCCACGTCGATGCGCTCGATGTCGCCCTCCGGCGTCGGGAGCGCGACGGGACCGGAGACGAGGACTACCTTCGCCCCGCGCCTTGCCGCCTCGGCAGCCAGTGCGTAGCCCATCTTGCCACTGCTGTAGTTGCCTATGAAGCGCACGGGGTCGATCTTCTCGTAGGTGGGACCCGCCGTGATGAGTATCGTCTTGCCGTGCATGGTCTATCGTTTGTTGAAAAAAGCTTTCAGCACCTCGAGGATTCGCTCCGGCTCCTCCATGCGTCCCTTGCCGATGAGGTGGCTCGCAAGCTCGCCCGAGGCGGGTTCGACGACCGTGTTGCCGTAGGAGCGCAGGGTCAGGAGGTTGGCTTGCGTCGAGGGATGGGCGAACATGTCGAGGTCCATCGCGGGGGCGACGAAGACGGGAGCTTTCATAGACAAGTAGGTGGTTATGAGCATGTTGTCGGCTATGCCGTGCGCCATCTTGCCTATCGTGCTGGCGGTGGCCGGGGCGATGACCATGGCGTCGGCCCACAGACCGAGGTCGACATGGCTGTGCCACGTGCCGTCGCGCTGGGCGAAAAACTCCGACACGACGGGTTTGCCCGTCAGTGCCGACATGGTGACCGGGGTGATGAACTCCTTGGCGGCGGGAGTCATCACCACCTGCACCTCCGCCCCCTCCTTGACGAACAGACGTGCGAGCGCCGCCGCCTTGTAGGCGGCGATGCTACCCGTGATGCCGAGTACGATATGCTTGTCTTTCATTTATTTACAGAAGTTAGCGGAAGTTAAGCACCACAAGGCGCATAACTCCCGTCAATATTCACTTCTTCATTGCGCAATAGATGCGGGCGAGGACATCCTTGGTGTTCTGGGCGAAATCCGCCCCCATGAACCACGAGTAGTAGCCGGGGTTCTCGCGCAGCACCTGAACGACGGGCATGCCCTTGAACTTGCCGAAGCCGAACACCGTCTCGTCCTTGTCGTTCTTGACGAACTTGCCCGCCACGTCGACGTTGCGCGTCATGCATGTGTAGGCGGCGAGGGCGGCGACATCGTTCTTGATCTCGGGGTCGTCGGCATAGCGGTCGAGCTGCGCCTTGAGCACGTTGTAGGTGGCACGCGTGTCCGCCATCGCCGAGTGGGCGTTCTCGAGGTTCTCGCCGCAGTAGAAGCGCAGGGCGGCGACGAGCGTGCGCGGCTCTTTCTTGTAGAAGATGTTCTGCACGTCAATCATACGAATCTCGTTGGTGTCGAAGCGTATGCCGGCGCGGGCGAACTCCTCCACGAGCATGGGGACATCGAAGCGGTTGCTGTTGTAACCGGCCCAGTCGCACCCCTTCATAAACTCGAAGACGGTGGGGGCAAGCTGCTGGAAACGAGGTTTGTCAGCCACGTCGGCATCCGAGATGCCATGCACGCGGCTCGCCTCCTCGGGGATGTGCATGCCGGGGTTCACGCGCCACACGCGCTCCTCGTCGGTGCCGTCGGGCATCACCTTGATGAGACAAATCTCGACGATGCGGTCGGTCTCGACACTTGTGCCCGTGGTCTCCAGGTCGAAGAAGACCAGCGGGCGTTGGAGATTGAGTTTCATCAGCGTCAGTCTTTAACCATCATCGGCATGAGGAGCATGAGGACCTGCTCGTCGTTGGGCACGTCGAGCGGTATGATGAGACCGGGCTTGCTCGGGTCGGCGATCTCGATGCGAACCTCCTGGGAGTCGGCGAGCGAGAGCATCTCGATGAGCAGATTGCCCTTGAAGCCAATCATGGCGTTGGGGCCGTCATACTGGCAGATGATGTGCTCCTCGGCACTCTTGGCGAACTCGTAGTCCTGGCCCGTGAGGGTGCACATGCCCGCCTCGAAGCGCAGCTTGACGAGACTGCTGCTCTGGCTCGAGAAGAGGCTGACGCGCTTGGCGGCGCTGAGCAGGCTCTGGCGGTCGATGACGATTTTGTATGGGTTGTCGTTGGGAATCACAGCGTTGTAGTTGGGATAGCGTCCCTCGATGAGCTTGCCCGTGAGGAAGTAGTCGGCTGTGCGCACCTCCACCACCTTGCCCGTGGTGCTGATGGTCACCTCGCCCTCGTCCTTGGTGAGTATCGAGCGCAGGAGAGCCGCCACCTTCTTGTGCAGGATGACCGAATGCTCCGCCTCGGTGTGCGCCTTGGGCGTGGTCGAGCGCATCAGCTTGTGGCCGTCGGTGGCGACGAAGGTGGTCTGCGCGAGCTTGGCGTCGATAAAGATACCGTTCATCACGGGACGAATCTCGTCCTCCTTGGTGCATGAGGCACAACGGTTTATGCCGTTGAGCAGTGCTCCGCAGGGCATCGTGAGCACCTGGCGTTCGCCCTCGACGGTGGCGGCCATGGGATAGTCGTTGGCGGGCTGGCAGGTAATGTTGAACTCACCGTTGCTATACTTGCCGTTGACCGTATTGCGCTCTATGTCCACCTCGAACGTGAGAGGCTGGTCGGAGAGTTCCTTGAGTGTGTCGAGGATGGTCTTGGCATTGATGCAGATGCGTGCGGCGTCGACATCAATCTCGTTGACTTCCAGGGTGGTGATGATGCGGTTGTCGCAGTCGGCGGCGGTGATGGTGAGCACCTTGCCGTTGAACTCGAACAGGAAGCAGTCGAGGATCAAGAGGCTGTTCTTGCCGCTGATCACACCGCGGATGTTTTGCAGGCGCTGGTTGAGCAAATTGCTCGAAACTGTGAATCTCATAGTTATGTATTTACTGGAGTTATCTGGAGTTAATAAATAGGAGTTAACTCGCTAACGCTCGTGGAGTTAGCGGAAGAACCTGATGGTCGCAACATTCGGTTGACTCCCATTCATTTACTCCCATTCATTAACTCCCGGCGCCGCAGGCGCATAACTCCCGTTATTTTACCGCAAAGTTAAGGTTTTTTTTCCGCATTTCAAAATTATGGACGTTTTTTTACCTATAATATAAAAGAAAAGCGTAATTTTGTGTATCTTTTCTGTTCGAACGCGATGAAGTTGCGCAAGATAATGGCTGTTGCGGTCGCCGCTGTGGTGCTCGCCGCATGCTCGAGTGAGCGGTTTGTCCCCGACGGGGAGCATCTGCTCGCTGGAGCAGGTGTGACGAGCATCGACCCCACTGTCTCCACATCGGGACTGTCGGAGTACATCGCCCAGCGACCTAACTCCAAGTGGTTCAGCCTGTTCAAGGTGCCGCTTGGGGTCTATCTCATGCAGGGCCGCGACTCGACGCGATGGATAAACAAGACGCTGCGCAAGATTGGCGAGGAACCCGTCATCTTCGACTCGGTACAGGCGGCCAACTCGGCGCAGAACATGCGTCTGGCGGTGGAGGGAATGGGCTATCTCGGGGCGCAAGTGGCAGTGAAACAGGAGGAGCGCAAGCGGAAGAAGTTGCACGTCACCTACGAAGTGACGCCCGGGGTGCGCACCTACGTCCGCGAACTGCACGATGAGTTTCCCGACAGCGCGATGAAAGCGATCTACGAGCGGAACGCCGGCGAGTCGTACCTTCACACAGGCATCCCCTTTGACCTCAACATCTTAGGACAGGAACGCTCGCGCATCGTGTCAATGTATCAGAACGAAGGATACTACAAGTTCAACCGCAACTTCGTGCATTTCCTCGCCGACACGACACAGGCGCTCGGCACCGCCGCCCTCACGCTCCAGATACTGCCCTACAGCGAGGCGAACTCAAAGGAGACGGCGGCTCACCGCAAGTTCAGGATTGGTAACGTGCGCTACAACGACGAGGCGTACAAGTCGTTTCGCCGCTCCGTCCTCGCACGAGCCAACATGCTGAAAGAGGGTGACTTGTACAAGGACCAGAACGTCACAGCCACCTACAACCGCCTGGCGAGTCTGGCGAATGTGAACAGCAGTGTGGTGCACTTCAACCAGCGCGGCTCGACCGACACCATCGATGCCACCATCCAGGTGAACACCACCAAGACCCACTCGCTGCAGTTCTCGCCCGAGGCGACGAACACAGCGGGCGACCTCGGAGCGGCTGTGAGCCTGACCTACCAGAACCGCAACATCTTCCACGGCGGTGAGACCTTCCTCCTCAAGGGGCGCGCGGCCTACGAGGCGATAAAGGGACTGGAGGGCTATTCGGGCAAGAACGGCTACCAGGAGTACAGCATCGAGACAACGCTCAAGTTCCCCTCGTTCAAGTTCCCCTTCATCGACCGCTTCAAGCCGCAGATACAGAACGCATCGACCGAGGTGAGCCTGATGTACGACCTCCAGGACCGTCCCGAGTTCAGCCGCCACGTGCTCACGGCGGCGTTGCGCTACCGATGGTACAAGTACAACCGCCACATGCAGCACCGCCTCGACCTCTTCGACCTCAACTACATCTTCCTGCCCTGGATCTCGGACAAGTTCCGCAGCGACTACCTGGACGACGCGACGAGCCGCAACGCCATCCTGCGCTACAACTATGAGAACATCTTCATCATGAAGTGGGGCTACACCTACCAGTACTCGTCGCGCCCGATGGTCAAGGGCACCAACATCGCGCGCAGCACGTCGTACGACATCCGTTGCTCGATAGAGACGGCGGGCAACCTGCTGCGCGCCATCTCAGCCATCAGCAACAACCGCATCCACTCCGACGGCTACCTCCACTTCCTCGGCAACGCCTACGCGCAATATATAAAAGGAGACGTCGAGTACAGCCGCACGCACCGCATCGACGACCGCAACTCGATAGCCTTCCGCGGCTACCTCGGCATCGCCTACCCCTATGGCAACAGCGACGTGCTGCCCTACGACAAGAGATTTTTCAGTGGCGGAGCGAACAGCGTGCGCGGATGGAGCGTGCGCGGCTTGGGACCCGGCTCGTTCAAGGGAACCGACGGACGCATCGACTTCATACGCCAGACGGGCGACCTGAAGCTGGACCTAAGCGTGGAGTTCCGCTCGCATCTGTTCTGGAAGTTTGAGGGTGCCATCTTCATCGATGCCGGCAACATCTGGACCCTACGCGACTATGCCGAGCAGCCCGGCGGACAGTTCCGCTTCGCCACCTTCTGGAAGGAGATAGCCGCCGCCTACGGCATCGGACTGCGCCTGAACTTCAACTACTTCATCCTCCGTCTCGATGGCGGTATGAAGGCCATCAACCCAGCCGAGGACGACGAGGGAGGCCACTACCCCATCATCCATCCCCGCTTCAAGCGCGACTTCACCCTCCACTTCGCCGTCGGACTGCCGTTCTGAGGTTGGATGGGAGTTATGCCTGCCGATGGCAGGCTGGGAGTTATGCGCCCCTTGGGCGCTGGGAGTTAATGAATGGGAGTTAATAAATGGGAGTTATGCGCCTGCGGTGCTGGGAGTTAATAAATGGGAGTTAATGAATGGGAGTTAATGAATGGGAGTTAATGAATGGGAGTTAACGGAATGTCAGTTCCGTTAACTCCCATTTAAATTCCATTAACTTCAGCGAGCAAAGCGAGCCAACTTCCGTTAACTCCCGCTAACTCCACGAGCGCCAGCGAGTTAACTCCCACGAGCGCCAGCGAGTTAACTCCCACGAGCGCCAGCGAGTTAACTCCCACGAGCGCAGCGAGTTAACTCCCGCCAATCACTGCTTACCCTTGTTCCAGAAGTCTTCCTCCTCCTGCTGCTTGCGCTTGGCGGCGTCGTACTCAGCTTTCTGCTTGTTGTAGTTGGCAATCTGAGCCTTGACGTGGGCGATCTGGTCGCGCAGACGCTTGGCGGGACCCTGGAGAGTGATGTCGGCGGCCTCGGCGGCGTCGCAAGCCTCGAGGGCGGCATCGTACTTATCCTGACGAGTCAGGTACTGAGCCTTCTGGTAGGCGGCGCGACCCTTGAGGTCGGCGTTGTAGCCCACAGCCTTGTCGAGATAGGCGTATGCCTCGTTGTAGTTCTTCAGCTTGCTCATGGCGGTAGCCACCTTCAGGGCGATCGTGCCGCGTGTCTTGTCGTTGCTGGCGAGCTCGATGGCCTTGTTGAAGCGCTCCACAGCCTCGCTGTGCTTGTTGTCGAGAGAGAGCTTCTGGGCGGTACCGATGGCACTCTCGTAGGTAGGCTCGATCTGGTAGGCGTACTCGGCGGCGGCGTAGTAGCAGTCGGTGTCGTCGCAGTTGTTCTCAGCCATCAGCGTGAGTGCCTTCTTCAGGTAGGCGATGTTGGTCTTGTTCTCCTCGACCTTGGGGGTGAAGATGGCGATGATCTGCTCGCGGTCGCCGGCACCGCTCTGTGCGAAGAGTCCGTCGCAGGTCTGCAGCACAGGGTCGTACTGGTCGACAATCTTCTGGGCGCGGGCCTGGTCGGTCTCCTCCTTGGCCTGCTCGAGCATGATCTCGCACACCTCGCGGCATGAGAGGTAGTCCTGGAGGAACTGCTCGCGATACTTGGCGTTGTCGACACCATAGAGGGCGTGGCTGACGCGCATGTACATGTCGAGAGCGTAGGCGGGCACGTCCTTGCCACCCTTTGTGCGTACGGTCTCGATGGCATCGCTGAACATCTCGTATGCCTTGCCGATCGAGTAGTCGTTGGTGCAAGAGGGAGCGTAGTAGCTGTACCAGTATGACTTGATGACCTTCACGTCGCCCTCGGTCGTCTTGTTCTTCTCCTTGGTCTGCCATGAGTTCAGGGCGTCGAGGTTCTTCAGACGGATGTCGAACATGCCCATCATCTCCTTGAAGTACTCAGCCTTCTTGGCGTTGTCGGGAGCGGCGGTAATCAGCTGCGAGAGCATCGTGGCGCCCTTGCTGTAGATGCCGAGGTTGCACACGGGGCTCGCCTCGATGACGTTCTTCCAGTTCTCGTATGCCTCCGTCCACTGCTTGTCCTCGCAAGCCTGCTGGAAGAGGCTGAGCCAGCCACGCACTTCCTTGATGTGTTCCTCCGAACCGCCGATACGCTGGTCGAGGGTCGTTCCTTCGAGCTGGGCGCTTGCGCTCATGCCGAACAGCGCCATCGCAAATAAGCCTGTCAAAAATTTCTTGTTCATTTCGTTTGGTGTTATTTTAGGTTTTAATTCTGTTTCCAACTGCAAAAATACACTTTTTTGACCAAGAACGCTAACAAAAGTTTGATTTTTTACCGTCCGAGGGCAAAAAACACCCCCACGCATATATATAATGTGTGCAAAATATGTAACTTTGGACGGAAATTTATGCAAACACGAATGAGAACATACCTGCAAACGAAGGGCCGCCTGCTGCTTGACGGCGGATTCGGCTCGATGCTCCTCGCGCGTCGGCTCTCCGAACAGCACTACCGCGCGGCGCGCTTCGCCAACCTGCCCCAGCGCCAGACGGGCAACAACGACCTGCTCTGCCTCTCCTCGCCCGACATCGTGGCGGACATCCACCGCGCCTACCTCGAGGCGGGAGCTGACATCATATCCACCAACACGTTCAACGCCCAGCGCGTCTCGCTCGCCGACTACGGCTGCCAGCACCTCGTGCGCGAGATCAACCTCGAGGCGGCTCGCCTCGCCCGCCGTTTGGCAGACGAATACAGCAAGGACGGCAGGCAGCGCTTTGTGGCAGGCAGCGTGGGACCAACCAACAAGACGCTGAGCATCAGCCCCGACGTCGAGGACCCTGCGGCTCGCGCCATCACGTTCGACGAACTCGCCGCCGCCTACCGCGAGCAGATGGAGGCGCTCATCGAAGGCGGCGTGGACGCCCTGCTGATAGAGACCGTCTTCGACACGCTCAACGCCAAGGCGGCACTCTACGCCGCCGAACAGGCGATGACGGCCGCGGGACGGCGCGTGGAGCTCATGGTCAGCGCCACCGTCAGCGACCGCTCGGGGCGCACCCTCTCGGGACAGACCATGCCCGCACTCGTCGCCTCGCTCAGTCACGCCCCCCTGCTCTCCCTTGGACTCAACTGCGGATTCGGAGCCACGCAGATGCTCCCCTCGCTCGTAGAGCTGGCGCAAGTCAGTCCCTTTGCAGTCTCAGCCCATCCCAACGCAGGACTGCCCAATGCACGCGGCGAATACGACGAGTCGCCCGAGACGATGCGCGACGCTTGCCGCAAGTTGCTACGCAAGGCCAACGTGAGCATCATAGGCGGATGCTGCGGCACCACGCCCGCCCACATCGCCGCCCTGCGCAGCCTCTTGGACGAAGAGTTTGGCGACGTCCGTCCCGCGGCTCCCGCAGCCGCCTCGCTCGTCGTCTCCGGACTTGAGGCACGCGACTATGCGCAGACGGACTTTGTCGCCGTAGGCGAGCGATGCAACGTGGCAGGCTCGCGCAAGTTTCTGCGCCTCATCAGCGAGAAGAGTTACGACGAGGCGGTAGCCATCGCCTGCGAACAGGTGCGGCGCGGAGCCATGGTCATCGACGTCAACCTCGACGACGCACTGATCGACGCACGCACCGAGATGCGCCATTTCCTCAACCTGCTCGCCTCGGAGCCCGATGCCGCCCGCGTGCCCGTGATGATCGACTCGTCGCGCTGGGAAGTCATCATCGAAGGACTCAAGTGCCTGCAAGGCAAGGGAATAGTGAACAGCATCTCGCTCAAGGAAGGCGAGGAAGTCTTCCTCGAACATGCCCGTGAGTGTCATGCCCTCGGCACCGCCATGGTGGTGATGCTCTTCGACGAGAAGGGGCAGGCGACCGACTTCGGGCGTCGCATCGAGATAGCCGAGCGCGCCTATCGCCTGCTCACGGAGCGTGCCGCCATCCCCGCCCACGACATCATCTTTGACCCCAACGTGCTTGCCGTGGCTACGGGCATGGCGGAGCACAACGCCTACGCGGCGGACTTCATACGCGCCGTGGCATGGATGCGCGAGCACCTGCCCGGAGTGCAGATCAGCGGAGGCATCAGCAACCTCTCGTTCTCATTCCGCGGCAACAACCCTCTGCGCGAGGCTATGCACGCCGCCTTCCTCCACCACGCCTGCGCCGCCGGCATGAACATGGCCATCGTGAACGCCGCCACGCGCGTTCCTTATGAGTCTGTCGAGCAACCCCTGCTCGTCGCCATCGAGGATGTCCTGCTCAACCGCCGCGAGGATGCCGCCGACCGCCTCGTAGAGATGGCGAACGCCCAACAGGCGGCAACGCGCGAAGCACCTTCAAACAACGTTCAACGTACCACAGAGACGCCGCAACAACCGCTCTCCGAACGCCTAAAATCCGCCCTCATCCAGGGCGACAGCAGCCATCTCGACACCGACCTCGCCGAGGCGCTCACCGCCTACCCCACCCCCGCGTCGATCATCGACGGACCGCTCATGGACGGCATGCGCGAGGTGGGCGCGCTCTTTGGCGAGGGACGCATGTTCCTGCCCCAGGTGGTGAAGACCGCGCGCACGATGAAGCGGGCCGTAGCCATTCTCCAGCCGCATATCGAAGCCACCAAGTCGGCGTCGGACAACGCGGGCAACGTGCTGATAGCCACCGTAAAAGGCGACGTGCATGACATCGGCAAGAACATCGTCGCGGTGGTGATGTCGTGCGGCGGCTACAACGTGACCGACCTCGGAGTCATGGTGCCGCCGGAGACCATCGTCGCCGAGGCCCTGCGCCTGCGCCCCGACATCATCGCCCTGAGCGGACTCATCACGCCCAGTCTGACGGAGATGGTAAACACGGTGACCGCCCTGCGCGAGGCCGGCATCGACTGCCCCGTGATGATTGGCGGTGCGACGACCTCCGCCACGCACACAGCCCTCAAGATAGCCCCAGCCTACGGCGGTCCCGTCATCTGGGTCAAGGACGCGGCGCAGAACACCCCTCTCGCCAACCGCTTCCTTTCCGCCGACACCGCCGACGAGGCGCGCCGCCAGCTCGCCGACGAACAGCGGCAATTGTGCGAGGCGTATGCCCAGAAACAGCAAAATTCGGCGCTAACACCCATTGAGGAGGCGCGTAAGCGAAAACCACGATTTTTTGACTGACCACGACTTTTTTTGGGCAAAAAATTGACATAAATCAATTAAATCACCAAAAAAGCACACATTTTGCCATAAAAACTTGCAGAATGGCAAAAAGTCCGTACCTTTGCATCGTGTTTTTCATGGTATTAGATTTAAGGTTAA
>JABUTZ010000004.1:87875-89770 GCA_021443415.1 Bacteroidaceae bacterium | reverse complement strand
GCCGCTTCGCCGGCACCAAGCACCAGACGGATGACATCACGCTGATCGTGATAAGCGGGTAGTTTTTTAAAGAATAAAGAATAGAGAATAAAGAATAAAGGATTAGTTTTGGGAGGCGAGACGGGGGTGGATGCTCGCAAACTGACGTTTGCGACACGGTGGCCACAACAACGTCTTCGGGGCAAATGGAGCATCTGCGTCAATCTGCGTTAAAAAAAACCAACATAGAGTGTAAAAATCTGCGTTAATTTTCTCAGCAGTAATGTTTACAAGAGCATCTGCGTTAATCTGCGTTAAAAAACAACCAACATAGGAAAAACATCTGCGTCAATGAACATCTGCGTTAAACAACAACCAACATAGAGTGTAAAAATCTGCGTTAATTTTCTCAGCGGAAATGTTTACAAGAGCATCTGCGTTAATCTGCGTTAAAAAACAAACAACGAAAAATCGTAAATAAATAAAATCGTAAATAAATTGTAAATAGTAAATTGTCAAATCGTAAATATAGTCAAATTGTAAATAGTAAATTGTCAAATAGTAAATACACATGAGAAGTAAGTTTTTTGGACTATTGGTCTGCCTTGCGGCGTTAGGCATCGGCACGGGGTCGTGCCGGCACGAGGCGGACGAAGTGTGCAATCCGACAACGATGCTGATCGCCAAGCCGTCGGACCAGTTCAAGGTGATGTGGGAACTCATCGACAAGGGCTACGTGTTCTTCGCCGACGACGCGACCGACTGGGACGCCGTCTACAGGGACTTCTACCCGCAGTTCGTGGAGCTGGACTCCTGCGACATCATCCCCAGCGCCAAGCTGCAGGAGCTCTACAGCAAGGCCACGGAGACGCTCATCGACCACCACATGACCATCCAGGTCACCAACTACTGGGCCCCCGCAGAGGAGAGGGACAAGGCACAAGGCAACCCGACGGTAGTTGTCAATCCCGCCTCGGTGCACCTCAAGCAGCGTCCCGACTACCATCCCGCGTTGACCGCGGCGCAGCGCAATACCCTCTTTGAGGACACCTACACGGCGATGGAGGCGAACGGCACGATGACGCACCGCATGACGGGCCTGAACAACATGTTCCTCACCTATGCCCGCATCGACGGCGACATCGTCTATCTGCAGTTCAACACATTCCTGATCGCCATGGAACTTTGTTACGGTACAGGCCACCATCAGAGTTACACCAACGCGCGCGGCGAGGTGATCCCCGTCAATTATTCGCCCACGGATGCGTTCAAGGCATATCTCGCCGACCTCAGGAGGGCCGACATCAAGGGCATCGTCATCGACGTGCGCGAAAATGGCGGCGGCGACCTCTCCGACCTTGGCCTGCTCGTGGGCACACTCATCAATGAGGAGACAACCGTCGGCTACACGCGCACCAAGCAAGGGCTGGGACGCCTCGACCTCTCTCCGTGGACGCCCCTGGTGGTCAGCCCGCACGAGTTGTCGAAGGGCACCCGCAAGGACGTGCCCGTGGTGATGCTCGTCAACCTCTACTCCGCCAGCATGGCAGAGATCACTCCCATGTCGATGCGCTGCCGTGAGGGCGGCTGCTACGTCATCGGCGAGCGGACATACGGAGCCAACGGCCCGCTCTTGAGCGAGGCGGCACCCATTGTCACCTACGGCATCCCAGCCTCCAGCATGGACAAGTCGGTCGTCTGCTCCTCATCGACATGCGAGCACAAGGACATCCACGGCGAGATACACGAGGGAGAGGGTATAATGCCAGACCTCGAGGTGGCCGCCGACACCGCCAAGGCGCGCCAGGGTCACGACCCCCAGATCGAGGCGGCAATAAAATATATAAGGAGCAAATGAATGGGAGTTATGCGCCTTTCGCGCTGGGAGTAAATGAATGGGAGTTATGCGCCTTTCG
>JABUTZ010000004.1:69370-87433 GCA_021443415.1 Bacteroidaceae bacterium | reverse complement strand
TGAAAGGCGGCTGGACGTACAACAGCCTGTCGGTCAACACCCAGTACGCCTACGACCTGCGCTACAAGGGCAGTCACACGTTCGATGCCGGAGTGTGGGCGCAGTGCATGTTCCTGCCCTGGATAGGCGTGCGCGCCGACCTCGAATGGGTGAACAAGCCCTTCCGCCTCACGCGAAGCTACAGTTCGGTGCAGAACATCGAGTACAACCAGCATGACGGCTACGTCTCGCTGCCCGTCACCGCGACCATACGCGTCGGTGCGGGCCGCGTGCACGGCTACGCCAACCTCGGCGGCTACGTCGCCTACTGGGCGACAAGCAGCTATGACGGCAACGCCCTCACCCTCTCCAAGCCCGAGCTCCTCCCCCAAACCTTTTACACCCTCCCCGTCGAGGGCTCGCGCGAGTTCGACGACCGCCGCGACAACCGCTTCGAGGCCGGCCTCGTGGGCGGACTGGGTCTGGAGGTCGAGTTCATCCCCCAGTGGTTCCTCGGTGTCGAGGCCCGCTACTACTATGCGCTCACCTCGCGCGTAAAGGACTACATGCCCAACTTCTACAACCCCCAGTACAACAACACGTTCACGCTCTCGCTGACCGTGTCGCGCGCGCTGTGATTAGAGAATAGAGTGTAGAGTGTAAAGTGTAGAGTGTAGAGTGTAGAGTGTAAAGAATAAAGGTATAGTATTGTGGATTTGAGAAAAGAGTGCAAAGAATAATGATATAAGAATGAACCCTTCACCAGACAACATATCGCGGGAAATCTCCTCTGCCGTCGGTCAAATACGACGGGCAATACTGCAGAGCCAGGAGCGGGCGGTCAAGGCCGTCAACCAGGAACAACTGGCATTGTACTATGGCATCGGGCGCTTTCTCTCCACCAACACCCGCGACAAAAACTGGGGAATGGGCGTAATCGAGGGTATTAGCAATCAGTTGAGGCAGGAACTGCCGGGGCTGCGTGGCTTTGGCACCCGTCAGCTCAAGAACATGCGCAGCTTCTACGAGGCATGGAGCCACTTGGATGCAAATTCGGCAATCGCAATTGCCGAATTGGAGGAATCTTCTAATAATGAGCATAATACAATTTGGCAATTGCAATTGGCGAATTGTCCCGACTTCCCCATCGTGGAGTTTCTGAGCATCAGTTTCACCCATCATATCCGTATAATCGAGAATGCCAAGGACACCGACGAGCGCCTCTTTTACATTAGGTATTGCCATAACTACAAGCCAACGACCGAGCTGTTGCCTACGCTGATTAAGAAGCATGACCTGTACCATAACCAAGACTCTTTGCCCAACAATTTCGTGCAGGCAATACCCGACTACAAACAGGCTTTCCATGCCATCCGGTTGTTCAAGGACGAATATCTTTTGGATTTTATATTACATCATGCAGGACTTCCGCCAACCTATGGGCGTGGCTACATACAAGACAGCCGACGAGGTGGAGCCCGAACTCGTCAAACTCTTGCCTCCGAAGGAGGAACTGATTAACTTGATAAATGGCAGTGAGGAGTAAGGGAATCATAGACGAAAGCAACGAAACGATGCTTGTGGCGAAGAGGACGATAGGTCTGATGGTCTGTCTGCTGGCTTTGGCCAGCGGACTGCGGGCGGAGGCTGGCTCGGACTCCGTGACTGTCGCTGGCTTGGCTTTGGCGGCTGAGGCTTCGCCTGTTGACGATGATGTTGCTGATGTTGACGATGACGTTGCTGATGTTGGCCATGACGTTGCTGATGTTGGCGATGATGCCGATGACAAGCGGGATGAGGCGAAGGACGAGGTGTTGCGGTTCTGCTTCGACAGTCGGCTGGTGAATCCGATGACGGTGGAGAGCGGGTTGCCGAAGTACCGGTTCTTCAAGAGCGTGGAGGTGGAGAAACCCTACCGGTTCATGGACGACCAGTCGTTCGTGGGCATACCGCTCATCGCCGCCAGTCTCATCATACGCTCGAAGAAGGAGGAGTTCAGGCAAAACACGTCCGACCCCAACCCCCTGCACGCCCGCAACCGCCTGCTGACAAGTTTCCACACGGATGTGGATGACTACATACAGTACGCCCCCCTCGTCGCCGTCACGGGACTCAAGCTCGCGGGCGTTGACGGGCGCAGCGACTGGCTTCGCTACCTCGCGAGCGCCGGCATGTCCTACGCCATCATGGCGGCCCTCGCCAACTCGCTCAAATACAGCGTCAAGGAGATGCGCCCCGACGGCTCCACCGCCAACTCGTTCCCCTCGGGCCACACAGCCACCGTCTTCGCGGGAGCCACCATCCTGCACAAGGAGTACGGCCTGACGCACAGCCCCTGGTACTCGGTGGCGGGCTACACGGTGGCTACGGCGACGGGAGTGCTCCGCGTGCTCAACAACCGCCACTGGGTGAGCGACGTCATCGCCGGTGCGGGCATAGGCATCCTCAGCACCGAGCTCGCGTACGGGCTCTGCGACCTCATCTTCAAGGGCAAGGGGCTGCGGCGCACCGACCTCGACGACCTCAACGACTTCTACCGTCACCCCTCGTTCTTCGCCCTCGACATGGGCGTGGGCTTTGGCGGGCGCGACCTCACGTTCGACTTCCGGGATGCCGCCGCTGGCGATTTCTCCATCCCTATGCGCTTCAAGATGTCGACCGTGGTGGGAGTCGAGGCGGCATACTTCTTCCACAAATACGTCGGCGTGGGCGGCCGCCTGCGCATGCGCACGACACCCGTCGATGGCTTCGGCGACCTCGCCGACGCCGTGGACGGCAGCATACGCCGGTTCGACCGCGACTGGGTGCTCGAAGACCCCGCCAAGGGCGCCGTCGACTACGACAACTCGCACTTCGTCATTGACAGCGACCACCTCAGCGAGTTCACCGCCACGGCGGGAGTCTATTTCAACTATCCCCTGAGCCGCCGCTTCGCCCTCGGAGGCAAGCTGCTCGTCGGACGCAGCATCATCACCGACCTCGACGTGAGCGGCGACTACTCGGGACCGCGGCGCGTGGTGACCGACCCCGCGAAGAGCCCCGCCACCTCGCTCGTCGACGAACCCTGGAGCCACCGGTGGACGCTCGCCAACATCACGGGCGACAACACGATGACCTACGGCACGGGTGTCTCCCTCTCCTACGCCCACAAGTCGTCGTTCGCCTTCCGCGTCTTCGCCGACTACGACTACGCGAGCAAGCGCTACACGATGACCTACGACCCCTTGCAGTTTGTCACGAAGATGTGGGACACCTACGCGTCCGCCCCCCCCGAGCCATACACCTCGACCGTCGACCGCCCCATGCATCAGTTCACCGTCGGCGGCTCGTTCTGCGTGTCGTTCTGAGAAACAAAAAAACAACCGGATACACATGAAAGCAAAAAAATGTCTCGCCCTCATCATCGCCCTCCTCGCGACGGCGATGACGGCAAGCGCCCAGAAGGACGGCGTCTATTCGTTCATCGGCAAGAAGAACAGAGTCAACCTCAACGACAGCGCCCGTCTCTACAAGACGCTGCTCGAGAACACGCCCATCGAACCCGAGTTCAAGTACGAGCCCCACTTCGCCGTCGTGGGCTACGGTGGCCGCTTCTTCTTCAGCACGGGTGCGCGACTGCGCTTCACCGCCTCCTACGACTTGGGCAACCCCGTCCAGAACCCCCAGTCGACGGGTGTGAGCCTGCTCGAGGACGTGTGGCGCGGCAACCGCCACCTCTTCCAGATGTCGGCTGGCTCGAGCAACCTCTACTTCAACATCATCGGCTTCCCCCACAGCGACAACCAGGTGGGTCTCTTCGTGCGCCTCGACCTCGACGCCGAGAACAACAACTCCTACCGCGTCAAGGCTGGGCATATCTACATGCGCTACCGCAACTTCCTCTGCGGCTACACGTCGAGCCTCTACAACGACCGCGGCGCCGACCCGTTCATGATCACCGACGACGGCATCTGCTCGAGCGGAGCGCACAGCTGTGTGCAGATCAACTATCAGCGAGCCCTCAGCAAGCACCTCACCATGGGTGTGGGCGTTGAGCTGCCGCGAGCCGACTACACGCGCTACTGCGCGGACAGCCTGTCGCTGGATAAGCAGACCAAGATCCTCCAGATCAACCAGCGCGTGCCCGACATTCCCTTCTACTTCCAGTACTCGTGGAACCAGGACGCCCACCTGCGCCTGTCGGGCGTGCTGCGCACCATCAACCACTACGACTGGGCCACCGACGACAACCGCTACGATTTCGGCTGGGGAGCCAAGCTGACGGGCAAGTGCAAGATGGGCCCCGTGACGCTCTACGGCATGTTCCAGGGCGGACGGGCGATAGCCAACTACATGGTGGGCAACGACAAGGACGAGCTCGACCTCGTGCCCTACGATGACCCCGGCCATGCCGGCCGCATGCGCGCCACCTACTCGATCGGCGGCATGTTCGCGGCCCAGTACGACATCCTGCCCAACCTCTTCGTCACGGGGCAGTTCAGCGGCTTCCGCAACTACACCGACCGCTACCTCTCGAAGTCGACCACGGAGTTCGACGAGCACACGCGCCGCGGCATGTCGCTGACCGCCACCGCCGTATGGCGCATCAGCGACCTCTTCAGCGCCGCCGCCGAGTACGTCCACGTGCGCCGCAACTTCGAGGGACAGCCGCAGGTGCGCAACAACCGCTTCTACGCCATGTTCATGATGACGTTCTGATTAGAGTGTAGAGTGTAGAGTGTAGAGAATAAAGGATTACCTTTGGGNGATTAGAGTGTAGAGTGTAGAGTGTAGAGTGTAGAGAATAAAGGATTACCTTTGGGAGCTCAATATAAATTTCAAAACTCAACTTTTGCAAACTTAACCCTTAAACCCTTAACCCCCCAACCCATCAACCCCCAAAAAAATGAAAAAGACATTGATTATGATCGTTGCGCTGGCCTGCTCCCTGGCGGCGAGCGCACAGCATGAGGAGGGCGAGTTCGGAGCCTCGTTCCGCGCCGGCGCCTCCATCTCCAACATCACCAACGACAACGAGGGCGTGTGGCGCACCGGTTTCGCCATCTACATCGAGGGCGACTACGCGCTGACCGACAACATGGCCGTCAGCGCCGGACTGGGCTTCGTCCAGCAGGGCGAGAAGGCGAAGGGAGCCGCCATCCACATGAACCTCGACTACATCAACGTTCCCATCCTCTTCCAGTTCTACCCCGTCAAGGGACTCGCCCTCAAGACCGGCGTGCAGCCGGGCTTCATGGTGCGCAAGTCAATCAGCGGCTATGGCAATACCTTCGATAGCGAAGGGTTTCTTAACCAGCTGAAGACATTCGACCTCTCCATTCCCTTCGGCATTTCCTACGAGATCAGCGGCTTCATCGTCGATTTCCGCTACAACCTCGGCGTCACCAAGCTCTACGATATCACCTACACCGACGGCACTCGCGAGCAAGGCCGCAACTCAGTCTTCACCATCTCCCTCGGCTACCGGCTCTGACTCACCCCACCCCCACGGGATGTTGGATTCTGGCGTAAAATCCAACATTCCGTGGTGGATTTGCGGTGTAAATCCACCTTTTCGTGGTGGATTTGCGGTGTAAATCCAACATTTCGTGGTGGATTTTCGGTGTAAATTCAACATTTCGTGTAGGATTTGCGGGGTTATATCAAAAAAACGTATTATCTTTGCAGTCGGAAACACGTAAAACAGAATGTCGCGTATGAAAGCACGTTATGTATCCGAGCGACTGCGGAGGACGGCGGACGGAGTGAACGGACGCATCACAGTACTGACGGGAGCGCGCCAGACGGGGAAGACAACCTTGGTGCGCACCTGTCTGAGCGACTACGACTATCTCTCGATTGAGGACCCCGTGGCGGCGAACGGCCTGTGCCTGCTCACCGCCGCGCAGTGGCGCACGCTCTATCCCAAGGCGGCGCTCGACGAGGTGCAGAAACGGCCGCAACTGGTCGAGAGCATCAAGTCGGTCTATGACCAGTGGGAGGAGCCGCGCTACATCCTGCTTGGCTCCAGCCAGTTGCTGTTATTGAACAAGGTGCGCGAGAGTCTGGCGGGACGTTGCACCATCGAGGAGATTTATCCGCTCACCCTGCCCGAGCTCGAGACCGAGAGTGCCGACGACGAGGTGGGCGACTCGCCCTGGCAGACCTTGCTCGCGACGGGCGAGATGCCAGTCCTCCATCCCGTCTTCCTCCTCGACCCTCGCTATGCCGTCAAGATGCGAGCCTGGGAGCACTACCAGCGATGGGGCGGTTATCCTGCCCTCACCGACGAGCGGCGCACCGACGACGACCGTCGGCAGTGGCTGCGCGACTATGTGCGCACCTACCTGGAGCGCGATGTGCGCGACCTCGCCGCCATGCAGGACCTCGAGCCCTACAGCCGTCTCCAGCAGGCGATGGCGCTTCAGACGGGTTCGCTCTGCAACATCACTTCGCTCGCCACGCATATCGGCATGAGCGCCACCACCGTCAAGCGCTATCTCCAGTATCTCGAGCTCAGCTATCAGACCATCACCCTGCGCCCGTGGGAGCGCAACGAGCAGCGTCGCCTCGTCAAGTCGCCCAAGGTGCACTACCTCGACCATGGCATCCTGCAGGCTGTGCTCGGCAAGCAGGCGATGCCCGGAGGAGCTGAGTTTGAGAGCCTTGTGGTGGCGGAGCTGTTCAAGCAGGCTCGCCAGGTGGCTCCCGACGCCCGTTTCTATCATCTGCGCACTGCCGATGGCCGCGAGGTGGACCTTCTCGTGGAGACGCAGGAGGGCTACTATGCCTTCGAGATCAAGCTCACCGAGCACGTCGCCGCCACCGATGCGCGCCACTTTCAAGTCGTCGCCGACATTCTCGACAAGCCCCTCCTCCATGCCTTTGTCCTCAGCAACGACCCTGTCTGTCAGTCCTTCGCCCCCACCGTCACCGCCCTCCATGCCGCCCAGTTCATGGGGTAGCGGTGTCATTTGACCCTCGAGCGGCAAAAATCCGCAGAAAAATTTGGCGGGGTGAGTTTTACTGCGTAACTTTGCATAACGAAACACAAAAAGAGAACGATTATGGCACTTGAGATAAGAGCAATACCTGTGTTGGAGGGAGCGGCGGCGGAACGCTTTGTGCGCGAGGCTGATGAGAACGCATTGCACCCGCAGCGCTCGCAACTGCACCTTCTTACTCGCGAACAATTCGAGAGTATCAAGTTGAAACGTAAGGTTTATGCAGACTGATTCGCAGCGCATCAACATTTACGATTGCGACATGTATATGGTTGAATCGGCAGACGATTTGACCAGTTTTTCGTGTGGCAATACAGACCTCGTCGAGTTTTTTGCTCAGGACGCCTATCTATATGACAGGCAGTTACTTGGCAAGACATATTATTTTGAGACAAAGGACACCCATAAGGTTATTGGAGCGTTTACAGTAGCCAATGATAGTATAAAGGCATCGCTTGTTTCCAGAACAGTCCGTAACAAGTTGAATCGACAGATACCAAACTCCAAGCGCACACGTAGTTACCCGGCTATATTGATAGGCCGGCTGGGTGTGGCAACGAATCACAAGGGTGGTGGCATAGGTGGGCAAATCGTTGACTACATCAAGAAATGGTTCACCCAGCATAGCAATAAGAGCGGATGCCGTTATGTGGTTGTCGATGCTTACAATAGTCCTGATGTCCTGGCTTTTTACGAAAAGAATGAGTTCCGTTATCTCTATTCTTCAGAGGAGGAGGAGCGTGCCACATTCGGTATGGACGAGAACGAGCATCTCAATTCCCGAATGATGTATTTTGACCTTATTGAATATACGGTGTAGATTGTTGGTATATTCCACGCTGTACATGTCAGTCCGCCATCGGGCTGGTTTTAGTGCTGCTCCCTTCGAGCATTATATGTAATAATATAGAGCAGAGTTAAGCATAATATCTTGATTTTCCAAAATTCATGGAAAAAAACTTGAAAAAATTTGGCGGGAATGGGGGAAATTTGTAATTTTGCATGAATAATGCATAGTGGCCTCCGGGCGAAAAAGGGGCGGAGCGAGGGTGTTGCCCCCCCCCTTTAATGGATTGTAAATCAATAGATAAAACTAAATTAAACAATAAAAAAAAAACAAGAAAGATGAAAAAACTTTTACTCTCAATGCTTGTCCTGCTCTGCGGGATGGGTGGTCTGCGCGCCCAGGTGGTCACACCCGCTGAGGCAACCGACATCGACAACCTCACATCTGGCTGGTACCAGATTCAGTATGTAGGTCCAGGATGGGTTTCTACTGAGTACAACAAGTTCTTCAAGACTGTCAATATCAGCGACGGCGTAAGCCACAACGGAGACCTGTACGACTTGCAGACAACCAGCGACCAGACCGCACTCAACACACTCGTCTTTATTGACAACACCGGCGAGTCGGGCACCACCAAGGACGCCATCGCAACAAAAAACACCACCTTCACCCTCGCAACCGGCAACGGAGTGGGCAAGGGAGGCTCGCGCACCAACTTCGCCACCAACAAGGTGGGCATCACATCGCCCGACACTGACAAGACAGCCCTCGGCTTCTACTTCACTATCAGCAGCAATTACGGCGACGTGTTCACCAAAGGCTCTGTCTACCCGCTCGGAGCAGGTGCAGGCCAGAAGAATGTTCGCTTCCACCTCTACAAAATCAACGTTGAAGCAAACTACGATGTTTACACCGTCCAGTATGAGTCAGGCATCACGGCTACTCCCAAGGTTACATATAGCAAGGCAGGGTACACGGGTGTGACTGAAATGGTTAATGGTGGCGTTGTTTTTGTGGCTAAAGGTGAGACTCCTCTGTCATCAGAATTCACATCCGAAAATGCTGGCAGCTTCCAGACCGAGGTTGTCGTAGATGCCAGCGCCAAGACGCTGACCGTGGTGCGCAAGGCTGATGAGGCTACGTACAACGCATTGGTGGCTAAGGCTGAGGTTGCTTACGCCAAGACAGGCGTTGGTTATCCCGTTGGCGATGCACGCACAACGTTCGCTGCCGCTATCGCTGCTGCCAAGGCCGGCTCTCCGACCGTTGCCAAGCAGGAGGCTCTGGAGGCTGCTCTGAACGCTTACTACGTATCGCCTGAGATTCAGATGCCCGAGGACGGCAAGGTATATACATTCACCTTTGTCAGCAAGACAGGCGTCAAGCACTACATCAACCAGCCCGAGAGCGGCAATCTTGCCATCGTTACTACAATGCCCAGCAAGCTGCCCGCAACGGCTCGGTTCATCGCCCACAAAGAGGGAGACAAATATGTCTTCGTAAATGCAAACGGCAACTATCTGCAGTCTATCACAAGTTCGGCAGGTACAGGACAGTCGGCTCTGTATGCATCCGCCACTTGCGAGGCGAGCGTAAGCAGCTTGGAAACCTATGTTCCAGACACTCAGGTTAAGATTAATGCCGTGAACGGCAGAACAATCGAGAACGTATTCGGTCTGATGTACATCAGGTTCCTGGGTCGTGTTGGTGCAACATCCACACCTTGCACGCTCATTGACCAACTCTCGAATGGTACATTCAACACAACGGACTCTCCGTTCTTCAATGATTCGTTCACCTCTGGTATCTTGATTGAGGAGGTCAACGCTCCTCTCCACAACTCCATTACGTTCAAGGCCGACTCCAAGGGAACCGGCAACTACGCTACGTTCTACAACTACTATCCTACGGCAGTGCCTGCCGGTGCTACTGCTTACACAGCTTCCAACTCGGCTACGGCTGGTTACATCACGCTCAACGAGCTTGCAGAGGGCATTATCCCCGCCCAGACAGCCGTCGTGCTGAAGTCGGAGACTCTCACTTCCGCCACTCTCCACACCGGTCTGCAGACAGCCGACATTGACGTGTCGACAAACATCCTGCAGGGCACGCTTATAGACGATTTCAACCCGGGTAACATCTACGTGCTCAGCGGCACTGCCGCCGATGGCGTAGGCTTCTACAAACTCAAGGATTACGAAGACATACCCGCCTTCCGCGCTTACTACAGCAGCACATCGAGCGCTCCCGCCTTCTTCTTCGGCAACGGACCGACTACGGCTGTCGAGCTCAACGCCGCCACCGCCACCGCCGAGGGCAAGGCCTTCGACCTGAGCGGACGCGAGGTGAACAAGGCCGCTCGCGGTCTCTACATCATCAACGGCAAGAAGGTGGTGAAGTAATGCCCCCAGGCCCCCCTCCGAAAGCCCCCTCCGACTCCCCCCCGAAATGGGGGGAGAGGATAAAGGGGATGAGGAAACCTTTGGAATTAAAACAGAAACGCAAAATAACACAACAAGCATACATTATGAAAAAGACATATCTTTCGCCCGTCGCCGATGTGGTGAACATCCGCCTGGCGCAAATCGTAGCCGAGAGCATCCGGCAGAGTGAGACAGAGGTCGAATACGGAGACGTCTGGGTGCGCGAGCAGGAAGGCGTGACAACGCCCGGCATCCTCGACCGCGAGGACTGGTAAGGCAAAGCCCCCCTCCGAAAGCCCCCCACCGAAAGACTCCCTCCGAAAGCCCCCATCCGAAAGCCCCCGAAATGGGGGGAGGGGAGATTTTGTCGCAGGACATTCTGAATTATTGATGATAATGTGTCGAACCGCAAGTCCCGCCCCGCGCAGGACCTGCGGTTTGCGTATGCATGGCACAGGGCAGCCCCTCCCCCCTCCTCTTGAAAAAAAAACATTTTTTTTTCGCCGTTTTGCCGTTTTCCACCAAATGCTTGGGGTGGGGGAGAGGAGTGCGACAGCAGAAAGATGCGAAAAAATTTGGTTTATTGGTGGCGATTTCGTATCTTTGCAAGTCAATAGGCAACTGACGAAAAAGCAAATCACTAACCTAACCTAATAGCCTTAATATCATGAAGAAAAACATCAATGGCTTGAAAACCGCCCTTGTGGCGCTGTTCTGCCTCGCCGCCGCACAGGTGTGGGCGGGAGCGGACTGGCCCTCGGCGGGCAAGCAGTACCGCATCAGGAACATCTACGGAGCCGCCTACGTCACGATGAACGCCGGCGACGCCGTCACCGTCCGCTTGGACGAGAACGAGCTCAACACGGAGTACCAGCTCTGGGAGGTGGAGCAGACCGGCAGCGAATACAGTTTCCGCAACGTCGGCTGGGCATCGAAGGGCAAGGACGTCTACCTCGCCTGCGCCGCCGTCGCGTCGGGAGCCGCCGTCGTGGGCGCCGAGGGCAAGGGCGACACGGGACGCTTCACGCTCGGCGAGGTGTCGTGGAACAACTGGCCCTGCTTCAACATCATGCCCGTCGCGGCACCCTCGCTCAGCCTCAACAGCAACATGGCGGCGACCATCTTCACCCTCGCCTCAAAGAACGCCGACGGCTCGCAGTTCCTCTTTGAGGAGGGCGTCGTCTACCCCCCAGAGATAGTGACGCTGAAGAACGCACGCTCGTCGAAGTACATCGCCGAGAGCGACGGCAAGCTGGTGCAGAGCGCCACGGTGACCGACCAGGCCAAGTGGATCAAGTACTACATTGACGGCGGATACGTGTTCATCAACAACGCCACCCACAGCTACATCCAGACACCCCAGCGCAGCCAGCAGGTCATCATGGGCAAGGAGCCCGTCGTCTTCTACGCCGACACCAACGGCACCTACTGGGCGTTCGGCAGCGGAGGCATGTACCTCAACGAGACGCAGACCTTCGTATGTGGCTGGAACCAGGGCCTTAACGACCAGGGCAGTTGCTGGACCGTCAGCCAGGTGGGCACCATCACCGCCGAGGAGGTGGAGGAGATCATGCACGGCTCGTCGTCATACCTCAAGGAGGTCAAGGACGGCGACATGTTCCGCATCTACTGCGAGGTGCTCGACTACTACGTCTTCGACAACTACCAGAAGGACTACATCGGCGGCGAGGCCGCCGACGAGAGCGACATGACGCATGTCTGGAAGGCGGTGGCCGTGGGCAAGGAGTCGTTCTACCTGCAGAACATCGCCACGGGACGCTACATAAAGGCGGGCACCAAGGACAGCGACATCGCCAAGGCGGTGGCCGAGAACGGCACCGAGCTCGAGCCCGTCGTCAACTACGCCTACAGCACCATCCACAACTACTTCAACTTCATGGTCGGCAACGGCCTCTGCCTCGACATGACGGGACAGGGCATCGTAGACAACTACGTGCCCGGCAGCAAGGAGCTCAGCCCCGCCGAGTGGCTCCTCGTGCGCGTCAAGAGCGTCAACCAGGAGGCTGTCGACGCCGCCCGCGCCGAGTTTGAGGCATACATGAAGAACTCGCACGAGTATGAGGACATGCTCGCCAAGCAGGCGGAGACGAGCGCCCTGCTCGCCCAGCTCTACACCGACGCCGCCTGCACCGAGTTCAGCGACTACGCCAAGGCGATGAGCGACGACGCCTTCGACAAGAAGGTGGAGGCCCTGCCCGCCCTCCTGCGCGACATGTGCACGAAGATGCGCCACGGCACGTGGCCCAAGACCGCGGGCGGACGCAACCTCGACGAGTTCTTCCGCATCGCCGACTACCAAGTCCACTCCAACGCCGAGTGGATGCACAAGGTGGTGGGCGTCACCAACGAATACAGCCGCCTGAGCAACCCGACGGGCATCAGCGCCTATGCCGGCGACATCATCACCGTCATGGTGGGCGATGACTGCCCCGCCGGAGCGCGCCTCAAGCTCGAGATTACCGACGGCGGCGAGCGCAGCGAGGTGAAGATAGGCGAGCTGATGGACCTGAACAAGGGACTCAACATCTTCAAGATGACGCAGAGCGCCGACCTCTTCATCCTCTATGAGATCAACAGCACCGATGACACTCCCGCCAACTACCTCAGTGCCTATCCCGACATACGCGTGCACATCGAGGGCGGACGCACCAACGGCTACTTCGACCTCACGCGCGGCATGACCGACGACGAGTGGGCGGACATGGTGGCGAGCGGCATGCTCCGCCACGGACGCGTCTTCCTCAAGGGCGACAAGGTGGTAGGCAGCTGGCCCACGAGCATCCTCTTGGACAAGAACCCCACGTCGATCAAGGCGATGGCGGAGTTCTACAACAACATCGTCGGCTGGGACCGCGAGCTCATGGGCATCGACGACGCCCACATGCCCGGCATCTCCAAGCGCTTCAACAACATCTACGTCGCCAACGGCACCGAGCTCGCCCCCGGCTCGTACATGTACGCCACGAGCTACGGCACCTATTTCAACTGGAACACGCTGACCGACATCCTGAGCCCCAGCATACTGACCAACGGCGGACTGCAGTGGGGACCCTCGCACGAGTTCGGCCACAACCACCAGGAGCTGTTCAACATGGTGGGCTGCACCGAGGTGTCGAACAACCTCTTCGCCAACCTCGTGGTATACAAGATGGGAGCGGCGATGAGCCGTGGCGTGGCCCTGAGCCAGCTCATGCCCAACTACGCCTCGCGCAACCACTGGATTGAGATCGGCATCTGGTGCAAGACGCAGATGTACTGGAAGCTCTACGAGTTCTTCCACCTCGCCGGACGCGACCCGCAGTTCTACCAGAAGGTGTTCGCCATCATGCGCCGCAACCCGCTCAAGCACGAGAACGGCTGTCTCGTGCCCGCGAGCGACGACTACCTCCACTTCGTAGAGGTGTGCTGCGAGGCGGCTGACGCCGACCTCTCGGAGTTCTTCCAGATGTACGGCTTCTTCGACGAACTCAAGACCGACACGCAGTTCGGCGGCAAGGCATGCAAGAAGGTGGACGACTACTCGACCTACTACCTCTACTGCACGCAGGACATGATCGAGGCTACCAAGGCGCGCTGCGCGGCTTACGAGAAGAAGTACCTCAACATCGGCTTTATCGACGACCGCATCCGCCAGACACCCGCCACCTATCCCGGCGCGCCCGCAGGCACCATGCGCTCGGCGCTCAACGGCGGCGGCGCGAACGGAGTGGGCAGCGAGGGCACCCTCGGCATGTACCTCGACTACATGGAGGATAACTACACTCCCGCCAAGGGCTACACGCTCGCCACCTGCGTGGTGGGCTCGACGATGCAGGTGAGCATCGTGGGCGGCGTGGGAGCCATGGGCTTCAAACTCTACGACTACGACGGCGAGCTCGTCTACTTCGCCAACACACCCGAGTTCACCGTGCCCGCGGCCGTTGTCTCGCGCCACAAGCTCAACAAGACCAACGTGCGCATCGTCGCCGCCGACGCCTTCGGCAACGACAGCGAGGTGTACAACAAGGACTACGTCCCCAGCGCCATCGACGCCGTGCGTGCCAGCGACCGCAACGCCGGCGCCATCTACGATCTCTCGGGTCGCCGTCTCCACAAGACCTCGCGCGGCGTGAATGTCGTCGGAGGCAAGAAGGTGGTATATTGACAATAATCAGAAAAAAATTAACCAATACTAAAACACAACACAATGAAAACAATTGCTAACAAGATGAGAGCGGCGGCTCTCGCACTGGCATGCCTGATGGGCATCGGCACCGTGTGGGCGCAGTCGGCACCGGAGGTGGGCAAGCAGTACCGCATCAGAAACGTGCGCAGCGGCAACTACCTCACCACACAGGAGACCCAGTCGGCAACACTCGTGCTGCAGGCCAAGGAGAACACCGAGCGTCAGTTCTGGACGTTCACCAACAACACGGCGGGCAACGCATCGTTCACCAACGTGGGCTACCAGAACGCAGGCATCACAGCCAACAAGCTGCGCGCCGCCACGGCGTCGTCCAACCAGGCTGTGACCGTGGGCTCGACACCGACGGCGTTCGCCATCACCAAGGGCACCTACGACGGACAGACGGCATACAACCTCGTCCACTCGACAAACACCGCGCTCGGCGTGTGCAGCAACAGCGCCGGCACCGGCGTGCTCCTCTACGCCAAGGACGACGCAGGAAGCTGGTGGGCCTTCGAGGAGGCAGCCATCGAGTCGCCCCGCATCGCCACGCTGAAGAACGTGCGCAGCGGCAAGTACATGTACGAGAGCGGCATGGCCGTCCTCCAGGCGGCTTCGGTCAGCGATGCGGCCAAGTGGATCGTCTATCCGACCTCGGGCGGCTACATGCTCATCAACAACTCGACGCACAACATCGTCCAGGCTCCATCGAAGAACGTCGACGTGACCACCGCCAAGACACTGCAGGTGCTCACGGGCGTCAACAGCGGCGACCAGTGGGCTTTCGGCTATGACGACATCTATCTCAACGACCGCGGCAACGCCGGACAGAAGGTGTGCGGCTGGACAGGCGGGCTCACCGAGGGCGGCAACGCATGGCAGATGGCCAAGGTGGCGGACATCACCGAGGAGGAGGTGCTCAAGATCCTGCGCGAGAACTCGCCCTACGCCACCTCCGTCGAGGACGGCAAGTACTACCGCCTCTACAACGAGACACGCGGCAACTACGTCTACGACCGCTACATCGAGAACGCCGTCTATGGCAAGGCTCTCGACGAGAACGACTACACGCAGGTGTGGAAGGCGGTGAAGACAGGCACGGGCTTCCGTCTCCAGGGAGCCGTCAGCGAGAAGTACATCGCCTCGGGCACGGGCCAGAGCGCATGGGCGACCACCAACGCCGCCGGCACCACCTACAACGTCTCTGTCAACGCGGCGGTGAGCAGCGTCAACAAGTACTTCAACTTCACATTCGGCAGCTACGCCCTCCACATGAACAGCACGCAGACACTCGTCAACTGGTATGTGGGCGGCGACGAGGTGACCGCCTCGGAGTGGCTCCTCTGCGAGGTGCCCTCGCTCGACGCCGACAAGCTGGCGGCCGCCAAGGCCGAGTACGCCAAGGTGGTCGAGAAGCAGAACGAGTACAACCAGATGGTGTCTAACATCAGCAAGTACGAGACCGTGCTCAACGGCCTCTTCACCGACAAGTCGTACTCGGAGCTCACCGATGCCGCCAAGGCGATGGGCGACGACGAGTTCAACAACGCCATCAGCACCCTGCCCGCGATGCTCAAGGACATGTGCCTCAAGATACGCAACGACTCATGGCAGCTGAGCAAGGGCGGCAAAAACTGGGAGAAGTTCTTCCGCGTGGCTGACTATAAGGTCTACTCGAAGTCGACGGAGATGTGCTGGGTGGTAGGCATGAGCTACGTGATGAGCCGCCTGAGCAACCCGACCGGCATCAGCGGCGACGAGGGTGACATCATCGCTCTCTTCCTTGCCGAACCCTGTCCCGCCAACGCCACCCTCAAGGTCGAGCTGACCGAGGGAGGCGAGCGCGAGAACCCGCGCACGGGCGAGCAGATCGCCCTCAAGCAGGGCATGAACCTGATCTTGGTGAAGCGCACACAAGACCTCTTTATATATTATGAGATCAACAGCGCCGAGAACAACCCCGCCTACTACCTCGACAAGTTCAAGGACATGAAGATACACATCGAGGGCGGTGTGCTGAACGGTTACTACGACCTGACGCGCGACATGACCGACAGCGACTGGGCGGACATGGTGGCGAGCGACATGCTCAAGCACGGACGCGTCTTCCTCAAGGGCAGCCACGTAGTGGGCAACTGGCCCTCGAGCGTCATCCTCTCGCAGAACCCCAAGGCAATCAAGAACATAGCCGAGTTCTACAACAACATCCCGAAGTGGGAGCAGGAGCTCATGGGTATCACCAACGCCTACCTGCCCAACATCGAGAACCGCTACCGCAACGTATGGACGGCCCTCGGCACCGACCTCGGCAGCTCGTACATGTACGCCACGAGCTACGGCACATACTACAACTGGGGCACGCTGGGCGACATCCTCAGCACCCGCGTCCTGAGCAACGGCGGCAACCAGTGGGGACCCGCACATGAGTTCGGCCACGACCACCAGAACCTCTTCAATATGGTGGGCTGCACCGAGGTGTCGAACAACGTCTTCTCTAACGCCGTCATCTACAAGATGGGCGCCGCGATGAGCCGCGGTGTGGCGCTGAGCGAGCTCATCCCCAACTACGCCGAGCGCAAGAACTGGATGGAACTGGGCATCTGGTGCAAGACGCAGATGTACTGGAAGCTCTATCAGTTCTTCCACCTCGCCGGACGCGACACCGAGTTCTTCCCCAAGGTGTTCAACATCATGCGCAGCAAGCCCCTCGAGCACAAGAACGGACAGCTCGTGCCCGCATCGAAGGACTACCTCCACTTCGCCGAGGTGTGCTGCGAGGCCGCCAACGCCGACCTGTCGGAGTTCTTCCAGATGTACGGCTTCTTCGACCCCGTCATCAACGACACCAAGAAGGGTGACGTCGAGTGCAAGTTCATCGACGACTACTCGCAGTACTACCTCTACTCGACCTCGACGATGATCAAGAGCTCGCTCGAGTACTGCCAGTCGTTCGAGAAGAAGTACCTCAACATCGGCTTCATCGACGACCGCATCCGCCAGACTCCCGCCACCTATCCCGGTGCGCCCGCAGGCACCATGCGCTCGGCCCTGAACGGCGGCGGCGACAACAGCGTGGGCACCGAGGGAACGCTCGGCATGTACCTCGACTACATGGAGAAGAACTACACGCCCGCCGCAGGCTACACTCTCAAGAACTGCTACGGCACGACGACCCTGAAGCCGAACATCGTGGACGGCGAGGGTGCCATGGGCTTCAAGGTGTACAACTACGACGGCGAACTCGTTTACTTCGCCAACACCCCGACGTTCACCATCCCCGCCAATGTGGTTTCCAAGTACGGCCTGAACAAGACCAACATCCGCATCATGGCCGCCGACGCCTTCGGCAACGACACCGAGGTGTACAACAAGGACTACGTGCCCAGCGCCATCGAGTCTGTCAAGTCCGACCGCACCGCCCGCAACGGCGTCGTCTATGACCTCCAGGGCCGTCACGCCCGCTACTCCGACCACGGCCTGTTCATCGTCAACGGCAAGAAGGTGGTGAAGTAATGCCCCCCTCCGCCTCCCTCCGAAATGGGGGGAGGGGAGCCCCCCTCTAACTCCCCCCGAGATGGGGGGAGGATTTGAAAAGGTGGAGCGCACTGTGTGCGGCTCCACCTTTTATTATGCGCATTGCGCTTGCTTGTATGGCGTGCACAAAAAAAGAGTGGATGCACCTGTTGTGGTGCATCCACTTCATTT
>JABUTZ010000004.1:67686-69218 GCA_021443415.1 Bacteroidaceae bacterium | reverse complement strand
TTGTATGGCGTGCACAAAAAAAGAGTGGATGCACCTGTTGTGGTGCATCCACTTCATTTGTGTTATGCCCTAAGGAATTAGAGCTGGGGACCGGCGGCAACGAGAGCCTTGCCTGCCTCGTTGGTGGTGTACTTGGTGAAGTTCTTCTGGAAGCGGGCGGCGAGGTCCTTGGCCTTCTCCTCCCACTCGGCGGCGGTGGCGTAGGTGTCGCGCGGGTCGAGGATGGCGGGGTTCACCTTCGGCAGAGAGGTCGGAACCTCGAAGTCGAACATCGGGATCTTCTTCGTCTCGGCCTTCAGGATGCTGCCGTCGAGGATGGCGTCGATGATGCCGCGAGTGTCAGGAATTGAGATGCGCTTGCCTGTGCCGTTCCAGCCGGTGTTAACCAGGTAGGCCTTGGCGCCGTTGGCGACCATCTTCTTCACGAGTTCCTCAGCGTACTTTGTGGGGTGCAGCTCGAGGAATGCCTGGCCGAAGCAAGCCGAGAAGGTCGGGGTGGGCTCGGTGATGCCGCGCTCGGTGCCAGCCAGCTTGGCTGTGAAGCCGCTCAGGAAGTAGTACTGGGTCTGCTCGGGAGTCAGGATAGACACGGGAGGCAGCACGCCGAATGCGTCGGCAGACAGGAAGATGACGTTCTTGGCTGCGGGAGCGCTCGATCCGGGCTGGATGTTGTTGATGTGGTTGATGGGGTAAGAGACGCGGGTGTTCTCGGTCACCGACTTGTCGTTGAAGTCGATCTTGCCGTCCTCGGCCACGGTCACGTTCTCGAGCAGGGCGTCGCGCTTGATGGCTCCGTAGATGTCGGGCTCGTTCTCCTTAGAGAGGTTGATAACCTTGGCGTAGCAGCCGCCCTCGAAGTTGAACACGCCGTTGTCGTCCCAGCCGTGCTCGTCGTCACCGATCAGGCGACGCTTCGGGTCGGTCGAGAGAGTGGTCTTGCCGGTGCCAGAGAGACCGAAGAAGATGGCGGTGTTCTTGCCCTCCATGTCGCAGTTGGCCGAGCAGTGCATCGAAGCGATGCCCTGGAGGGGCAGGTAGTAGTTCATCATCGAGAACATGCCCTTCTTCATCTCGCCGCCGTACCATGTGTTGATGATCACCTGCTCGCGGCTGGTCACGTTGAACGCTACGCAAGTCTCCGAGTTCAGACCCAGCTCCTTGTAGTTCTCAACCTTGGCCTTCGAGGCGTTGTAGATGACGAAGTTGGGCTCGAAGCTGGCGAGCTCCTCGGCTGTGGGCTGGATGAACATGTTCTTCACGAAATGTGCCTGCCAAGCCACCTCAACGATGAAGCGGACGGCCATGCGGGTGTCCTTGTTGGCGCCGCAGAAGGCGTCGACCACGTAGAGGTTCTTGTTGCAGAGCTCCTTCTGTGCGAGGGCCTTCACCTGCGCCCACACGTCCTCCGACATGGGGTGGTTGTCGTTCTTGTACTCGTCGGAAGTCCACCACACGGTGTTCTTCGAGGTCTCGTCCATCACGATGTACTTGTCCTTGGGCGAGCGGCCGGTGTAGATGCCGGTCATCACGTT
>JABUTZ010000004.1:65003-66739 GCA_021443415.1 Bacteroidaceae bacterium | reverse complement strand
CTGTAGTCAGAAGTCTGTAGTCTCAAGTGAGATTGTGAAACAAGCGAAACTTGAATAATATTTATAAAGGTAAGTGAGGTGAGGAGAGGACTGCTTATAGTCTGCGCGCTGGCGCTGCTGGCGGGCTGCAAGACGCGCACGGTGATCAGGGAGCGCGTGGTCACGGTGCACGACACGGTGCGCGTGGCCGTGGCCGCTCCAGTCAAGGCATATTCCGCCGACTGGACGGGGCGCACGCAGAGTGCGCTCGACTCGCTCTGCGGTTTGGCTCTGCTCGGCGAGACGCAGGTGGGCATGTGCGTCTTCGACCTCACCGCGGGCACCGTCGTCTTTGAGCGCGGGCTGCGCCAGCGCATGCGCCCGGCGTCTACCATGAAGGTCATCACCGCCGTCACGGCGATGACCGCTGTCATGGGCCATCCCGACTGCTTCGCCCTGCGTTGCTGGGTGGACATGAACGACGTGGAGCGCACGGGCAAGACGCTGGCCGTCAAGCCCTCGAAGACGCCCAACCTCATCCTCGCGGGCGGCATGGACCCCCTGCTCGCCTACGCCGACCTCTGCGCCCTCGCCGACACACTGGCGGGGCAGGGCATACGCGAGGTCAAGGACATACGTCTCGATGTCTCGCTCGCCGACACCACGCGCTGGGGCGAGGGCTGGTGCTGGGACGACGCCAACGAGGCGATGACACCTTTCAGCTACAATGGCAGCGGCGCCGCCCGCGGAGGACGCGGCTCGTCGCGCCTCGCATGGCGCCAGCAGCCCGAGGTGCCCTTCGTCGCCGACCTGCGCAAGGCGTTCGCCAGCCGCAAGATACGTGTGACGGGCACCATACGCCGCAACCTCGAGCGCACGGCTCCGCGGACTATCATCGATGCCGAGGCCGCCATCGCCGCCGCACCCGCCGGCCGCTCAGCCGCCGCATCAGGCTCCGCTGGCAGCAACCCGGCGGTTTCGTCCTCTGCCGACAGCCGCTTCGCCGCCGTGCCCGCCGTGGGCGAGATGCGCGACGGCATGCGCCTCGTCGCCCGCATCGGTCACCGCTGGGAGGACGTCCTCGTGCCGATGATGAAGAACAGCGACAACCTGTATGCCGAGGCGATGCTGCACCAGCTGGGGCTGCTCGCCCCCGGCGCCCGTCCGTCGCTCGCGACCATCGACGACGCTTTCGAGGCGCTCTGCTCGCGCCTCGGGCTCTCCGCCTACAACTACCGCATCGCCGACGGCAGCGGACGCTCGCTCTACAACTATGCCACGCCCGAACTCCTCTGCCGCCTGCTCAACCACGCCGCCACACAGCCGTGGTTCGCGCTCTTCCGCTCGTCGCTCCCCGTGATGGGTGTCGACGGCACCCTGCGCAAGCGCTGCAAGGGCACCACCGCCGAGGGCAACGTGCAGGCGAAGACGGGTTCGCTCTACGCCGTCTCCTCCCTCGCCGGCTACACCACGAGCGCCGAGGGCCACCTCCTCTGCTTCGCCATCATCAACCAAGGCCTACGCGAAGGCGCCATGGGCAGGGCGTTCCAGGATGAGGTCTGCAAGATACTCACAAGAGCCACAGATTAACACGGAATTTTGACACAGATTAACACGGAATTTTCTCTCGTCGACAAACGATATATCGATATAACGTTATAACGACGCACGGCGAAGATTTCGAAATAACGAAAAGGCTTTTACACTCTACACTCTACACTCTACACTCTACACTCTACACTCTACACTCTACACTC
>JABUTZ010000004.1:58326-64599 GCA_021443415.1 Bacteroidaceae bacterium | reverse complement strand
TCTTTATTCTTTATACTTTATTCTTTACAATCTACAATCTACACTCTACACTCTACACTCTACACTCTACACTCTACACTCTCTCCTCTAACTCAAAGTCTTCCTTGTGATCCTCTTCGATGACGAGGTTGTCGATGATGAACTGCTGGCGCTCGGCGGTGTTGGCCCCCATGTAGTACTGCATGAGGTCGTTGGGCTTGTCGTGGTGGTGGATGTCGACGGGTTCGAGGCGCATCTCCTCGCCGATGAAATACTTGAACTCGTCGGGCGAGATCTCGCCGAGACCTTTGAATCGCGTGATCTCGGGGTCGGGACCCAGTTCGCGGATTGCCGACGTGCGCTCGTCGTCGTTGTAGCAGTAGCGCGTCACATACTCGCGCCCCTTCTTCTTGCGCACGCGGAAGAGAGGAGTCTGGAGGATATAGACATGCCCCGTCTTGATCAGTTCGGGGAAGAACTGCAGGAAGAACGTCAGCATGAGCAGGCGTATGTGCATGCCGTCGACATCGGCATCGGTGGCGATGATCACCTTGTTGTAGCGCAGTCCGTCGAGTCCGTCCTCGATGTTGAGGGCCGACTGGAGGAGGCTGAACTCCTCGTTCTTGTATACGATCTCCTTGGTCAGTCCGAAGCAGTTGAGCGGTTTTCCGCGCAGGCTGAACACCGCCTGCGTGTCCACGTTGCGGCTCTTCGTGATGCTGCCGCTCGCCGAAAGGCCCTCGGTGATGAAGATCGACGAAGCCTCCTTGAGGTCGCCCTTGGCGTCGTTGAGGTGGACGTGGCAGTCGCGCAGCTTGGGGTTGTGGAGCGTCGCCTTCTTGTTGCGCTCGCGCGCCAGCTTCGCCACTCCCGCCATCGCCTTGCGCTCGCGCTCGCTGCTCGTCGCCTTTTGGAGGATGACCTCGGCGACCTCGGGGTTGCGGTGGAGGAAGTTGTCCACCTGCTCGTGGACGAAGTCGCCGATGAACTTGTCTATCGACACGCCCCCCTCGGGGGCCGTCGTGAGCGAGCCCAGCTTGATCTTCGTCTGGCTCTCGAACATCGGTTCCTCGATGTTGACAGCCACCGCCGCCACGAGTCCGTTGCGTATGTCGTTGTATTCGAAGCCCTTGCCCGAGAATGTCTTTATCGTCTCGGCTATGTGCTTCTTGAACGCCGCCTGGTGGGTGCCGCCCTGGATGGTGTGCTGGCCGTTGACGAAGGAGTAGTACATCTCGCCGTGCTCGTCCGTGTGGGTGAACGCGATCTCGATGTCCTCGCCCTTGAGGTGGACGATCTCGTAGAGAGCCGTCGCCGACATGCGGTCGGTGAGCAGGTCGGAGAGTCCGTTGCGGCTCGCTATGCGCCGTCCGTTGTAGACGATGACCAGCCCGTTGTTCAGGTAGGTGTAGTTGCGCAGCATGTTCTCCACGTACTCGTCGCGGAAGGCGTAGTTCTTGAACAGGCTGTTGTCCGGCTCGAAGAATATGTAGGTGCCGTTCTCCTCGTCCGTCTCCTCGGTCGTGTCGTCCTGCAGCTTGCCGCAGGCGAAGAAGACGTGGCGCTTGCGCCCCTCGCGGAACGAGCACGCCTCGAAGCGCAGGGAGAGGGCGTTGACCGCCTTCACGCCCACGCCGTTCAGTCCCACGCTCTTGTGGAAGGCCTTGGAGTCGTATTTGCCGCCCGTGTTGAGCACGCTCACCGCCTCGATGAGCTTGCCCTGGGGGATGCCGCGTCCGTAGTCGCGCACCGAGACGCGCAGGTGCTCGTCGATGGTCACCTCGATGCGCTTGCCCGCATTCATGCGAAACTCGTCTATCGAGTTGTCTATCACCTCCTTGAGCAGCACGTAGATGCCGTCCTCGGGGTGCGAGCCGTCGCCCAGCTTGCCTATGTACATGCCTGGGCGCATGCGGATATGCTCCACGCCCTCGAGCGTCTTGATGTTTTCCTCGTCGTAGGAGACGGCGGGTTGAGTCGGTTGTATGAGTTCTTCCATTCGGTCAGTCGTCAATCTTTTTTATCCAGCAGCGGCGGCGCTTGTAGACGCGGGTCTCGACGTAGTCCCACTGGTCGCCGCACTTGTTGTTGTCCTCGAGCACGGGGTGCACCTCGGCGTACTTGAAGCCCATCGAGCCGATGCGCTGGATGAGGTCGGCGAAGATGAGCGCGTTGACGCCCTTGCCCTGGTATTCGGGTGCCACGGCGATGAGCAGCAGGTCGATCGTGTCGGGGTACTGCTTGAGGTAGAGCGTCTTGAAGAGGTGCCACCAGCCGAAGGGGAACAGCTTGCCCCTTCCTTTCTGCAGGGCGTGCGAGAGGCTCGGCATGCCCGCGCCCATAGCCACCAGTTCGTTCTTGTCGTTGACAATCAAGGCTATCGAGCGCACGTCGATGAAGGGTATGTACTGGTTGACGTACTGCTCGCACTGGCGGTCGGTCATCTGGCTGAAACCAAAGAGGCTGTCGTAGGCGCGATTGACCAGGTGGAAGACCTTCAGCCCCCAGCCCTCGTCGATGATCTGCTTGGTGTTCTTGAAGTGCAGGGCGCGCAGGTTGAACCGCTTGCCCACTATCTCTGCGATGCGGAAGAACTTCTCGCTGCGCGCCGGGTTCTCCTTCGTCGGTACGGTGACGAGTCGTTCGAGCCAATCGGTCTCCTTCTTGAATCCCAGTCGCACCATGTGGTCGACGTAGTAGGGGAAGTTGTAGATGGTGGCCATCGTGCCCAGTTCCTCGTAGCCCTCTACGAGCATGCCCTCGGGGTCCATGTCGGTGATGCCCAGCGGTCCCGTGATGTGCGTCATGCCGCGCTCCTTGCCCCACTGCTCGACGGTGCGGATGAGTGCGTTCGCCACCTCCTCGTCGTCGATCATGTCGAACCATCCGAAGCGCACGTTGCGCACGTTCCATCGCTCGTTGGCGCGGTGGTTGATGATGGCGCACACGCAGCCCACCAGCTTGCCGTCGCGCTCGGCGAGAAACCAGTCGCATTCGCAGAAGTCGAAGGCGGCGTTCTTCTTGCGGTCGAACGTGTTCCACACGTCCTGGAAGAGATACGGCACCGCGTATGGGCTGTCCTTGTACAGCTCGGTGTTGAAGTTGATGAAACGCGTCAGATCGCGCTTCGTCTCAACTTTCCTGATAGTCAATGCACCCATGTTTGATGAATTTGTGGTCAGCGGTCTGTCGTCTCCGCGGTTTGTCCGCGGAACACCCCTACAAAGTTAGTCATTTTTTTCGTTTGCACACTCATTTGCATCATATAATGTGAAAAATAGTTCAAAATATTTTGTCGGATAGCAAAAAAATCATAAATTTGCCGAAATTTTGCATTAATAGCAACTAATCAAAAACATAAACTCAATGAAACTAACACGCATGATGGCTGTCCTGGTGATGATTTGCGCCACGCTGACAGCCGCCGCTCAGACCGAGCAGGAGAAGAAACAGAAGTATTACAACTACCCCTACATGTTCGTGGGTGTACAGGGCGGTGTGCAGACGATGTTCACCCCCATGGGTCTCAAGAAGAACATCACGCCCATCGGCCAGTTGTCGTTCGGCGCTTACTTCTCGCCCGTCGTAGGTGCGCGCCTCACTGGTTCGGGCATCTGGACCAAGGCCGGTCTGCCCAGCATCGACAAGACCTATGAGTACAACCACTTCACTGGCAACCTCGACCTGCTCATCAACCTCTCTAACCTCTTCACCGGCCGTCAGCGTTGCCTCTTCAACGCCGTGCTGATCGGCGGTGTGGGTGTCACCTACGGTTGGAACAACAAGCTGGGCGACTTCTCGGGCTACACCGAGGACTGCTCGAAGGCTTGGGCCGACGACATGCTGAGCCACAACCTGCGCCTCGCCATGCAGTTCAACTTCGACCTCGGCAAGTACATCGACGTCAACCTCGAGGCCGGCGCCAACGCCCTCAGCGACCGCTTCAACAGCAAGGCCTCTAACTCGTTCGACTGGCAGGGCTACGCCATGGTTGGTCTCGCCGTCAAGTTCGGCCACAGGAAGGTCAAGGAGGAGCCTGTCGTAGTTCCCGTTCCCGTTCCCGTTGTCGAGGAGATCTGGGAGACTCGCGTGGACACCATCTGGTACAACGAGAAGGCCTACAAGGATGTCGAGGTCGCCGAGAGCTTTGACTTCCAGGTTCACTTCCCCCTGCGTGGCTTTGCCACCAACGAGAGCGCCCAGGCGGAGATGAACAAGGTGGCTGAGTTCATCAAGAGCCACCGCGACGTGAAGATCGACGTCAAGGCTTACGCCGACAAGGGCACGGGTACTCCCCGCATCAACAAGAAGTATTCCGAGCAGCGCCGCAAGGGCACCGTCGACGCCATCGTAGCCCTCGGCGTTGACCCCAGCGTCATCACCAGCGAGTCGTTCGGCGACACCGTCCAGCCCTTCCCCACCAACGACGAGAACCGCGTGAGCATCGTCACCGTCAGCGGTATCGGCACCAAGAAGGAGCCCTACAACGTGCGCAAGTTCCGCACCGAGGAGAAGCGCGTCCGCGTTCAGTAATCTCTTGCATCCCGCATAAAGGCAATGCAGCGCCGGGCATCAGCCCCCGGCGCTGCATTTTTTTTGCACAATTCGGTCAGCAAGATTTTGAGATTCCAGCCACTTTTTGGGAAAAAGATTTTGAGAAAACAGCCATTTTTTGGGAAAAAGATTTTGAGAAAACAGCCACTTTTTGGGAAAAAGATTTTGAGATTTCAACCAAAAGTTATAATTTTGCAGTCGTAAAAGATTGAAACAATGGTTTTTGAACGCAAAATCTACAAAAAGCTCCTCGAGTGGAAGAATGAGAGCAACGGACAGACCGCCCTTTTGATTAAGGGAGCGCGCCGTGTGGGCAAGTCAACGGTGGCACGTGAGTTCGGCATGAACGAGTACGAGTCGTTCATCGCAATTGACTTCGCAAAATGTCCGAAGGAGGTGCCTACGCTTTTCGAGGACATCTCCGACCTCGACTATATCTTCATGCGCCTTCAGATGATTTACGACGTGGAACTGAAGAGACGTCAGTCGCTAATCATCTTTGATGAGGTGCAACTCTGCCCCAAGGCACGGCAGGCGATAAAATATCTTGTTGAGGATAGCAGGTACGATTATCTTGAGACAGGCTCGCTGCTTTCCATCCGACAGAACGTCAAGGACATCGTAATCCCCAGCGAGGAGGAGGAAGTGACACTCTATCCACTCGACTACGAGGAGTTTCGTTGGGCGTTGGGCGACAAAGTGTCTGTGACGTTGCTTCGCCAATTTTTCGAGAAGAGGAAGGGGATGGGCGACGAGGCGAACAGAAATATGATGCGCGACTTCAGGCTCTACATGCTCGTGGGCGGTATGCCACAGGCTGTGGTTACATACATTGAGGAGAAGAACCTTGCGAAGGTTGACCGGATGAAACGCAGCATAATCAGGTTGTATGAGAAAGACTTCAACAAGATAGACCGCAGTGGCAATGCCGCCAAGATGTTTCATGCCATACCGAGCCAGTTGATGGGCAATGCCTCGCGTTATGTCGTGGCAACCGCCACCGACGGAGGACGCCGTGTCCGGTTGGCGGAGACCGTTTCCGACATGGAAGACTCGATGGTGGTGAACATCGCCTATCATGTCGATGACCCCAACGTGGGTATGGCGCAGACGATGAACAAGGATGCGTACAAGATGTATGTCTGCGACACGGGCTTGTTTGTCACACTTGCCTTCTGGGACAAGACCTTCACCGAGAATGTCATCTACGAGAAACTTCTTGGTGACAAATTACCGGCCAACCTCGGCTACGTCTATGAGAATGTCATGGCACAGATAATCCGAGCGTCTGGCTACGAGCTTTATTACCACACCTTCCCGACGGACGATGGCAAGCACAACTACGAGGTTGACTTCCTTCTTCCCGACGGTGACAAGTTAGACCCGATTGAGGTGAAGTCGTCCAGCTACAACCGCCATGCCTCGCTCGATGCTTTCTTCGCCAAATATCATGCTCGCATCAAGCAGCAATATCTCGTCTACACCAAGGACCTACGCAAGGATGGAGCGATAACCGCCCTCCCTGTCTATTTCGCACAGTTCCTATGATTTCTGACAGATAAAATGTGACCGTAACATACTGGTTGTCAGTTGTAAGCATTTTGCAACCACGGTTGCAGTAACCGTGGTTGCAAAATTAGCAATAAATTTCTGGCGTATAGGTCAATTTGCGTGGTGTTTTTACTATGTTTCTATAGGTCAAATTGCGTGGTGAAATATATTGCCTATTATTCTCTCATT
>JABUTZ010000004.1:49732-57129 GCA_021443415.1 Bacteroidaceae bacterium | reverse complement strand
TCCCAGTGTCTGCAAGGGATTACGCCATGTTTCACCACGCAATTTGACCCATAGGTCAATAAAGAACCCAACTGAATGGATTCTTGCAGACGAGGAAAGGTTTGCCGACCAAGCGAGAAACCTGACGATGGATTGTTCGTTGATAGCAAATCACGGCATCCGCTTCTACGATAGTGTAGAGGGAATCAAGGAGGCTATGCGAAGACCTTTCCGCACAATATAGAAATTCTGTAAAACTGATGTTACAGAAAGTTGACTTCGGGAATCAAGTCTATGCCAAACTGATTGCGGACATCGTTTTGAATGGCTTTGCATAGCATGACGACGTCCCGTCCTTTTGCCCTGCCTGTGTTGACAAGTATCAATGAGTGTTTCTCACTCACAGCTGCATTGCCTAATGCGCGTCCCTTCCAGCCTGCTTGCTCTATCAGCCATGCGGCTGACAACTTCGTCTGCCCGGAACCCGGAGCAGGGTAGTGGGGTACAAACCCGTATTCGCTTGCCAGGTTGTTGTATTCCTGTATCCCCACGATGGGGTTCATGAAGAAACTGCCTGCATTGCCCTGCACTTTCGGGTCGGGCAACTTCGACTCGCGTGCGGCTATCACCGCCTCTCGCACCTCCTGTGCCGTAGGCTCTTGATTGGCGATGAGCGAAGCGATATTGCCATATTTCAGATTTGGGGTGAACGTTGGCGACAACATGTATGTCACACTGGTAACTATCCAGTGCCTGTGGTGTTTGAAATGACTGTCACGGTATGCGTACGCACACTCTTCCTTGTCGAATGTCCTCTCTTTTAGTGTCTCTACGTCGATGGCTCGCACGGTGTCTATGTACTGGCTCACTTCCGTTCCGTACGCTCCGATGTTCTGCACTGCCGACGCACCTACGGTGCCAGGTATGTGAGAAAGATTTTCCAGTCCGTAAAGATTATGCCTTATGCTCCACGCGATAAACTCATCCATCTTCACACCGCCCCACACGGTCACTCGACCGCCATCGGCTATCATCACGTTCTCTGCACTTTGCTTGGCGGCTTTGATTACAAGTCCTCTGTATGTCGGTGTCGTGAACAGCAGATTGCTGCCTTCGCCGATTGGCAACAATGGGGCATAAGGGCAATTTTCCTTGCGCCATGCAAGCACCTGGCGCAACTCGCTCACATTTGCATATTCGGCGTAGTACTGCGCGGTCGCCTTGATGCCAAAGGTGTTGCTTTCTTTCAGGTTATATGATTCTCGTATCTCCATCAATTCTCATAATAGTTTAGTTTCCAGCCTCGCTCGCCGTTGTGGAAGTGCAACTCGTCATACATGCCGTTTGCGATGCCACGTTTCAGCAATACGATCTCACGGCTCCGTGCCAGCGGCTGCCCGTAGTTGATATTCGTTATCTCGCCCCTTGGCAACTCTGGCGCGAACGTATCCCATTGCTCGGCGCTTATCGTGCCTTCGATATGCGTGAACTCGTCCTCCGGGTCGGTGGTCACATACTGTATGCTGTTCTGCAAGGCACTATGCCTGAACAGCGAGTCGCTGGCAAAACGGCCGTAGAACTGCAGAAAGTCGTGCAACGGGTGCTTCTCTATGGCACTAAGCGTCTGTTTCGTGAGTTTCCACAGTCCTTCCTGCTTGTCGAAATGCAACGTCTTGACAACTGAGTCGGTCAGATTGATGTTCTCGAAATCCACGGCTTCCACCTTGCTGTCTTTCTCTATCTCCGACTGTTCCATCGAACTGAAGAAAACAGTGTAGAAGTCTCTTCCGCCGAACAACTCCTGATACTGCCACTCCTCTTTATATATCACCATGTCGTCGTCAAAGGCACGCAGGTGCAAGGGGAATGTGATTCGCGCCTTCTGGAACCTCTCCCTGCTGGCAAAGTTGAAGATGAAGTCCTCGAACGTCTCATCTACAGTCCGTGGCAGGTTGCCAGCCTCTTCCGCCTTTTCGTCGTATTCGGCAAACAACGAGTCGGTCGCGAGGATGATGTCGAGCGAATCGACAACATCTTCTTCCGTGCTGTCGGTCGTCCTGACATTACCGCAACCGCTCGCCATCACCACGATGGCCATGGCAACGAAAAACAATCTTGCTTGCATGCAATCCTTCAAAAATCGTGCAAAATTACACAAAAAATGTTTTGCGTGTGCGATGTATCGGTAATTTTTTGTAATTTTGCAAAGATTATGTAATTATAAGTGACTTATGATTGAGAAAATATCAGCTTTGATGGCGGAGATTGAGACGCTGACTGCCGAGACGGCGGAGCAGGTCGAGGCTCTTCGCATCAAGTATTTGGGCAAGAAGGGTTCGGTCAACGACCTGATGGCGGATTTCCGCAATGTGCCGGCAGAGATGAAGCGCGAGGTGGGTGTCCGAATCAACGAACTTAAGACTCTTGCGCAGGAGCGCATTGCGGCTCTCAAGGAGAAGGTGGCTACCACCGAGACTGCTACTGCCGACATTGATCTCTCGCGCACCGCATATCCCATAGCCCTCGGTGCACGCCATCCGCTCACCATCGTCAAGAACGAGATTGTGGATATATTCTCCCATCTGGGATTCACCCTCGCCGAAGGTCCTGAGGTGGAGGATGACTGGCATGTATATTCGTCGATGAACTTTGCCGACGACCATCCGGCACGCGACATGCAGGACACATTCTTCGTCGAGGCGCATCCCGACATCATTCTCCGCTCGCATACGAGCAGTGTTCAGGCTCGCGTCATGGAGCGCAACCAGCCGCCCATCCGCGTCATCTGCCCGGGTCGCGTCTATCGCAACGAGGCCATTTCCGCCCGTGCTCACTGCTTCTTCCATCAAGTCGAGGGCCTCTATATCGACCGCAATGTGAGCTTCACCGACCTTAAGCAGGTACTCCTGCAGTTCGCCCGCGAGATGTTCGGCGAAAGCACACAGATTCGTCTGCGTCCGAGTTATTTCCCGTTCACTGAGCCCAGTGCGGAGATGGATATCTCGTGCCATCTATGCGGTGGCAAGGGTTGCTCGTTCTGCAAGCACACGGGCTGGGTTGAGATACTTGGTTGCGGTATGGTTGACCCCGCTGTCCTCGAAGCTAACGGCATTGACAGCACAGTCTATACGGGCTACGCATTCGGCATGGGTATCGAGCGCATCACAAACCTCAAGTATCAGGTCAAGGACCTGCGCATGTTCTCGGAGAACGATGTGCGTTTCCTTGGCGAGTTTACCGCCGCCAACTAATTCCTGTGCGGCTTTTCCAATTAGCAAACACTAATCATTATTTGTACAATGATAAAAATTACTTTCCCCGACGGCAGCGTTCGTGAGTACGAGGCTGGTGTCACTGGTCTGCAGATTGCTGAAAGCATCTCGCCCCGACTGGCACAGGATGTGCTGGCGGCTGGTGTGAACGGTGTGACGACGGAACTCAACCGTCCCATCACCGAGGATTCAACGATAAATCTCTACAAGTGGGATGACGCTGAGGGCAAACACGCCTTTTGGCACACGTCGGCTCACCTCATGGCGGAGGCTCTTCAGGAACTCTATCCCGGCATGCAGTTCGGCATCGGTCCGGCCATTGAGAATGGTTTCTACTATGACGTGATGCCCGCCGAGGGTGTAACTCTTCGCGAGGGCGACTTCAAGGCCATTGAGGACAAGATGATGGAACTGGCGCGCAAGGGCGAGGACGTCGTGCGTGCGTCCATTTCCAAGCAGGATGCTCTCAAGTGGTTCGGCGACCATGGTCAGACATATAAGAACGAACTGATTGCCGACCTTGAGGATGGCCATATCTCTACTTACACGCAGGGTGCTTTCACCGACCTCTGCCGTGGCCCGCACCTCATGAATACGGCTCCCATCAAGGCTGTCAAGGTGACGGCTGTCAGCAGCGCTTACTGGCGCGGTGACGAAAAGCGTCCGATGATGACCCGCCTTTATGCCATCACGTTCCCGAAGAAAAAACTCCTGGACGAGTATCTCATTCTGCTAGAGGAGGCCAAGAAGCGTGACCATCGCAAGATTGGCAAGGAGATGGAACTCTTCATGTTCTCCGAGCGTGTGGGCAAGGGTCTTCCCATGTGGTTGCCCAAGGGCACACAGCTTCGTCTGCGCCTCGAGGACTTCCTTAAAAAAATCCAGAAGCGCTATGGCTACCAGCAGGTGATGACTCCGCACATCGGCGGAAAGAACCTCTACGTCACCTCTGGCCACTGGGCTCACTACGGCAAGGACTCGTTCCGTCCCATAACCACTCCCGAAGAGGGCGAGGAATATCTGCTCAAACCGATGAACTGCCCTCACCACTGCGAGATTTTCGCTTGGAAACCGCGGTCTTACAAGGACCTGCCTCTCCGTCTCGCAGAGTTTGGCACTGTCTATCGCTACGAGCAGAGCGGTGAACTCCACGGACTGACGCGTGTTCGTTCGTTCACTCAGGACGATGCGCACCTCTACTGCCGTCCCGATCAGGTGAAGGGTGAGTTCATCCGCGTCATGGAGATTATCGAGATTCTCTTCAATGCCCTTGACTTCAAGAACTTCGAGGCTCAGGTGTCTCTCCGCGATCCCAACAACAAGGAGAAGTACATCGGTTCCGATGAGGTTTGGGAGGCAGCCGAAAGCGCCATCATCGAAGCTTGCGAGGAGAAAGGACTCCCTTACCGCAAGGAGACGGGCGAGGCGGCTTTCTATGGTCCGAAGCTTGACTTCATGGTCAAGGATGCCCTTGGCCGTCGCTGGCAGTTGGGTACAATCCAGGTGGACTACAACCTGCCCGAGCGTTTCCAACTTGAATACACTGGCGAGGATAACCAGAAACATCGTCCCGTGATGATTCACCGTGCGCCGTTCGGTTCGATGGAGCGCTTCTGCGCCGTCCTCATCGAGCATACGATGGGCAAGTTCCCGCTTTGGCTCACTCCCGACCAAGTTGCCATCCTGCCCGTGAGCGAGAAACACAACGACTATGCCCTGGAGGTGCTCGCGCGTCTCGATGCCGCAGGTGTCCGCGCCGTGGTCGATGACCGCAACGAGAAGATTGGTCGTAAGATTCGCGACAACGAGCTCAAGCGCATTCCCTACATGGTCATTGTGGGCGAGAAAGAGGCCGCCGATGGCACTGTCAGCGTACGTCAGCAGGGCGGAAACGACCTCGGAAGCATGAAAATCGACGATTTTGCAAAGAAAATCGTTGAAGAAGTTGAAAATATGACAAATAAGTATTAACTTTGCACGCTGAAACGGGATGGTGCGCCAACCGGCGCATCGTTCCGCCAGAAATACAAACTTAAAACCACAACCTCCACTTGAAGAAGGACAACATGAAACAGCAGTACCGCGTGAACGGACAAATCCGTGTCCGTGAGGTACGTATCGTTGGTGATGGCATTGAAAGCCAAGTCGTTTCGACAGGACGGGCGTTGCAGATGGCAGAGGCGCAGGGTGTCGATCTCGTGGAGATTTCGCCTAACGCAGAGCCGCCTGTGTGCCGCTTGATTGACTACAGCAAGTTCATCTACCAGCAGAAGAAGAAGCAAAAGGAGATGAAGGCGAAGCAAGTGAAGGTTGAGGTTAAGGAGATTCGCTTCGGACCGCAGACCGACGAGCATGACTACAACTTCAAGTTGAAGCATGCGCGTGGCTTCCTCGAGGAGGGCGACAAGGTGAAGGCATACGTGTTCTTCAAAGGTCGCAGCATCCTCTTTAAGGAACAGGGCGAGGTTCTCCTCCTCCGTTTCGCCAACGACCTCGAGGAATGGGGCAAGGTGGAGCAGATGCCAGTGCTCGAGGGCAAACGCATGTTCCTCTTCCTCGCTCCGAAGAAGCAACCGGCCAAGAAGGCGGAAACCATCGACGACGATGATGACGACATCGAGGAACCAGTTCCCGTAAAGGCGCAGCCCAAGCAGAAAGAGCGCAAGGAATACACTGGTCCGAAGGTCGAGGGTGAGGATTTCGACGACTGATATCTCCTATAATATAATAAGGTATAAGAACACTGCGTGTGCGAGACGCCTGGTAATTTGCGTCCCACCGCTTAATATTAACAAATAACAAAACAAAAAAATGCCAAAAGTAAAAACAAACAGTGGTGCGAAAAAGCGTTTCGTGCTCACAGGTACCGGCAAGGTGAAGCGTCACCACGCTTACCACAGCCACATCCTCACCAAGAAGACAAAGAAGCAGAAGCGTAACCTCGTGCACGACGCTATCGTTGTGACCGAGAACATGAAGCAGGTGCGTGACTTGCTCTGCATGCGCTAAACCAATTATTAACCTCTAAAAAAGTACTACTATGCCAAGATCAGTCAATCACGTGGCTTCACGTGCCAAGAGAAAGAAGATACTGGGCCTGACCAGAGGTTACTTTGGTGCCCGCAAGAATGTATGGACCGTTGCCAAGAACACTTGGGAGAAAGGTCTTACTTACGCTTTCCGCGACCGCCGCGCCAAGAAGCGCAATTTCCGCGCTCTGTGGATTCAGCGCATCAGTGCTGCCGCCCAGGCAGAGGGAATGAACTACAGCCGTCTCATGGGTGCCCTGCACAAGGCTGGCATCGAGCTCAACCGCAAGGCTCTCGCCGACCTCGCAGTGAACAACCCCGACACCTTCAAGGCTATCGTTGCCCAGGTGAAATAAGAGGACGTAACCTAACACTAAGCCCGGGCGACACTAAGCCCGGGTTTTTTGTTACCACCTAACCCCCAACCCCTAACCCAATAATCCCAAACAATGAACATATCATATAAATGGCTTAAGGAATACGTCGACTTCTCACTCTCACCCGACGAGGTGGCCGCGGCTCTCACGAGCATCGGCCTCGAGGTGGGAGGCGTCGAGGAGGTGCAGGCTATCCGCGGCGGACTGGAAGGTATCGTCGTGGGCGAGGTGCTCACCTGCGAGCCGCATCCCAATAGCGACCACATGCACGTCTGCACCGTCAACATCGGTACGCCGGAGATTCAGCAGATTGTATGCGGAGCACCCAACGTGGCCGCCTCGCAAAAGGTCATTGTCGCCACTCTCGGCACCAAACTCTACGATGGCGACAACGAGTTTGTCATCAAGCGTTCGAAACTGCGTGGCATCGAGAGTAACGGCATGATTTGTGCCGAGGATGAGATTGGGATAGGGACAAGCCACGATGGCATCATCGTGCTTCCTGCCGATGCAGTGCCGGGCACCCCGGCGGCCAAGTACTACAACATCGAGAGCGACTATGTCATCGAGGTGGACATCACGCCCAACCGCGCCGATGCTTGCTCACACTACGGTGTGGCGCGCGACCTCTATGCCTATCTATTGCAGAATGGCATCCAGACGGCCATCCATCGTCCTTCGTGCGATGGCTTCCGTGTCGAGAGCAATGCCCTGCCCATCGAAGTCATTGTCGAGAACTC
>JABUTZ010000004.1:34338-49225 GCA_021443415.1 Bacteroidaceae bacterium | reverse complement strand
AACTTGCTGGCGGTGAGGTGGCTATGGACATTGTCGATATCTACCCCAATCCTCTGCCCGACTTCAAGGTGGACTTGCGTTACGACTACGTCAATAGCCTTATAGGCAAGGATATTCCCGTCGCCACGGTAAAGAGCATCGTTTCTTCGTTGGAGATGGTCATCGATGGCGAGGACGCCGAGGGTTTGCACCTCACAGTTCCCGCCTACCGCGTCGATGTTCAACGTCCCTGCGACGTGGTCGAGGATATCCTGCGCATTTACGGCTACAACAACATTGAGATTCCGACGAGTGTCAAGAGCAGTCTGAGTGTCAAGGGCGACGTGGACCGTAGTTTCAAGTTGCAGAACATCGTTTCGGAACAACTTGTAGGCTGTGGCTTCAACGAGATTCTCAACAACTCGCTTTCCAAGGCATCTTACTACGCAGGGCTGACGGATGCTTATCCCTCAGAGCGTTGCGTGCGCCTGCTCAATCCTCTCAGTCAGGATCTTAGCGTGATGCGCCAGACATTGCTTTTCGGCGGTCTTGAGAGCATTGCGCGCAATATTAACCACAAGAGTGCCAATCTCTCGTTCTTTGAATTCGGCAACTGCTATTACTTTACAGAGGAGCGTCGCTGTGCCGACATCATTCCAGGCGTGAGCAGCAGCCGCGACCCTGAGGTAATCAAGCATGTACTTGATGCCTACAGCGAGGACTACCACTGCGGACTGTGGATGACAGGCAAGCACATCGAGGGTTCGTGGGCACATGCCGACGAGGACTCTTCGTTTTATATGCTCAAGGCGCATGTTTTGAACATCCTCATGCGCCTCGGTCTACCCTTGGGCGCAACGGTCTTCGCTGAGTGCAGGAACGATGTGTTCTCAAGCGGCATCGACATCCAGAATCGTGGTGGCAAGAGCATAGTGCAGATGGGTGTTGTGGCTAAGAAGGTGACTCATGTCTTCGACATCGACGCTCCCGTCTATTTCGCCGACATCAACTGGAATAACCTGATGAAGGCGGTGCGCAACGCCAAGGTGACTTATAGCGAGATAAGCAAATTCCCAGCCGTGAGCCGCGACCTTGCCCTGCTCCTCGACAAGTCGGTGGAGTTTGCCGCCATCGAGCAAATCGCTTATGCGGCAGACAAGAAACTGGTGCGCGAGGTGTCGCTTTTCGATGTCTATGAGGGCAAGAACCTCCCCGAGGGCAAGAAGTCGTATGCCGTGAACTTTATGCTGCAGGATGACGCAAAGACTCTGGGCGACAAGCAGATAGATGCCGTCATGCAGAAGATAATCACCAATCTCCAGTCGAAACTGGGGGCACAACTCAGATAATAACAATAAAACAAATACATATTACCAATGGGAAGAGCATTTGAATACCGCAAGGCCGCCAAACTGAAGCGTTGGGGCCACATGGCCAAGACTTTCACTCGTCTCGGCAAGCAAATTGCCATCGCCGTGAAGGCTGGTGGTCCGGAGCCTGAGAACAACCCGACGTTGCGTTCGGTCATCGCTACTTGCAAGCGCGAGAACATGCCTAAGGACAACATCGAGCGTGCCATCAAGAACGCTATGGGCAAGGATCAGAGCGAGTATAAGACAATGACTTACGAGGGATACGGCCCTCATGGCATCGCTGTCTTCGTTGATACGCTGACAGACAATCCGACGCGTACTGTCGCTGACGTGCGCTCAGTCTTCAACAAGTTCTCGGGCACTCTCGGAAACATGGGTTCGCTGGCTTACCTCTTCGACCACAAGTGCGTATTCACCTTCAAGAAGAAGGATGGCGTGGAGATGGACGACCTCATTCTCGACCTCATCGACTTTGGCGTTGAGGATGAATACGACGAGGACGAGGAGGAAGGCACCCTCACAATCTATGGCGATCCGAAGAGTTATGGCGCTATCCAGAAACACCTCGAGGAGAGCGGTTTCGAGGACGTGGGCGGTGAGTTCACCTACATTCCAAACGACCTGAAGGATGTCACTGCCGAGCAGCGCGAGTCTATCAACAAGATGGTAGAGAAGCTCGAGGAGTTCGACGACGTGCAGACAGTCTATACAAACATGAAACCTGAGGAGGAGTAACCCGCTTGTCGGTTACCCTCGCCCTTTACCTTAAAGCCAGACTCAGAACAGCCTGGCTTTTAAACTATAATAAGGATGATCAACTACGACTTGAAGAAAATCAGAGGCATCATCTTTGATGTTGATGGAGTGCTGAGCCGTGAGACGATAACCATGGATGAGTCTGGCTTGCCTCTGCGCACGGTGAATATCAAGGACGGATATGCCATCCAGCTGGCCATGAAGATGGGACTTAACATCTGCATCATCACGGGCGCCAACGTGCCTTCCATCCGTGTGCGCTATGAGGGACTCGGCGTGCGCGACGTCTATGTCGGTGCCTCAATCAAGATGGATATCTACGAGGAGTGGAAACAGCGCCTTGGCATTGCCGATGACGAGGTAATCTATGTCGGCGACGACATTCCCGACATGGAGGTCATGCGTCGCGTGGGTTGTCCTTGCTGTCCTTCGGATGCCTGTCCCGACATCAAGGACGTGAGTCGGTACATCTCCACCCATAAGGGTGGAATGGGCGTTGGGCGCGACGTGCTTGAACAGGTGTTGCGCGCCCAGGGCAAATGGATGGCCGACAGACGTGCATTCGGTTGGTAAGCATTTCTCTCTAAAATAATTACGACATTGGACTACAAACTAATACTGGCAAGCAACTCGCCTCGCCGCAGGGAACTGCTCGCGGGTTTGGAACTGAACTTCGAGGTGCGTCTCATTGACAATATCGACGAGAGTTATCCCGACACACTTCGTGGTGAGGCGATTCCTCGTCACATTGCGATGGCCAAGGCCAAGGCTTACATGCCTACGCTTGCCTCCGACGAACTGCTAATAACGGCAGACACAGTGGTTATTGTCGACGGCGAGGTGCTTGGCAAACCGCATACTGACAGCGAGGCGTGCGAAATGCTCGCGCGACTGGCTGGTCGCACCCACCACGTCATGACTGGCGTAGCCCTCACTACGACCACGAGCCAGCGAGTCTTCGTGAGTGTGACGGAGGTGGACTTTGCCCCTCTTACCACTGCTGAAATCGAGCATTACGTCGCTGTTCACCATCCTTTGGACAAAGCCGGTGCCTACGGTATTCAGGAGTGGATTGGCTATGTGGGCGTCACTGGTCTGCGAGGTTCTTATTTCAATGTCATGGGTTTGCCCGTCCAGCGACTCTATACTGAACTGAAATCATTCTTTAACAACGATGAGAAGTCTTAATCTGTTTGTCCTTGGTTTGATGGTCGCATGTCTGTTCATGGCTTGCGACAATGAGAAGGTGGTTACGCACATGCCTACGTTCCGTGGGTTCTCGGTTGTGAACGGCAGTGCCGGACATTCCCAGCCTCAGCATGGCGACATCCTGACCATCACCGCCGTGCAGAAGACGCAGGGCAATCGCATCAACACCACGGTATATTCGTGGAAACTTACCGACAGCAACAACAAGGAACTCTATTCCATTTCCAAATCTCTGGTCTATGGCGTTGACGCGTCCGACCCCAAGGTTCTCTATCAGGTTCCCGACTCTGTCGTTGGCACGGTCACTGTCACCTTCGAGGCTGAATATCATTTCTCTGCCGACCTTGACGGCTTCTCGCCTGCCATCTCCAACGACCCTGAATACGTAGGTTCCATCCGCACGTCCGCTTCGTCGTTGCTTGGCCGAGCCTCAGGCACTTGCACTTTTAATGTCTTACCCAAATATTAATCATTATGGATTCTCGTTCTACGTTCTCCAGCCGCATGGGCCTCGTGCTCGCCACAGCCGGCAGTGCCGTTGGCCTTGGCAATCTTTGGCGTTTTTCGTATGTCACAGGCGAGAATGGCGGTGCCGCCTTTGTTGTCATATACATTATTTGTGTGATTCTGCTTGGCATTCCTTGCATGGTTGGCGAGTTCATCATTGGTCGCAGCCAGGGTGCCAATGCTGTCCGTGCTTACGCCAAACTGCCAAAGGCGAATAATTGGTGGGGGCTTGTCGGAGCGTTGGGCGTACTCACGTCCATCGTCATCCTTGGTTTCTATTGCGTTGTGGCAGGTTGGTGCCTCCATTACCTCGGTTGTGCGCTTGCCGACAATATCCCAGCCACATCGGCTGAGTCTGCCGCCTATTTCAAGAATTTGAACGAGAACACTTGGTATCCTGTCATCTGGGGCATCGTGTTCCTCTTGCTTACCCACGTCATCGTGCGCTTCGGCGTGAAAAACGGTATCGAACGCGTGAGCAAGTATCTCATGCCCGTACTCCTGTTTCTCCTGTTCGTGCTGATGGTTGCCGCCTGCTCCTTGCCCGGCGCTTGGCGTGGCGTCAAGTTCCTTTTCCAGCCAGACTGGGATTGTGTCAATGTCAACACGTTCATTGAGGCATTGGGACAGGCTTTCTTCTCCCTTTCGCTCGGCATGACCTGCCTCTGCACCTACGCCAGTTATTTCGACAAGGGTACCAACCTGGTGCTTACCGCCAATCAGATTGCCATACTCGACACTATGGTTGCCATATTGGCAGGACTAATCATCTTCCCTGCCGCCTTTGCTGTCGGCGTTCAGCCAGACAGTGGCCCGGGCCTTGTGTTTGTCACCTTGCCGGGTGTCTTCCATACGGCATTCTCCGAGATGCCCACGATGGGCTTTGTCATTAGCGTGATGTTCTATGCTCTCATCGTCCTTGCCGCTCTGACCAGCACTATCTCCATGCATGAGGTGGGTACGGCTTTCTTCACTGAGGAAACCAAACTTTCGCGTCCTGCCGCCGCATGGATTATGACCATCATCACGGTCATCATTACCATCCCTTGTGCGCTGAGCCAGGGACTGGTGCCTCAGTTCTCTGTCTTGGGCATGGACCTTTTGAGTTTTCTTGACACGATGAGCGGCAACTACTTCATGCCTATCGGCGCTCTGCTCAGCTGTGCTGTCCTGGGATGGATTGTGCCGAGCGATTATGTGCGACGTGAGTTCGTGGGCAGTCAGCCACGTTTGGCTGTGCTCTTCCTCCCGCTCATCATTCTGCTGCGCTTCGTCTGTCCCATCTTCATCATCGTTGTCATGCTGTCCAAGCTGGGACTGCTCTAAGACAATCACAACATTGCCTTGAGGTACTTGCCCGTGTACGAGCCTTTCGCTTTGGCTATCTTCTCGGGCGTACCTTCGGCTACTACTTGTCCGCCCTTGGCTCCTCCCTCGGGTCCCATGTCGATGATGTGGTCGGCGCACTTGATTACGTCCATGTTGTGCTCGATGACAACTACGGTGTTGCCCTTGTCAACGAGTTGTCCCAAAAGGTCCATCAGCACGCGTATGTCGTCGAAGTGCAGTCCCGTGGTTGGCTCGTCGAGGATATATAGCGTCTTGCCCGTGCTTGGCCGTGCCAGTTCGGTGGCGAGTTTCACGCGCTGGCTCTCGCCTCCCGACAGGGTGGTCGAGGGTTGTCCGAGTTTGATATATCCCAATCCCACTTCCTGCAAAACCTTTATCTTTGACAATATAGCAGGTTGGTTCTCAAAAAACTCTACGGCCTGATTGATGGTCATGTCGAGCACATCGGCTATCGACTTGCCCTTGAAGCGCACTTCGAGTGTCTCGCGGTTATAGCGCTTGCCTTGGCATTCCTCGCATGGTACCATCACATCGGGCAGAAAGTTCATTTCGATGGTCTTATAGCCATTGCCTCCGCACACCTCGCATCTGCCGCCCTTGACGTTGAATGAGAATCGTCCGGGCTTATAACCGCGTATCTTCGACTCGGGCAGGTTGATGAACAGTGCGCGTATGTCGGTGAACACCCCCGTGTATGTGGCGGGGTTGCTGCGTGGTGTCCTGCCCAACGGACTTTGGTCTACGCTGATCACTTTGTCTATGATATCGGCACCCTTAATCTCATCGTAGGGTAGGGGAGAGCGCAGCGAGCGATAGAGGCGTTGCGAGAGGATTGGTTGCAGCGTGTCGTTGATGAGCGTACTCTTGCCACTGCCCGACACGCCCGTGATTACGGTTAGCGTTCCCAACGGCAGTGTCATGGTCACATTCTTCAGATTGTTGCCCTTGGCTCCCACGATGGTCAGCTTCTCACCATTTCCCTTGCGCCTCTTCTTTGGTACTTCTATCTCCTTTTCCTTTGTGAGGTAGTCGTACGTCAGACTGCCATTGACCTCCTTGATTTCATCCAAGCGACCTGCGAACACGACCTTGCCACCCAATCGTCCGGCTCCTGGTCCCATGTCTATCACCCAGTCGGCGGCGCGCATCATCTCCTCGTCGTGCTCCACAACTATCACCGTGTTGCCCATATCGCGCAGGCGCTTCAGCGAGTTGATGAGTTTGATGTTGTCTCTCTGGTGTAGGCCGATTGACGGCTCGTCGAGGATATACAGAACGTTGACCAGCTGCGAACCAATCTGAGTGGCGAGCCTGATGCGCTGGCTTTCTCCGCCCGATAGTGTCATCGATGCGCGTCCGAGCGAGAGATATCCCAGTCCCACGTCTTGCAGGAAGTGCAGGCGCACACGTATCTCCTTGAGTATCTCGGGGGCTATCTGTTTCTGCCGCTCGTTGAGCTGGGGTTCGATATTGTCGATGAGGTCGGTCAGCGTGTCTATGTCCATGGCCGACAACTCGGCTATGTTCTTGCCGGCTATCCTAAATGCCAGTGCCTGCTTGTTGAGTCGCGAACCTCCGCAGTCGGGACAGACGTGGAGTGTCTGCTCTTCATGTTCCTCGTCATCGTTCGCCTTTTCGTCTGTCAGTCCGATATATCCCAGTCCCTTGCATCGTGGGCAGGCACCCAAGGGCGAGTTGAACGAGAATGTGTGTGGTGCAGGCTCGGGATAGGCGATGCCGCTGGTCGGACACATCAGCCGTCGGCTATAGTGACGCAGTTCGCCGTCGTCAGCGTCGTATATCATCATCATGCCGTCGCCCAGTCGCATCGTGGTCTCCACGCTATGGCGCAGACGCTTCACATCCACTTCGCTCTCGCTGTCAGACTTGACCAGCAGACGGTCAACAACGAGTTCGATGTCATGGTTCTTGTATCTGTCAAGTTTCATGCCCGGCGTCACCTCCATGATGACTCCATCGACGCGCACGTGCAGAAATCCTCGTCGCGTAATGTTCTCGAAAAGTTCATGGTAGTGTCCTTTGCGGTGTTGCACCATGGGAGCCAGTAGGTACACCTTGCGGTCGGCATAGTCGTGAGTGATGAGGTCGAGTATCTGTTCGTCGGTGTAGCGAACCATCTCCTCGCCGGTCTCCGTGCTGTATGCCGTGGCTGTGCGTGCGAACAGGAGTCTCAGGAAATCATAAATCTCGGTTGTCGTGCCTACCGTACTGCGCGGGTTCTTGTTTGTCGTCTTCTGCTCGATGGCGATGACCGGACTCAGTCCGCTTATCTTGTCCACATCGGGACGAGCCATATTACCGATAAAACCACGTGCATACGACGAGAAGGTGTCTATGTATCGTCGCTGACCTTCGGCATAGATGGTGTCAAAGGCCAGACTTGACTTGCCGCTTCCCGACAAGCCAGTTATCACCGTCAGGCTCTCGCGCGGTATGGCGACATCGATATTCTTCAGGTTGTGCACCCTCGCCCCCAGCACCGTTATCTCTGATTTCTTCTTTTCCAACTTTAATCTTATTAATTTTACGCTTTGCACTTTACACTCTACACTCTACACTCTACACTCTATCCTCTACATCATTCCTCACCTTCGTTCCTGTTTGCCTTAGTGATAACGTTAATCGTCTTGCGAATCTTGTATTCCTCGTCATCGGCTCCACGTGCCTCTACGACAAGGAAATAGGTGCCGTCTTTAACGATGTTGCCGTGGTATCTGCCGTCCCATTCCCCCGTCGGGCTATCCCATTCGTACAGCCTCTGTCCCATGCGGTTGAAAATGGTGGCCTTGAACTTCACGATGCTCTGATAACCCTTCTTGGCGTGGAAGGTGTCGTTCGAACCGTCTCCGTTTGGCGTGAACGTATTTGGAAACTCCAGTTTGCTTTTCTGTATGCTCACCGTCATGCGACCGATGTCTTCCGCCGAGTCGTAATATACATCCGGTCGTTGCCCGCTTTTATCTCTGGCTGTCACCACCAGTCGCACGTCGTACGTTCCACTCATCGTGAACGTGTATTCGTTGATTTCGTCAAAGCGGTGCACGATGGGCGATGACGAACTCTCCTGGCGGGTAATCGTCCATTCGTAGCGCACCTCCCAACCGATGGTGTCGGTCGGATTGCTCCTATACACAGCGTAGAGCGGGGCGGACACTCCGCTCCTTATCTCCTCGGTGTTCTCGTCGCCTATCACTTCCTCGCCATCCACCATATACTTGTATTCGGCTGTTATCTTGAAAGTTGGGTCATCCGCCCTCGCCGTCAAAGTACATGCAAGGAGGATTGCGAATAAGCATGAAATCGTGGTTCGTCTCATCGTTCGAATTTATTTGACTGACAAAGTTACGCAAACAATTTCAAACAATCTCAAACAAAAAGCAACAAATTAAGGGTAATTCAAACAATTTTATGTACTTTTGCAAGACAAAAGCAAAAAAGGACATTCAATGAAGCGTTTTTTGACGATTATTATATGTGCGTTGGCTGTTGTTTTGCACTTGCATGCCGACAACGTGAAGATGGGAGTGCTGCTACCGTTCTCCGGCAGCGAGGCGCGCACGTCCAAGATGGTGGAGTTCTACCGCGGCGTGCTGATGGCTGTCGATAGCATCACGGCTGAGCGCAACATAAAGGTTGAGGTCGTCGCTCTCGACTGCGGCATGACCGTCGCCCAGATGGAGACTCTGCTTTCCAAGCACACCGAGTTGGCTGACTGCGATTTCATCATTGGGCCACAGAGCGGTGACCAACTGCCGATGCTGTCTGCTTACTGCCACGAGCGTTGCATACGCCTCGTAGTGCCGTTTACGCTCGTCAACAAGCCCATCGACAACGAGATGCTCTATTGCGTCTCTTTCGACAAAGACGGATGCAACCAGACCGCTGTCAGCCTATTCAACTCGCTCTTTGTCAATTGCAATTACATCTGCATCAAGGTTGAGGGTGCCGAACCTCCTTTGTTCAAGACCATCACGAATGCAATAGCTTCAAAGGGCTCTGCCGTCAAGACATTCTCTGCCGATGCCGAAGCCAGCATCCTGCAGTCGTTACTTGCTGCAGACAGGAAGAATGTCATCGTGACCAACGCTTGTTCGCTGACCGATGTCAACAAGGTCTATTCGCAGCTCAATTCGGCACTTGAGGGTACTGAGGGATACGACATCTCCGTCATGGGCGACTACGAATGGCAGAACCATCTCCAGCAGTGCCTCCACAATTTCTATCGCTACGACACCCACATCCCGGTTACTTTCTTCCATAATGCCCTGAGCCGCAACAACGTGATATTCGACAACAACTACATGCGCCATTTCGGTGTTCCCATGCTTGCCACCTCACCGCGTTTTGCTCCGATGGGATTCGACGTGGCCTGGTTTTTCCTGAATGCTCTCGACACTTACGGCAAGGAGGGCACCTCTGTCGAGGAGTCTATCTACAACTTGTATTTGTCCCAGCATTCTCCCCTTCAGCATAGTCTTCTTTTCAAGATGAGCACCAAGGGTGGCTGGATCAACCACTCGTGCCGTTTTGTCCACTATTCACCCAACAATTCCATTGAGTTGCTGACGCGTTAAGCCTATGATTGCAAGAAAGTCATTTCTCCTGTTGCTCTTCTTGGCTGCGTCCCTCGGTGTCAGTGCCCAGATAGGTCAGGCGCGCCGTGATGTGTCCATAGGCGTGTCGGCTGGTGTGACGATGAACTCGGTGAGTTTCAACCCGTCCGTCTCGCAGGATATGAAGACAAGCCCGATGTTTGGCATTGCGCTGCGCTACAACTGCGAGAAGTATTTCACCGCTCTCTGTGGTCTCCAGATGGAGGTGAACTGGTGCAAACTGGGCTGGAAGGAGGATTTCAGCAAGTCCGCTCATCCCGATTATCACTATACGCGTGACATGAACTACATCACCGTTCCCATCATGGCTCGTATGGGCTGGGGGCGCGAGCACAAGGGATTGCTCGGCTACATCATGGCTGGTCCGCAACTTGGATTCCTGATTAGCGAGAAGGAGGATATGACTCCCGTCCTTGCCGACACCGATGCTTCCATCAGCCTGGCTCGTCGCGCCCAGTACGGCAAGGCGGCCCAAAACAAGTTCGACTACGGCATCACGGCTGGTGTTGGCATCGAGTTCAATACTCGCAAGGTAGGCCATTTCATGATTGACGGTCGCTACTACCTTGGTCTTGCCGATATCTTCAACAATGGCAAGGCGGACTATTTCGGCCGATCGGCCAATGGCACGATCACGGTCAAGTTCACATATCTTTTCGATATTCTGAAGACCAAGCAGGAATAGGTCTCCTAAGATTGCATCATAACACAAAAGAGGGTGTGCCAATCATGACACACCCTCTTTTTGGTTGCGGAGGCTTGACTCGAACAAACGACCTCCAGGTTATGAGCCTGGCGAGCTACCAACTGCTCCACTCCGCGATATTTTCTTGTTTGCGAGTGCAAAATTAGTGTTTTTGCACGACCTGACCAAATAATTGGCGGTTTTTTTTGACAATTAGTGTTAAAATATGGCGTATAACAAAATAAATCAGTAACTTTGCATACCAAAACCACACATTGATGTATGCCAATCTCCAAGACTAAACTAAAACTCGTCGACGTAGCCCGCCAACTTTTTGCCAAAAACGGACTTGAAGCAACCACGATGAATGACATCGCTGTCGCAAGTGGAAAGGGTAGGCGCACACTTTACACTTATTTTAAGAGCAAGGACGAGGTGTACATGGCGGTCATCGAGCAGGAGTTGTCTATCATGAGCCAGAAGATGATTGCTTTGGGCAAGCAGAAGATGCCGCCCGAGGAGAAGCTGGTGGCTATCATCTACACGCATCTCAATCTTATCAAGGAAGCTGTCCAGCGCAACGGCAACTTGCGCGCGGAGTTTTTCCGCGATATCTGGAGTGTGGCCAAGGTGCGCAAGCGCTTCGATGTCGCCGAACTGGCGTTCATAGCCCATGTCCTGCGCGAGGGCGTGGCGCAACGTCGATTCATCGTGCCCAACATCAACCTTCTTGCCGAGGTCATCCACTACGCCGTCAAGGGTCTCGAGGTGCCTTACATCTATGGTCGCCTGGGCGAGGGACTTAATATGGCGAGTAGCCGTCCGCTCGTCCAGCGCATCATCAACGGTGCCTTGGGCGTCAGGATTTTCTAAATCACGAAACATCATTCTAACAAATACAAACAAATGGAAAAGATTCTTGCTGGAAAAACAGCCATTGTAACCGGCGCGGCGCGCGGTATAGGTAAGGCGATTGCCCTCAAGTTTGCCCAAGAGGGTGCAAACATTGCTTTCACAGATCTTGTCATCGACGAGAACGGCCTCGCCACTCAGGCTGAAATCGAGGCTCTTGGCGTCAAGTGCAAGGGCTATGCTTCCAATGCCGCCGACTTTGCCCAGACCGAGCAAGTCGTTGCCGCTGTCAAGGAGGAGTTCGGCAGCATTGACATTCTTGTCAACAATGCCGGCATCACCAAGGATGGTTTGATGCTCCGCATGTCCGAGGCTCAGTGGGACGTTGTAATCAACGTCAACCTGAAGAGTGCTTTCAATTTCATTCATGCCTGTGTGCCCATCATGATGCGCCAGCGTGGCGGTTCCATCATCAACATGGCAAGTGTCGTCGGTGTCCATGGCAATGCTGGTCAGGCGAACTATGCCGCTTCCAAGGCTGGCCTTATCGCCCTCGCCAAGAGCGTGGCTCAGGAGATGGGTCCCAAGGGCATTCGTGCCAACGCCATCGCTCCCGGTTTCATCGAGACGGCTATGACTGCAGCCCTTCCCGACAGCGTGCGCGAGGAATGGGCGAAGAAGATACCTCTCCGCCGCGCTGGTCAGACCGAGGACATCGCCAACGTGGCTCTCTTCCTCGCTTCGGATTTGTCAAGCTATGTCAGCGGTCAGGTGATTCAGATTGACGGTGGCATGAACATGTAACCGTGTGAACGCCGAAAGAATAATATACGAAGACAATCACCTGCTCGTTGTCAACAAACGGGCAGGTGAGATTGTTCAGGGAGATAAGACGGGCGACATGCCGCTCGTCAATCTCCTAAAAGCTTATATTAAGGACAAATACGCCAAGCCGGGCGAGGTTTTTCTCGGTGTGGCTCACCGCATCGACCGTCCCGTCAGCGGTGTCTGTGTGTTTGCTCGCACGAGCAAGGCTCTCTCCCGTCTCAACGATATGTTTGCGCGTCGCGATGGTGAGGTTCGCAAGTCCTATGTCGCTCTTGTGCCGCGTGACGAGCGTTTCGTCGGTGTCAACACTTGTCTCGAACATTGGATTGTTCGCAACGAGCGGCTCAACAAGTCGTTTGCTTACGACACGCAGGTGCCCGACTCCAAGTTTGCTTCCCTTGATTTCGACGTCATCCATCTCTATGACCGTTGGATGCTTCTTGAGGTGCATCTCCACACGGGTCGCCATCACCAGATTAGATGTCAGTTGGCACACATTGGTCTCCCTATCCGTGGCGACTTGAAGTATGGCGCCAAGCGTTCGATGCCCGACGGCAGCATTTGCCTTCATGCCAATCGCCTCGCGTTTGTCCACCCTGTGCGTCAGGAGATGATGACTTTCGAGGCTCCGGTTCCCTTTATGCTTGAATGATGAAGAGGTGGTTGCGCATATTCCTGTGGATAGTCCTTACGCCAATAGTCCTGTTCTTCCTGTTGGCGACGCTCATCTATGTTCCTCCTGTTCAAAGGGCGGTGGTGGGATATGCGTGCGAAAAGGCTTCCGAGGCTACTGGCTTCGATGTCAATATCGAGACTATTGGTCTGTCCTTTCCTCTCGACCTCGATGTGCGTCAGGTTTTGGTGCGCGACAGCCTGGGCGACACGCTTTGCTGCGTGCGTCGTTGTTTGGTTGACCTCAACCTGTCCAATGTCTTTGACGGACAAATCGGCGTTGATGCTCTTGAACTTTCCGACGGCTTTGTCAACAGCAAACAACTCATCGAGGGGCTTTCCGTCAGAGGGCGCATCGGCTCGTTCCTCGTCAATGCTTCCGGTGGGATTGATATCAATCGCAATTCAGTCTCCGTTGATGATATTTCTCTGAGCGACTGCGACATATATACTTTTATCGGAGAGTCGAGTGAAGACACGACTTCTTCTTCGCCCTTGCCTTGGACCGTCAGCGTACGTCGTGTCCGCATCGACAACGTTCATGCTTTGGTCAACATGGGCGACTCGATGCGCATTGAGACCAAGCTCCGTCATTCGTCCATTGATTCCATCGCCGCCAATCTCTTGGCTAACGACTATTCGCTCGCAAATTCCGACTTGAGCGTCGATTACATTCTCCTTGATTCTCTCAGCATTCCTGCGTTTGCTTTCTCTGCCAATGCTCTCCAATACCGTCCGCAAATCATGGGTGTTCGCCATGCACGCCTGTCTGCTTCTCAGTCGTGGATCGAGGCTTCGGCTCGTGCTGACAGTGCGTTTGCTTTCGATGCCCAACTTGATGCTAAGATTGCGAATGCCGACCTTGACTCCGTCTGTCGCTACTATGCACCCGACTTGCGTCAGTATCTCAAGGGTGCCGACCTCGCCCTGCATGTCAAGGCTAATGGTGACAAGGAGTTCGTCGATGTTACCGAGGCGGCTATCCGTTGTGGCGAGGTTGCCGACTTGACCGCCTCAGCCAAGGTTGACCATCCGCTTGATTCGCTCTTGTCCGCAGTTGTCTCTGCCAGTCTGCAGTCTTTTGCAGGCAATGTGCAGCTAAATGCCAAGTTCGATAACCCGTCTGAGGCTTACCGTGCTGATTTGAAGCTGACTGCCTTGCGTCCCAAGGCACTAATGCCAAGTCTGCCCGTTCGTATGCTGACTGCTGATGTCAACGTGTCTGGTCGCGGCATTGATTTCCCCCGCAACACGACTATCTCCCTGTCTTCGCGTGTACCGCGTCTTGCCCTCGACAGTGTTTCGTTGTCCAATATCTCCCTTGACGCTCAGCTCCGTGGCGGTCGCTTGTCTGCTTTGCTCGAATGCGCAGACTCAGTCCTTGATGCCACCGCCACTTTAGAGGCGATGAATGTCGTTCCTTCTTCGCGTTCGCCTTTTGAAATGACTGCCGGCTTGGACGTAAAACGTGTTGATTTGCACGCTTTCCATCTGGTTGACAGCCTTCTGTCCGTAGCTGCATGCATGCATGTTGACGTTTCCTCCGACTTCAAGTCCAACCACCGTCTTACGGGCAATGTCAACGATATTCTTCTCATTCGTCCCGACACAGTCCTTCGTCCAGTCAATCTTGACTTCGATGCCATGATTCGTCCCGACTCGCTCTATGCCAAGTTCACCGCCGGCCAAATGTACGTCGAGGCGGCCACTCAGGGTGGCATTGACGAGGTGCTTTCCAAGGCGACGGCTCTTTCCGATGAACTCTCGCGCGAACTGTCGCAGTATCGTGTCCAGCATGATGTCCTGCGCACTATGCTCCCGACAGCTGACGTGCGCCTCCATCTCTACGGTCGCAATCCCGTCAGCACTTACCTCGCCATGCTTGGCTACACGTACGAGGATGTGCGCATGGACCTCAACTGCAATCCAACTGATGGTCTCAATGGTTCCGGCCATGTTCTGAGCCTCAACACAGGCACCCTCCAGATTGACACTATCGATTGGACTGTCTCCCAGAACCGACGGGGTATCAAGTTGGGGTC
>JABUTZ010000004.1:0-31961 GCA_021443415.1 Bacteroidaceae bacterium | reverse complement strand
GCTGCCAATGTTCCCCAAAAGGGTGTCATCACATCCATTGCCAATGCGGCTTACAAGATAGACTCTCTTCTCACAGGCAAACGCAATGTGAATGAGCTGGTTGAAGACCTTAAGCTTAAGCAACGCGATAAGTCATTCACGCCCGAGCAACAGGACTCCATTCGTTCCGAACTGGCTCTTGTCGGGTCGGCATGGAACGAGGCGAAGACCGAACTGGAGGCGGCGCTCGCATGTCCGCCAAACGGGTCGCTGATGGGATCGTCCAGCATTTCCCAACCACTCACTTTCGGTCTCTTCGCACATAATTATTTCATAGACGCCAAGACGTGGTTCGGCAAGTGGATTTACAACACATTCGGCACTTCGCCCAAATATATCTCCACCGTCAATCCGCGCACTCGTGTTCGTGTTGCTCGCAACATTTTGCGCAACAATGGTTTCTTCAATTCCGATGTCACCTATGACATCCTCCCCATGAAGGATTCCCTAAAGGCGAAGATTGCCTACTCGGTCTTCCCTGGCAACCTATATCGTTTGGATAGCATTGAGTTCCGTCCATTCCCCGTTTCTGTCGACACGATTATTCGCAAAAACCTTGCTGCCACCAAACTTGTCCGTGGCAATGGCTTCAATGTCTCCGCTCTCGACGAGGAGAAGACGCGTCTGAGCGACATTCTTCGCGACCATGGGTTCTACAACTTCCGTCCCGAGTTCATCACTTACAAGGCAGACACCGTCATGCGTCCCGGTCGTGTCCAGCTGCGCGTCGAGCCTCTTTCGCCTATGCCAGCCCAGGCGACGCGCCGTTATGTCATTGGCGACACGCGCATCACGATGCTCAAATACGATGACTTCGTGATTGTGGACAGCATCTCCCCGCGTCGTTCAAGGCGCACGGGCAGTGACACTGTCACGACTTCTCAACCGGCTTCTTCTTCTCGCTCCACCGCCACTGGCTCCTCGCGCCGTCTGTCACGCCTCCGCGATGTCAAGATGCTCTATTCGGGCCGTCCTGGCAAGGAGCCGCTCCGTCTGAGCGAGATTCGCAAGTATCTATATTATCAGAAAGGCAACGAATACAACCACTCGCGCATGTCGCGTGTCGGCGACCGCCTGTCTGGCATGGGACTTTTCTCCCAGATGCAGATGGATTTCACTCCGCGTCGCGCCAAGGACAGCCTTGCTCCCGACACGCTCGATGTCAACATCTTTGCCATGCTCGACAAACCGTTCGACAGTGAGTTCACCGCCAATGTTGTCAACAAGACCAATGGTCTTCTCGGTCCCTCGCTTTCCTACAGCATTAGCAAGAAGAATGCGTTCCGGCGTGCCGAGACGCTGAAATTCAAGGTGTATGGTTCCTACGAGTGGCAGACGGGTGCTGGCTCTTCAGGCACTACGGGTGCGGCGATGAACAGTTTCGAGGTGGGTGGCCAGCTCTCGCTTTCCTATCCGCGTCTGCTCATGCCGGGTGGTCGCCGCCTGAGCAACATGGCGAAGGCCGCCACTGACTTTGCTGTCGATGTCTCATGGATGCGACGGGCGGGCTACTACTCGATGGCGCAGTTCAAGGCTGGCATTACTTACTCATATCAGCGCCGTTCCACCATCTCCCACACGTTCACGCCTCTCTCGCTCAAATTCACGTCCCTGCTTAGTCGCACCGACGAGTTCGACCGCATCCTGGAGCACAATCCTGTTCTCGCTGTCAGCATGCGCGACCAACTCGTTCCCGCCATGTCCTACACGCTCAACATGACCACTCGCCGCACGGCTCGTCGTCCGCGCACCTTCTCGCTCACGATCAAGGAGGCTGGCAACATCGTCAATGGCATCTATGCGCTTTGTGGCAAGGGCTGGGACACAAAAAACAAGCAACTTCTCAATGTGCCTTTCGCCCAGTTCATCAAGTTCACGGCTGACTTCAAGCAGGAACTGCCCCTCACTGCCTCTTCGTCGTTCGTTGCCCATGTGTCGACCGGTTATGTCCACTCTCTCGGTAACAGCCTCACTGCTCCTTATTCCGATCTCTTTGCCGTCGGTGGTGCCAATAGCATTCGCGCCTTCTGTCTGCGTGGCATCGGCCCAGGTAGTTACAACCCTCAGTCAGGTGGCTACTCCTATATAAACCAGAACGGAAACTTCAAGTTCGAACTCAACCTCGAGTATCGTTTCCGCATCGTGGGCAACCTCAATGGTGCTCTCTTCGTCGACGCCGGCAATGTGTGGGTGCTTGAGGGAGACGAGTCACGCCCTGGCGCTGGCTTCAGTTTCAAGGATTTGGGACGCGAACTCGCCCTCGGCACGGGTGCTGGCATTCGCTACGACCTTTCTTTTCTCGTACTTCGTTTCGATATCGGTGTCGGCATTCATGCTCCCTACGACACGGGCAAGTCAGGTTATTATAATATGAAGAAGTTCTGGGACAGCCTCGGCTTCCACCTCGCCGTCGGCTATCCGTTCTGAGATAATTTCAACCATCTTGCTTCATTTTTCTCTCCATGTTGTTGTCGTTTTGAAAAAAAATCGTTAAATTTGCTATCAAATTCTATTTATTGGTTAACCTAACTCAAAACTAAAAACAATGAAACCCACACTTTTCCTCCTTGCTGCAGGCATGGGTAGCCGTTACGGCGGTCTCAAGCAGCTCGATTCTCTCGGTCCCAACGGAGAGACTATCATGGACTATTCTATCTACGACGCCATCCAGGCTGGCTTCGGCAAGCTGGTATTCGTCATCCGTAAGGATTTCGAGCAGGACTTCCGCGACAAGGTGCTCTCTAAGTACGAGGGTCACATCCCCTGCGAGCTGGTCTTCCAGAGCCTCGATGCTCTGCCCGAGGGCTTCAAGTGCCCCGAAGGTCGCGTTAAGCCTTGGGGTACCAACCACGCTGTCATGATGGGTGCCAATGTCATCAACGAGCCTTTCTGCGTCATCAACTGCGACGACTTCTACAATCGCGACGCATTCATGAAGATTGGCAAGTTCCTGAGCGAACTCCCCGAAGGCTCTACAGGCAATTACGCCATGGTTGGCTTCCGCATCGGCAATACGCTGAGCGAGAACGGCAGTGTCGCTCGTGGCGTTTGTCAGGCCGATGACTGCGGCAATCTCAAGGCTGTTGTCGAGCGCACGGAAATCATGGTTGTCGATGGTGAAATCAAGTACAAGGACGGCGACGCATGGTATCCCGTCGGTGGCGAGAACGTTCCTGTCAGCATGAACATGTGGGGCTTCACTCCCGACTACTTCAAGTACAGCGACGACTTCTTCCGCACGTTCCTCTCTGACGAGAAGAACATGACCAACCTCAAGAGCGAGTTCTTCATTCCTCTCATGGTCGACAAACTTATCAACGAGGGTACGGCCACCGTCAAAGTCCTCGACACCACCAGCAAGTGGTTCGGTGTCACCTACGCCGCCGACCGCGACTCAGTTGTTGCCCGCATCAAGGCTCTCGTCGACGAGGGCGTCTATCCAGCCAAGGGTCTCTTCTGATTTTCAGCCATTCCCCATATACTTGCGGATCGTTACCCACGTAGCGGTCCGCTTCTTTTTCAATCGCGTTACAATCCCTTATTCCACTATGGGTTGGTGGCAACCGGCATAGATGGTGTCGGTGCGTGCTGCACCGAGTCGGTCGTAGGGATAGCTCAGCGCATCGACAGGGTCGTAGATGCCCGTTCCTATAGAGTGCTTGCGGGGACGGAAGTCATAGAGAAAATCATCGGTGTTGAAGGTGACGAACTGCTTGCTCGCCTGTGCGGGTTGATCCTCCTTGGAGTCGTTCTTTGGTGACTCCCACACGATGTTGCCATAGTGCGTCGCATCATCGGCAACCTCCGGCGTGCGCAGGACACAATGACCAAACCAATAGCGAGACTGCTCGTTCTTGATAGAGCCCATCAGCTCGTCATCGGCATAGCCCGTAGCGAGGCAACTGGTGAAAGACATCTGCCGAATGGGCATCTCGATACTATCCACGCGCACCTTGCCCGTCTTCTCGTTAATCTCGCTAATCGCCTTGTTGTCGGCGATATAGATCGCATTGCCGCGAGTCGCCTCCCACGGGTAGAACTGGGCGAATGTGCAGAACACAAATTCGTTGGCACCACCAATCGCCTCGACACAGTTGCCCCGCGTGTTGCTCACCTGCGTGTTAAGAACGAAGGCTTCGGCATCGTTGAGCGAAAGCCCGGGGCCACCGATGTTGTGAATGATGCATGAGTTGATGATAACAGCCGCCGTGTCGGCAATGATTCCATAGTCGGAACTATGGATGTCGGTGCAAGTCAGTTGGTGGATACCCGACTCAGGATGCATGCGCACACCGCCCCACCTACCGACTGTATTGTCATAAGGCAGATTCTTGAACAAACGGTCGAGGCGGTCGCCACGCAACGTGACGGGCTGATCGTAGGTGCCGTTGCAGACAAGTCTGCCAAAGACATCCAAGGAGGCTTCGGGATGGAAATAGAGAGTGGTGCCGGCCTCGATTGTAAGCGTGGCACCTTTTGAAACACCCAGTTTGCCATAGATAACACGTCGTTCGGAGGCACTGAAGACAGTGTCGCGCTCAACAAACAGACCATTGTAGTATGGTGTCATGGACAGGGAGGCTGAGGTAAGCACAACCTTTTGCTGTCTGCCACTGGTGAGGGTGAAAAGCAGATTGTCGGTGATCGTACTCTCGCCTTCGGGCAACGTAGGCATCGTCACCTCGGCAAAGATGAAGATGCTGTCGCCGGCACGCACCTCGACATCGGTGATATTGTCGGCAAGGGCTTCTCCGTCAATATTGATGCGGTAAGGACTCTGCACACCCTTGGTAAGCCGAATGTCGGAGATGTGTATGCCCTCACTGCCATTGTTTCTGACAATGAGCGTCTTGGTCGTGGAGGGAGTGTTGGCAAAGATAGTGTCGAAACTGATAGTGTCGAGAGAAAACGACAACTCAGCCGACGGCGAGTCGGTAAACTTGTCATAGTTGTCGCACGCCATCTCAATGATGGCGCACAACGCAAACGCTACAATCAGTCTAATCTTAACCATAATATGCCCCTTACACTCTACACTCCATTCTCTAACTCAGACTCTGTCGAGGATAGTCACAAGGTGGCACCAGACCATGTCCACTGTCGGTATGTGCAAACGCTCGTCAGGGCTATGCACACCGCGCAGAGTGGGACCGAACGACACCATGTCGAGGCCAGGATATTTCTCGCTGAACAGACCGCACTCCAGACCAGCATGGATGCCACGCACGATGGGTTCCTTGCCAAACAACTCGACGTATGTCTCGCGCGTAATGCGCAGGAGTTCGCTCTTCGGATTCATCGCCCAGCCAGGATACCCCTCGTTGGTGACGACCTTGGCACCAGCCAGTTGGTATGCCGAGCGAATAATCTCTGACATATATTCGCGGGCCGACTCGACACTGCTGCGTTGCGAGGTGGTCACCACAATCTTGCCCTCTTCCACTTTCTTGATGCTGGCAAGATTGCTTGAAGTCTCGACCAGCTCTATGCCATGACACATGGCATAGACACCATTATGGACAGCCTGTGAGGAAAGAAGCAGGCGACGAGTCGTGTCATCGTCAATCATATTGGCGGCGGCAACGTCGGTGCTCTCAAGTTCAAACTTCATTGAACTCTCGACAGCCTCGTACTCACGCTCGACATTGGCGGCGAAGACGTTCCATGCCACGCGAAGTGCCTCCTTGTCCGCCATCTTTACGGCAATCGTACAGCGAGCCTCGCGAGGAATGGCATTATGGAGGCCTCCAGCCTGAATGTCAAGAAGATGCAGTTCGTGTCCGTCCTCCATCCAACGGCAAAGGAAGCGAATGAGTTGTTTGTTGGCATTAGCCCTGCCTTTCTCGATGTCATCGCCCGAGTGACCGCCCGTCAAGCCTTTAACGCACAGAGATACTCCGAATAGACCGGCAGGAACATTCTGCGGTGAGTATTCGAAGAAAGCCTCTGTACGAGCACCGCCGGCACATGAAACGAAAATCTGTCCCTCATCCTCACTGTCAAGGTTGATAAGCATCTTGCCGCTGAAGAAGCCAGGCTGGAGCCCCTCGGCACCAGTCAATCCCGTCTCTTCGTCAACGGTGAAGAGGCACTCGATAGGACCATGAGCAATGTCAGTGCTCTCAAGGAGAGCCAGTTCCATGGCAATTCCAATACCATCGTCGGCACCAAGCGTAGTGCCGCACGCCGACATCCACTCACCATCGATGCGCGTCTTGATGGCATCCTTGTCGAAGTCAAACTCCACGTCAGCGTTTTTCTCGCACACCATGTCAATGTGACTCTGAAGGACAACGGTCGGAGCATTCTCCTTGCCCTTTGTGGCGGGTTTGCAAATCAGGACATTACCAACGGCGTCCACCTTGGTTTCCAGTCCGTGGCTTTCTCCGAACTGACGGAGGAAAGCGACCATCTTTTGCTCTCTCTTCGAGGGGCGAGGCACCTCATTTATCTGCGCGAAGGCATCAAACACTGCTTTAGGTTTAAGTTCCATGCTCATTGTTGATTTTGTATTATTATGCTAAAATTGTATTAAGAAACATTAAATATCTATTCATTTGAACGCAAAAAGAGGGTCTGTTATTGTTTTTTTCCTTATATTTGCCGTCGAAATGTTAGAAACAGTCCTCGTTTCCATTGTACTGTTGGCGATAGCCATGCTGTTGCTGTGTGTGAGAATACTGCTCAAGAAGGGCGGTCGTTTTCGTGCGCAACACATCGGACAAAGCCGTGCAATGCGTGAGCGAGGAATCGCGTGTGTCCAAAGCATGGACGCGACAGAACGAGCAAAACTAAAAAACAAACAAAATATAAAATGAACCACAAGTCTTTACTTGCTATCGCATGCGTAGCCATCTCACTCTCAGCATGCAACAACAAGCCCGCAGAGGACACAACAGCCGCCGTAGCCGATGTTCCAGCCACTGCCGCTTCGAGCAAAATTGCATACGTGGAGATTGACTCGCTAATGAGCCAGTACCAATTTGCAAAGGATTTCACCATTATCCTTACGAAGAAAGGCGAGAACATCCAGAGCACCCTCGCCTCAAAGCAGCGCGAGTTGGAGCAGCAGGCGGCATCCATGCAGAAGAAATATGAAAGCGGAGGTTTCGCGACCTCAGCCGAGCTGCAGAACGCACAGCAGGATCTCGCTGCCCGCCAGCAGAACCTCCAGGCACTCGGCGAACGTCTGACCGCCGACTTCCAGGTGGAGCAAGCAAAGTACAACACGGCCCTGCGCGACAGCATCCAGGCGTATCTGCGTATCTTCAACAAGGACATGAAGTACGACATCATCCTGTCACGCGCAGGCGACAACCTGCTGTTCGCCAATCCGCACATGGACATCACCGCCCAGATTGTCGAGGGACTTAACAAACGTTACACTCCCTCTGCCGAACTCAAAGAAAAGCTGGACAACAAGTAATTTCATCCACCATAATGTAAATAGACGCTGGAGCGGAATCTGCGACAAACAGGTTCCGCTCTTTTTCGTTGCTGAAGTCGGTCATTCGCGCCTCATCAATAATTCCCGATATTCTTGCTCACATGAAGGATACGTGCCACGGCAGTCAAGTTGCTCAGGATGGCGATGATTGCCATGGCGATGACGAGGGGAAGGGTGGAGTAGCATAAAGGTACGAGTATGCATCCCAGGCTGGTGACAACCACTCGCTCGGGTCGCTGCATAAGACCTATCTTGCACTCAACACCAAGGCCTTCGGCGCGGGCACGTGTGTAACTAACCATGAGGCTGCCCATTAGAGCGCCAGCCGCCCATAGGCTTGTCCACAAGCCATTGGTGCTGAAAAGATAAGCGTGAATGGCAAAGAGCGTGGCCAGTTCGCTGTATCTGTCGGTGACTGAATCAAGGAAAGCACCGAAACGGCTTTCAAGATGGTGGGTGCGAGCCATATAGCCATCAACCATATCAAGGGCGGAGAAAGCAAGTATGAGCGTGCCTCCCATACCTATGCGCCCAATAATAATGAGGTATGACGCAACTATACTACCCGCTAATGATAGGAGCGTGATATGGTTGGGACGAACGCCGATGCGGACAAGGAAGGCCACTGGTCGGGCGATGAGCCAATATACGATACGTTGGCAAGCGGTGTGAAGGCTATCAATCTTACTCATGATGATAAGGTTCGCCACGCAGGATAGTCATGGCGCGATAAAGTTGTTCGACAAAAAGGAGACGAATCATCTGATGGGAGAAGGTGAGACGCGAGAGCGAAAGCAGTGCATCCGCACGGTCATAGACTTCCTGCGAGAATCCGTAGGCACCACCAACAATGAGGACAAGCCGGCGACAGCCACTGTTCATGCGCGTTTGCATCCACTGTGCCAATTCGATGCTACGAAGCTCCTTGCCGTGTTCATCAAGCAAAACAATATAGTCTCCTGATTGAAAGGTTTTTATTATCTGCTCACCCTCGCGTTGTTTCAACTGCTCTGCGGACAATGCACGCGCATTTTTTACGTCGGGCACTACAACCATCTCAAACTGGATATAGTGCGACAAGCGTTGCTCATAGTCGCGCTGGGCGGCCATGAAATGGGGATTGTTCGATGCCCCGACTACAAGCAGGGTTACTTTCACGGGCAGTTTTGTTACATTTATTTCTGCAAAGATACGCAATTTTAATATTTATTTCGTATATTTGCACGATAAAATGAACAAATTATGCTAACGACAGAAGAACTTAACGACAGACTAATCGACCTCGCCTTTGCCGAGGACATCGGTGACGGTGACCACACGACACTTTGCTGCATCCCCGCTGACCAATACGGAGAGAGCAAACTGATGATAAAGGAAGAGGGTATTGTGGCTGGTGTGGAGATAGCCAAACAGGTGTTCCGCCGCTTCGACCCTTCGCTCGATGTGACTGTATATATTGAAGACGGAACTCATGTGAAGCCCGGCGACATCGTGATGAGCGTGAAGGGCAAGGAGCAAAGCCTTTTGCAGACCGAGCGCTTGATGCTAAACATCATGCAACGTATGAGCGGCATTGCTACGATGACCAATCGCTATCAGCAGGCGCTTATAGACGCTGGCACCAAGACACGTGTGCTCGATACTCGCAAGACAACTCCTGGCATGCGCATGCTGGAGAAGGAAGCTGTGAAGATTGGCGGCGGAATGAACCATCGCATAGGTCTGTTCGATATGATACTGCTGAAAGACAATCACATTGACTTCTGCGGAGGTGTGCACAATGCCATCAGCCGTGCGAAAGCTTACTGCAAGGAGAAGGGCAAGGACTTGAAGATTGAATGCGAGGTGCGTAACTGGAAGGAACTGGACGAAGCGTTGGCGGAAGGTTGCGACCGTATCATGTTCGACAATTTCACTCCCGAGGATACGCGCAAGGCTGTGGAGATAGTCGCAGGCCGTGCAGAGACGGAGTCAAGTGGCGGCATCACCTTCGATACGATGATCCCATACGCCAAGGCTGGCGTTGACTTCATCTCGTTCGGTGCGCTTACTCATAGTGTCAAGGGACTGGACATGAGTTTCAAGGCGGCGGGCAGCGACAAACTTAGAGTGTAGAGAGTAGAGAGTAGAGCGCAGAGTGTAAAAAATAAAATTAAATTTAAATGAGAAAGATATTATTCTTGGTGATGATGCTGGTCGGTGGCTCGGCATTCGCTTGCACCAACCTGACTGTAGGTAAGTTGGCGAGCACTGACGGCAGCGTAATGATTACTTATAGTGGCGACAACTACGGCGCTTTCGGTTGGTTGCCCTACTACAAACCCGGCAAGCATGCCGCGGGCGAGACGTTCTCTTGCTATGACTACGAGACTCACGAGTATCTTGGCGACATACCGCAGGCTGAGGAAACATACAATGTCGTAGGTCATATCAACGAGTTTCAGGTAAGTGTGACCGAGACGACGTTCGGAGGACACGAGGAGTTGTGGAAGACGGACTCAACAGCCATCATGGACTACGGTTCGCTGATGTATGTTACTCTCCAGCGTTCGCGCACAGCTCTCGAAGCGATCAAGAATTTTGTCTGGCTGGCTGACACCTACGGTTATCGGAGCGAAGGTGAGAGCATTACTTTTGCCGACAAGGAGAGCGTTTGGATTATGGACTGCATCGGACGCCCCAAAGGTCAGCGTGGCATCGTATGGGTTGCCACTCGCATTCCGGACAACTGCATTTCCGGGCATGCCAACCAGGCTCGCACGCACAAGTTTGTGGGACAGAAGCTGTCGATGGCGTACGGCTCTAAGCAGGCAAAGAAATTTTTCGCTCAGATAGAGAATGGCAAAATGCCGTTCAATGCATTGGAGCCGGTGGTGCTTTACAGCGACGATGTCATCAAGGTGGCTCGTGAGATGGGCTACTTCGACGGCAAGGACGAGGACTTTGATTTCGCAAATGCCTACAATCCACTTGATTTCAGTGGTGCACGTTACTGCGAGGCTCGCATGTGGAGTTACTTTAACCGCTATGTTGACGGCATGGATCAGTATCTTTCCTATGCCTCTGGTACCGACTTGACCGCGGAGCCTTTCCCTCTCTTCTATGTTCCGAAGCGCAAACTCTCACTACAGGATGTTCGCGACTCGATGCGCGACCACTATGAGGGTACACCTTTTGACACTCAGAAAGACTGCGGAACTGGTATCTGGAACATGCCTTATCGTCCGACCCCGCTTGTGTTTACCGTGGGTGACGAGGAATATTTCAACGAACGTCCCATCTCTACCCAGCAACCGGCGACGACGATGATTTGCCAGATGCGCCCGTGGTTGCCAGACCATGTGGGCGGTATCATCTGGTGGGCAGAGGACGATGCCAACATGGTTGCCTACACTCCCATGTATTGTTCGGTGACCGATATTCCTTACTGCTACACGGATAAGGGTGCCGATGCCGCCACCTTCTCTTTCCGCAACGCTTTCTGGATGCAGAACTGGGTGGCAAACATGGTCTATCCGCGCTACTCGGCTCTGTTCCCCGACCTCCAGAAAGTGCGCGACCGCTTGGAGCGTGACTACGACTCGCTGACAGCAGCTACCGACTCTGCGGCACTTTCCATGGACAAGGAGGCCGCCCGAGACTATCTCACAGCCTACTGCATGCGCACGGCCCAAGGCATGATGGACGAATGGATGGCTTTGGCACAGAAATTGATTGTCAAGCACAACGACATGGCTGTCAAGGAAGAAGACGAAAACGGAAACGTTTATCGTAGCAACACCGGCACAGTCAAGGTGACTCGCCCAGGTTTCCCCGCCGCCTACCGCGACCTAATTGTTCGCGAGACGAAGGACAAGTATAAAGTTCCTAAGAAATAACAAGTTAAACATATCAAAATTAAATCATTTATCACCATGGACAACCAACTTATCCAGCAATGTGCAGCCGTGGCTCAGTCATGGCTTGACTCGCCTGTGTTCGACAACGACACCAAGGCGGAAGTGAAGACCCTGCTCGACAACGAGGACAAGACGGGACTTGTAGATGCGTTCTATCAAACTCTTGAGTTCGGAACGGGTGGTCTGCGTGGCATCATGGGCGCAGGCACAAACCGCATGAACAAGTATGTGGTGGGCATGGCTACCCAGGGCTTTGCCAACTATCTGAACAAGAACTTCGCCGACCGCAAGCGCATCAGCGTGGTTGTCGGTCATGACTGCCGCAACAACAGCCGTCTGTTCGCTGAGACCGTGGCAGGTGTGTTCTCCGCAAACGGCATCTTCGTCTATCTGTTCGAGTCTCTGCGTCCTACACCCGAGATTTCGTTCGCCATCCGCCAGCTGGGCGCTCAGGCAGGAGTCAATGTGACAGCCAGCCACAACCCCCGCGAGTACAATGGATACAAAGCTTACTGGGACGACGGTGCCCAGGTGCTCGCTCCCCACGACAAGGGTATCATCGATGAAGTGAACAAGGTTAAAGTAGAGGACGTGAAGTGGGAACAGAACGCTGACCTCGTGAAGATCATAGGTGGAGAGATGGACTACGACTACATGACGGCTGTCAAGGAGGCTATGGTGGACCAGGATGTCATCCTGCGCCAGAAAGACCTCAACATCGTCTACAGCGCCATGCACGGCACAGGTCGCGTCATCGTGCCTCTCTGCCTGCGTTCATGGGGCTTCCAGAATATCAATGTAGTGCCCGAGCAAATGGTTGTTGACGGCAACTTCCCGACTGTCGTTTCTCCCAACCCCGAGAACGCCGAGGCAATGACGCTTGGCATGAAACTGGGTACGAAACTCAATGCCGACCTCGTGGTGGCTACCGACCCCGATGCTGACCGCCTTGCCATCGTATGCCGCGATCCGAAGGGTGAGTGGATGATTATCAACGGAAACCAGACTTGCATGATGTTCTGCTACTACATCATCAAGAACAAGATTAAGCTCGGACAGCTCAAGCCCACTGATTTCCTCGTCAAGACCATCGTGACCACCGAGGTTATCGCCGAGATTGCGAAGAAGAATGGCGTTGAACTGCGCGACTGCTACACCGGTTTCAAGTGGATCGCCCGCGAGATTGCCATCAGCGAGGGCAAGCAGAAGTATATCGGTGGTGGCGAGGAGAGCTTCGGCTTCCTGCCCTACGACAAGGTGCGCGACAAGGACGCTCCGGCTTCCATCTGCCTTATCTGCGAGATTGCCGCATGGGCGAAAGATCAGGGCAAGACTCTCTATGACCTGCTCATGGACATATACAAGGAGTATGGCTACACGCTCAACACTACCGTCAACGTGGTGAAGCCCGGCAAGAGCGGTGCCGACGAGATCAAGCAGATGATGGTTGACCTGCGCACCAATGCTCCCAAGACACTCGCCGGCAGCAAGGTGGTATGCGCCAAGGACTTCCAGGCTCTTACGGCAACGGATGCCAATGGCAACGTTTCGAAACTCGACATGCCCGCCACGAGCAACGTGCTCCAGTGGTTCTGCGAGGACGGCACGAAGGTGTCGGTTCGTCCTTCCGGCACCGAGCCGAAGATTAAGTTCTACGTAGAGGCCACTCCCGACAAGCCAATGTGCTCTGCCGACTGCTTTGAGCGTGTGAGCCGCGAGGCTGCCGCCAAGGTGGAGGCTATCAAGAAGGAGCTGTCGCTCTGACACAATCCCGTCCTCGCTCCGCCATGATAATCGTGGAGGAGCGAGGAGAAACAACCTTGAATGAAGAAACTGATTTTTATCCTTTTTCTGCTATGTGGAGGCGCAGTAGCTGCGTCTCCGCATAGTGCGTATGGCGACTCTTTGGAGGTCTCGCTCCTGACCTGCGAGCCAGGTCCCGCTATCTATGAAAACTATGGGCATACAGCCATGCGAGTGCGAACGGTCGGCGACAGTGTGGCGCGGCCTCTCGACCTCGTTTTCAACTATGGCTGTTTCGACTTCAACGAACCGCATTTCATCGAGCGATTCGCTCTCGGTCTGACTTATTACATGCTCTGCGCAATTCCATACCGCTTTTTTGAATATGAGTATCTGGAACGAGGCAGAATGGTATGGCAACAGACACTCAACCTCACCGACGCAGAGGCGCAACGCATCGCCTCCGCCTTGATTGAAAATGCAAGACCCGACAATAGGGTTTACAAATATAATTTTCTCTACAACAACTGCACGACCAAGTGCCGCGACATCATCGAAGACAACGTCTTTGGCGAGGTGCACTGGGGAGAGGACAGCATACGGAAGACCTTTCGCCAGATGCTGCACGAGCGAAACATGCCGTTCTTCATCTATCAGCAGCTCGTTGACATCTATTCAGACACAGCGTTGGATGACACGGCGACAGCGCGCGAAGAATTGTTTCTTCCCACAGCCCTGCAGCGTTCGCTCTCTAAGGCTGTCATATCACAGCCCGGAATGCCCGACCGCCCTTTGGTGCGCAAGGAGATTGTACTCGTCAATCCGACTGAGCACGTGACTTACACTCGGGATAGACTCTATGAATGGGGAATCTTGCTGTTCTTCATTCCATATTTCATCTTCTATGCCTTCTGGATGTGGAAATGTTATCGCAGGAAGCATTTCGGAGGACGCAAATTGATACTTGCTTTTGACATCGTTGACATACTCGTCTTGGCTATTGCCGGTGTGATGGGATGTGGCGTAGCCATACTTGTGTTTTTCTCAACGCATCCGGCGGTGACTGCAAATTGGCAACTTCTGGTATTCAATCCAATACAACTGTTTGTTGTAGTACTTTGGAAGTGGAGACGCATACGCATCTACCTACAGTCATTGCTATTGATGTTTGCCATCATCTTCTGCCTCCTAGTATTGAATGGATATGTCCATTACTGCTGTCTCATCACAATGATAGCCACATGCCTCACCATCATATCTTCATCCGCCAACATACTTAGATATCATATAGAGAATGGAAAGAAAGACTCTGTTTCATAGACATATCCTCCTCTTCGTGACCGCACTGTCGGCGACGATGTGCCAGGCTCAGACCTCCGTTGCTCCGCGCCTATTGCTGAGCGTTGTCGTGGACCAGTTGCGCTCCGACCTTATTGAGACGTTCATGCCTCTCTACTGCGATGGCGGTTTCAAGAAGTTGCTGAGCGAGGGTAGGGTATACGAACAGGCTCAATACCCATTTGCCAATCCCGACCGCTCAAGTGCCGTGGCTTCGCTCTATACGGGTTGCTCTCCATATCAGAACGGCATCGTGGGCGAACGCTGTATGAACCGCACCTCGTTGCGCCCTGAGATGAGCGTGCGCGACAATGATTGCACGGGCATAATGACCGACAATCGGGTGTCGCCCCGCGGTGTATGCGTCAGCACACTTGCCGATGAGTTGAAGGTAGGTTCTGACGGCAAGTCACTGGTCATTTCCATCGCTCCTTTCGCCGATGCGGCTGTGTTTGCTGCAGGGCATGATGCCAATGCGGCAGTGTGGATTGATGACAAGACCGGCCGCTGGTGTACGTCTTCCTATTACCGCTCTCTGCCTCCTTTCGCGGCGAGCATGAATTCACAGCAACCCCTTTCCGAAAGAATAAAATATGGTTGGACTCCTGTCAGCGACCTCGTGGGCAATTTCAATTATCTCACGAGCCGTGGCATGAAGATTCCGTTCAACCACCACTTTAAGGGAGACAGTTGTTTCGTCCACTTCAAGACGAGTGCCCTTGTCAACGAATGGGTAGGTCGCACCACTTCCGTGTGCCTGCAGAGCAGTGGGTTGGGTATCGATGACATCACCGATCTGCTTTCCGTCACCTTCTATGCGGGCAACTACAAGCATGCGAGTGCCAATGCCATGCCTATGGAAATCCAGGACACTTATGTCCGTCTTGACTATGCGCTTGCCTCTCTCATCAAAGAGTGCGAACAACTTGTCGGTAAGGAACGCCTGCTCGTCATGCTCACATCGACCGGATATTGTGACGGCGACGAACCCTCGCTCGAGCGTTTCCGCATTCCGACAGGCACATTCAGCATGGTGCGCGCGGCAAGTCTGCTCAACATGTATTTGAGCGCAGTCTATGGCAACGAACAATGGGTGGAAACTCATTACCGCAAACAGATATTCCTCAACCATAAACTCATCGAGTCCAAGGGCGTTAATATCGCCGAGATGCTTGAACGGTGCAGCGACTTCCTTATCCAGATGAGTGGTGTCGAAGATGTCTATACCAGCCATCGGCTCTCCCTCGGAGCATGGACACCGGGCATAAGGTCGCTACGCAATAGCATCAATCCCAAACTCTCGGGTGACATCATCCTTGATGTCCAGCCCGGCTGGCACGTCGTGGACGAGGACAAGGGCGAGACATCATACGAGAGCGAGAGTCTCATCACGTTCCCGGTCATCTTTTACGGCGGCGACGTGGAGGCGGCGAAAGTGTCGACTGCCATCGAGACCGACTGTGTTGCACCTACCATTTCGCGTGCCATTCGCATCCGCGCTCCCAACGCTTGCGCTGTGTCGCCAATGAGGCTTAGGGAGAAATATTAAGGTGTAATACAACAAAAACTGCTGTTAAGTGAAAAAAAAGTCTTAACTTTGCAGAATAAATCAAATTGAATATGGATATAATCAAGATTATAAGTGCGCTGTTTGGCAACAAGTCGAAGCGCGACATGAAGAAAATACAACCTCTCGTAGAGGAGGTATTGGCTATTTACCCGCAGGTGCAGGCTCTTTCAAACGACGCTCTGCGTGCTCGTATTCAGGAGATTAGGGGCACTATCAAGGCCTCTGTCTCTGACAAGCGTGATGAGATTGCACGTCTGAAGGCTCAAATCGAGCAAACGGAAATTCAGAACCGTGCGCCCATCTTCGAACGCATTGACAAGATTGAGAAAGAGATTCTCGAGGACTTGGAGAAGGAACTTGACAAGGTGCGCGCAGAGGTATTCGCCATCGTAAAGAGTACGGCGGAGCGTTTCGCCTCGAACGAGACGACAGTGGTCACTGCCAACGATTTCGACCGCGATCTGGCTGCCAAGCACGATTTTGTGGAAATTGATGGCGACAACGCCATCTACCACAACCACTGGGTAGCCGGTGGCAACGACACGCTGTGGAACATGATTCACTACAACGTGCAGCTCTTCGGCGGCACGGTGCTCCATCAGGGTAAGATAGCCGAGATGGCAACAGGTGAGGGTAAGACTCTTGTAGCCACGTTGCCTGTCTTCCTCAACGCACTCACGGGCAACGGAGTGCATGTGGTGACCGTCAACGACTACCTTGCCAAGCGTGACTCGGAGTGGATGGGTCCGCTCTACATGTTCCATGGTCTGAGCGTCGACTGCATCGACAAGCATCAGCCGAACAGCGAGGCTCGCCGTCAGGCGTATCTTTGCGACATCACGTTCGGTACGAACAATGAGTTCGGCTTCGACTATCTGCGCGACAATATGGCTACGCGTCCCGAGGACCTTGTACAGCGCAAGCACAACTACGCCATCGTCGATGAGGTGGACTCGGTGCTGATTGACGATGCGCGCACACCTCTTATTATCAGTGGACCCGTACCTAAGGGCGACGACCAGATGTTCGAGGAGTACCAACCTCTCGTCGAGCGTCTTGTCGGTGTCCAGCGCCAACTCGCTACGGAGTTTCTCGCCGAAGCAAAGCGTAGCATCAGCGCGGCAAATAGTGACAACTCGGAAGGTTTCCTCGCTCTCTATCGCAGCCATAAGGCTCTGCCCAAGAACAAACCTCTCATCAAGTTCCTCTCGGAACCCGGTATCAAGGCGGGCATGCTCAAGACGGAGGAGATATACATGGAGAACAACAACCGCCGTATGCCGGAGTGTGTCGAGCCGCTCTATTTTGTGGTCGATGAGAAGGGCAACAGTGTCGAACTGACCGACAAGGGTCATGCATGGCTTGCCTCGCAGGTGAACGATGCGTCGCTGTTCGTGTTGCCCGACATCACCGCCCAGATGAGCGAACTGGAGGCTGACGCATCGCTCTCCGACGAAGAGCGCGTGGCAAAGAAAGACGAGTTGTTCTCTGACTACGCAGTCAAGAGCGAGCGCGTGCATACCATTCAGCAGTTGCTCAAGGCATACTCGATGTTCAACAAGGACGATGACTATGTCATCATCGACAACGAGGTAAAGATTGTCGATGAGCAGACTGGACGTATCATGGAGGGACGACGCTGGAGCGATGGACTCCATCAGGCTGTCGAGGCAAAGGAGCATGTCAAGGTGCAGGCGGCTACCCAGACGTTTGCGACAATCACCCTGCAGAACTACTTCCGCATGTACCACAAGCTGGCGGGCATGACGGGTACGGCTGTAACCGAGGCGGGTGAGTTTTGGGATATCTACAAACTTGATGTCGTGGAGATACCGACCAACCGTCCGATTGCGCGCAACGACATGAATGACCGCGTCTATCGCACGCAACGCGAGAAGTACAACGCCGTCATCGCCGAGATAGAAAGTCTTGTTCAGGCTGGTCGCCCCGTCCTTGTGGGTACGACGAGCGTGGAGATAAGCGAGCTGCTGAGCCGTATGCTCACCATGCGCAAGATTCCTCACAACGTCCTGAACGCCAAGCTCCACCAGAAGGAGGCTGACATCGTCAAGCATGCCGGTGAGAGCAGTATCGTGACCATCGCCACCAACATGGCCGGTCGTGGTACGGATATCAAGTTGTCGCCCGAGGTCAAGGCGGCTGGCGGTCTCGCCATCATCGGCACGGAGCGCCACGAGAGCCGTCGTGTGGACCGCCAGTTGCGCGGACGTTCAGGTCGTCAGGGTGACCCGGGCAGCTCTATCTTCTTCGTCTCTTTGGAGGACAAGCTGATGCGCCTCTTCGGCAGTGAGCGCATTGCCAAGGTGATGGACCGCATGGGCTTCGAGGAGGGCGAGGTCATCGAACACTCGATGATCAACAGTAGCATCGAACGTGCGCAGAAGAAGGTGGAAGAGAACCACTTCGGTGTGCGCAAGCGCCTGCTTGAATACGACGATGTGAACAATAAGCAGCGTACGGTCATCTACGAGAAACGCCATCACGCTCTCATGGGCGAGCGCCTCGGCATGGACATCGCGGACATGATATGGGACCGCGTGGTGAGCATCATCGAGAACTCTGCCGACTACATGGGTTGCAAGGAAGGATTCATCGAAATATTTGCCATGGACATTCCGTTCTCCGAGTCGGAATATGTCGAGATGCGCCGCGACGACCTGCACGAGAAAGCATACCAGGCTGCCATCCAGCGCTTCAACGACAAGTGCCGCATCATGGCAGACACCGCCATGCCTGTCATCAAGCAGGTATATGAGGGACCGCAGGGACAGCAGTACGAGCGCATCATGGTGCCCATCGTCGATGGACGCCGTGTCTATCAGATTGCCGTCAACCTGAAGGAGGCTTACGATACAAATTGCCAGGCACTGGTCAAGGCGTTCCAGAAACAGATTATTCTGCACGTCATCGACGAGTCGTGGAAGGAGAACCTCCGTCAGCTCGACGAACTTAAGCATTCGTCACAGAATGCCTCGTACGAGCAGAAGGATCCGTTGCTCATCTACAAACTTGAGAGTGCCAAGATTTTCGACGAGATGGTGAACCGCATGAACAACCGCACGGTGAGCATCCTCATGCGCGGACAGATTCCCGTCATCGAGCAGCAGGGTGTGCATGAGGCTCCAGCCGAGCAACGTCCGCGCCAGCAATACACCGAGAACCGCAGTGGACAGGCACCTGACCCGATGACCGACCCGGCACAGCGTGCGGCGGCGATGCAGGACACTCGCAACGTGCAGCCGACTCAGCCCATCAAGGTAGACAAGATGCCGGGACGCAACGACCCATGCCCATGCGGTAGCGGCAAGAAGTTCAAGAACTGCCACGGTCGTGGACTGTAACCGAACCCCCGACATGAAGAACATTCGCAATTTCTGCATCATAGCCCACATCGACCACGGCAAGTCAACGCTTGCCGACCGTCTGCTTGAGCGTACGAACACCATCGCCATTACCGAAGGGCAGATGCTCGATGATATGGATTTGGAGAAGGAGCGTGGCATAACAATCAAGAGCCACGCCATCCAGATGAAGTATCAGCACACGGACGGCAATGAATACACGCTCAACCTGATTGACACCCCGGGACATGTGGACTTCTCCTATGAGGTGAGTCGCTCCATCGCTGCGTGCGAGGGAGCGCTGCTCGTCGTCGATGCCACCCAGGGTGTGCAGGCGCAGACCATCTCCAACCTCTACATGGCCATCGACCACGACCTGGAGATTATCCCAGTCATAAACAAATGCGACATGCAGAACGCCATGCCAGAGGAGGTGGAGGATGAAATTGTCGATTTGCTCGGTTGCAGCCGGGATGAGATTATCCGCGCCAGTGGCAAGACGGGCGAGGGTGTCGATGACATCCTCGCAGCTGTGGTCGAGCGCATCCCCGCTCCCACGGGCGACCCCGAGGCTCCGCTCCAGGCATTGATTTTCGACTCCGTATTCAACTCGTTCCGTGGCATCATTGCTTATTTCAAGATTGTCAACGGCACGATACGCACTGGCGACAAGGTTGTGTTCATGAATACGGGGTGCGAGTATTCGGCTGACGAGATTGGCGTGTTGCGCATGGACATGGTGCCCAAGCAGATGCTTGGGTGCGGCGATGTGGGATATATCGTAAGTGGTATCAAGACTGCCACGGAGGTTAAGGTGGGCGACACCATCACCCATGTGGCGCGTCCTTCCGACACGGCCATCTCTGGCTTCGAGGAGGTGAAGCCCATGGTTTTCGCAGGAGTCTATCCCATTGAGACGGAGGACTTCGAGAACCTGCGTGCTTCGCTGGAGAAACTCCAGCTTAACGATGCCTCGCTGACGTTCACTCCCGAGAGTTCTGTGGCACTGGGCTTTGGCTTCCGCTGCGGCTTCCTCGGCCTGCTCCACATGGAGATTATCCAGGAGCGTCTCGACCGCGAGTTCAACATGGATGTCATCACTACCGTGCCCAACGTATCGTATATGGTCTATGACAAGCAGGGCGAGGTGAAGGAGGTGCACAACCCGGCAGGCATGCCCGACCCGACACTCATCGAACGCATCGAGGAGCCATACATCGCAGCGTCTATAATCACCACGACAAACTACATCGGTCCCATCATGTCGCTCTGTCTCGGCAAGCGCGGCGAACTGGTCAAGCAAGAGTATATCACGGGCAACCGTGTCGAGCTGCACTACAACATGCCGTTGGGCGAGATTGTCATTGACTTCTACGACAAGCTGAAGAGTATCTCCAAGGGGTATGCCTCGTTCGACTACCACCAGTCTGGCTTCCGTCCGTCAAAACTGGTCAAGTTGGACATCTTGCTGAACGGCGAACCAGTTGACGCACTCTCTACGCTCACCCATGTTGACAACTCTGTGGGCTTTGGCCGCCAGATGTGCGAGAAACTCAAGGACTTGCTCCCTCGCCAGCAGTTTGACATTGCCATCCAGGCCGCCATCGGTGCCAAGATTATCGCCCGCGAGACGGTCAAGCAGGTGCGCAAGGACGTGACTGCCAAGTGCTATGGCGGTGACATCTCGCGCAAGCGCAAACTGCTCGAGAAACAGAAGCGAGGCAAGAAGCGTATGAAGCAGATTGGCAATGTCCAGGTGCCGCAGAAAGCCTTTCTTGCAGTACTCAAGTTGGAATGACATGCCTATTTGCGGCATCCGAAACACACATCACCTTTCAACCCCATAACCCTCAATCCTTAACCTTTCACACAATACCACATTGACCGACAAACGTCTTACCATCGCCAAAGACATCGCCCGCATCTATTGCCCGCTATCAGAGACGGCCATAAGGGAACTCGCAAGCATACTTGTCCCGCTTTCATTCACGAAAGGCGAGGTGGTCATGCCAGAGAACAAGGTGTGCGATGCCATGTACTACGTGCATCAGGGCATGGTGCGCCAGTATTACTATAAGGATAAGCGCGACCTCACGGAACATTTCTCGTACGAAGGTCGAATTGTGATTTGCATCGAGAGCTTCTTCAAGCAAGAACCGAGTCGCTTGATTGTGGAGACACTCGAACCCAGCCTTCTCTATGCAATACCCTACGATGGTCTCCATCGTCTTGCCGCCGAGGACAACGAGATAGAACTGCTCTTCCGCAAGATAATCGAGCACGCTCTCATCTCCTCGCAGGAGCATGCCGACAGCCAGCGCTTTGAGGATGCCACGGAGCGCTACAACCGTCTTTTCCGCACCAAACCTGAAATTATCCTGCGTGCGCCTCTTCTCCACATCGCAAGCTTCCTTCAGATGACCCCTGAGACGTTGAGCCGCATTCGCAACACCGCCGCTTCCACGCGTTCAGAGAAATGATTGCCGCGGCCCTTCTAACCTCCTTGCTGGCCGTCAGCCCTTGTTCTGCCGACACGATGAGTGTTGACAGTGTGCTGACCATGCGCCAGATTATCGTGGAGGCGAAGGCAAAACCCATCTCCATGCGAGGCGACACTATCGTGTATGCCGTTCCTGCATTCACCACCCATGAGGGCGAACGTCTGCGTGCACTCCTCCGTGATGTGCCAGGCGTAGAGATTCTCTCCGACGGCACTATCAAGGCTCGCGGGCGCCTTGTGGACCGCATCTTGTTAAATGGCCACGAGTTGATTGGCTTAGGCACAAGCACAGTGCTTGACAATATGCCGGCTTCCTACTTGCAAAGCATTCTTCTCTACGACGATGCCGCCCGCAACGAGAAGGAGACGGGCATCTATGACGGCGAGGTGGAACAGGTGATGGACATTGTGACCACTGAGGACAAGCGTACGGCGTGGCTGGTGGACGCATCGGCTGGCTATGGTTCTCGCCATCGCTATTCCGCCAATGTGTCGGCGAGTCGCTACAGTGACGTTTGGCAGAATATGTTCAGCGCCACCTTCGACAACCTTCCGGCTTACTTCGGCATTGGTGAGTCGTACTACGACAAGTTGCAGAAGGCGAGCGGAACGGCTGACACCGACCACGGCAATGTGGCGGCATCTTCATCGTGGCAGAAAGGTGCATGGGAGGTTCAGGGTTCGGCATTCTACGACAGGGCTTCAAAAGTGGATGACTCGGAATCTATCCTTGACGCTTTCCTCAAGGGGCATAGCAGTCGCTCGGAACGTGTCTCCAACAACCATTCGCTCACAAACTCCGTCAACGCACAGTTTTCCGTTGTCTGGCGCGACGATAATTGGATCGTTCATCTCGACCCAGTCGTGTCGTGGAGTAGGGGAGCGCGCGATTTCCTCAATAGCAACAGCACGTTCACGGACGACATATTGGTCAACCAAAGCAAGTCCTCGACACATGTCGATGACGATATGGTGGCGGCAGGTCTTCATTTCTCCCTTAATCGTCGTTTGGGCTCTTCGGGGCGCAACATTGACATCAAGGGCAACGTCAACTACCAGAGTTCGACCGCTTACGAGCAGGACGAGAGTTCGATATCTTTCGCCCAGCCCACAACGTCGACTCTCTCACGTCTGCGTAGCGATGGCAGTGACGACATTCGCTCGGGCATGCTGTCCATTGCCTATATCGAACCTATAGGCAAGCGCTTCAAACTGAAGGCGGAATACACTATCGGGCTGAGTGGCAGCAATGCGCGCCGCCCCGTGGAGTCACTTGAGTCGGACACATGGACTGTCTCCGATGCCCTGTCGCGCACGGCGGAGAGCAGCAATATCCAGCACAAGGGGAAGGTGGCGCTGCAGTACAGCCATGGTCCCGTTCGTGCTCTTGTGGGTGTGCTCATAGACAATAATAATGTACGCACGCGCAGCCGCCGCTACCAGATGGAGGTGGACACGGCACGCCATACCACCGACTGGAGTCCGGAGGTGTCGTTCCATTACACCAACAAGCGCGGACTCACCGTCACTGCCTCCTATGATGGACGCAGCCGCCAACCGTCCATCTTCGACCTTCTACAAGGCGAGGACATCAGCGACCCATTGAATGTGCGCCGTGGCAATCCCGGCCTGCGTCCGTCTTTCCTCCAGCAGTTGCGGCTTACGCTCTCGCATTTCGAGCCGGCAACGCAACGCCAGATTAACCTTTCGGCTGGTTTCGACTGGGAGACGAACGCCATTACCGACCGCGTCGAATATGATGCCGTGCGTGGCATTCGCTGGTATCAACCCATCAATATCAACGGCAACCGCTCGTTCATCTCGTCGTGGGGCTTGCAAAGCAACTTATTTGGCACATCGCGCCTTTGGCTTGACTTTCAGGGCGACTTCTCCCTCGCGCGCATCGTAGGTTATCAGACGGCTGACTACGGGTCTCTGTCTCCTCTTGAGTCGCTCTTCTTCAGCACTATCCGTTCGCATCTTCAGCAGTTTCTGGCATTGCAGTACCGCTTTTGGTACATGACGGTGAAACCTTATGGTTTCCTGTCCTACGACCATATCAACAGCCAACTGGAGGGTGCGGGCAAAAAGGATGTGTTTGCGTTCGGTTATGGCGGTGTGCTTCGACTCGAACATCCGTGCGGATTGTCCGTTTCATGCGATTTCTACAACCAATCGCGCCGGGGCTACCTCGAGAGTGGGCTCAACACCAACCATCTCATTCTCGATGCTGAGCTGGCTTACGCATTCCTGCGCAACCAGGCGGCGGAAATTCGCCTCATCGCATGCGATATCCTGCGTCAGCGAGATATTGTCGATGGTGCCATCTCACAGGTGGGACGCACCGAACGTGTGGCGCGTTCTTCGGTAAACAGTTACTATATGGCTACATTCACTTATCGTTTCTGATTTCTCATGGCTCGAAAACTCATCTCCGACCCCGCGTGGGTCAAGACACCCGAACAGATAGAGGGCATCCGCCGTGCAGGTGTACTCAACACGGCCTTGCTGGACCATGTCTCGACGTTCGTCCGCTCTGGTGTCACTACAGCACAAATTGACGAGGTCGTTTACGACTTCACGGTCTCTCACGGAGGCATTCCCGCCACTCTCAACTACGAGGGCTTTCCATGCTCATGCTGCACAAGCGTCAACGAAGTTGTGTGCCATGGCATTCCCAACGAGTATGAGCGTCTGCGCACTGGCGATATCATCAACATCGATGTGACTACCATTCTTGACGGTTTCTATGCCGATGCATCGCGCATGTTCGTGGTTGGCGGCAAGACATCAAAAGCGAAGCAGGCGCTGGTCGATTGCGCCTACGAGTGCCTGCAGATAGGCATGCGCGCGGCGCAACCCTATGGTTGGGTGGGCGACATAGGCTATGCCATCGCCCGCCATGCGCGTGGACATGGCTATGGTGTTGTCAAGGACTATACGGGGCATGGCGTCGGACTGGACATTCATGAGGAACCATACATACCTCACTATGGTCAGAAGGGCACTGGTTACCAGTTGCTCCCCGGCATGGTCTTCACCATCGAGCCGATGATAAACATGGGCGACTGGCGCGTCTTTGTCGATTCGGATGACGACTGGACTGTTATCTCTTGGGACGAGAAGCCGAGTGCACAGTGGGAACATACATTCTTGATGACGGAAAATGGTCTTGAAATACTAAGTTATTGATATGGTTATATTAGCGATTGAATCAAGTTGCGACGACACATCGGCGGCAGTCATGCGCGATGGTGTCTTGTTGAGCAATGTCACTGCCTCGCAGGCTGTCCACGAGGCATATGGTGGTGTGGTGCCCGAACTGGCGAGCCGCGCTCACCAACAGAATATCGTGCCTGTCGTTGACCAGGCTCTAAAGCGTGCTGGTGTGGCTACCAACGAACTGTCTGCCATTGCATTCACCCGCGGCCCCGGTCTCATGGGCTCGCTCCTCGTGGGCGTGAGCTTTGCCAAGGGAATGGCGGCAAGCCTTAACATCCCGATGATTGAGGTCAACCACCTTCAGGGACATGTGCTTGCCCATTTCGTGAAGACTCCCGAGGGAAACGAGCGTGCGCCGGAGTTCCCGTTCCTCTGCCTGCTGGTGAGCGGTGGCAATTCGCAGATTATCCTCGTGCGTGCCTACAATGACATGGAGATTATCGGCCAGACCATCGATGACGCGGCAGGCGAGGCTATCGACAAGTGCAGCAAGGTGATGGGGCTGGGCTATCCCGGCGGTCCCATCATCGACCGTCTGGCTCGTAAGGGCAATCCGGAGGCCTTCCATTTCGCCCGTCCTTCCATTAAGGGCTACGACTATAGTTTCAGCGGACTGAAGACTTCGTTTCTCTACCAGCTGCGCGACTGGATGGCTACCGATGGCGACTTCATCGAGCATCACAAGGAGGACCTGGCGGCAAGTCTCGAGGCTACGATAGTGGATATCCTGATGCACAAACTGCTCAAGGCGGCGCGCGACCTGAAGATTCGTCAGGTGGCAGTGGCGGGAGGCGTGAGTGCGAACACGGGGTTGCGCAATGCATTCCGGGAGTATGCGGACAAGTACCACTGGGACATTTTCGTGCCCCCGTTCAGTTTTACTACCGACAACGCGGCGATGATTGCGGCGGCGGCCACGTTCAAGTATGCCGACCATGATTTCTGTTCCATGGACAAACCCGCTTTTGCACGTGTTGAGGCGTAAAAATACGTCAATAACCGACAAAATCACAAAATCTTACGTCTTTTGGGCAAAAAAGAGGCGCAACGTTTTGCCAATTCTAAAAAAAGCACTAATTTTGCAAACTGTTTGAAAGAAGCTATTAGCAAAACCGTAAAAAACAAACATTGAAATGTCAAAGATTTGTCAAATTACCGGAAAACGCGCAATGATTGGCAACAACGTTTCGCACTCAAAGCGTCGCACCAAGCGTACGTTCGATGTGAACCTGTTTACCAAGAAGTTCTACTATGTAGAGCAGGATTGCTGGATTAGCCTTAAGATTTCAGCTGCTGGTTTGCGCATGATTAACAAGGTTGGTCTCGACGCCGCCCTCCATCAGGCTGTGGAAAAGGGTTACGTTGACTGGAAGACCATCAGAGTAATCGCTTAATCCTAAAACTAAAGGAGGAAACAAAACATGGCAAAGAAAGCAAAAGGCAATCGTGTGCAGGTCATTCTTGAGTGCACAGAGATGAAGAACAGCGGTCTGCCCGGCACTTCTCGTTACATTACGACCAAGAACCGCAAGAACACGCCCGACCGTCTGGAGTTGAAGAAGTACAACCCCATTCTCAAGCGTGTGACCGTTCACAAGGAAATCAAGTAATCACGTCTCACCATTTAACAGAACTGAACAATGGCAAAGAAAACCGTGGCCACCTTGCAGACTGGCAAGACTGATGGCCGTTCTTACACCAAGGTAATCAAGATGGTGAAGAGCCCTGAGACAGGTGCTTACACCTTCAATGAGCAGATGGTTCCCAACGAAGCCGTTAAGGACTTCTTCAAGAACTAAACCGTGCAAACAACCCGGTAAAAATCGGTAACTGATAGCAAAATGATGGGTGCGCTGAGCAAATCAGCGCACCTTTTTTTGTGTATCTGCTATTTTATGGTTAACTTTGTGTCATGAAACAACTTATTTGCGACAGCGGAGGCACCAAGTCGGCATGGTTGCTCATCGAAGGTGGGCTTGACCTGTCGGAGTTCACCACCGACGGCATCAATCCCGCCGTCAATTCCCATGAGCATATCATGGACGTACTGGCGGCTGTGCCACAGACGCTGGGAGCATTGGCTGACGACGTTAACCATGTGTGGTTCTACGGAGCCGGATGCGTCAGAGGAGCCATTGATGAGATGCGAGAGGCCATCAACGCCGTGTTGCCATCAGCGGAAGTTAACGTAGAGAGCGATATGCTCGGAGCGGCGAGGGCACTATGCCAAAGAAGCGAGGGAATAGCCTGCATACTTGGCACGGGAGCGAACTCGTGCTATTATGACGGTGAAAAGATCAGGCAGAACACACCGGCGCTGGGGTATATCCTGGGCGACGAGGGTGGGGGAGCGGTGCTCGGCCGCACACTGATAAATCATCTATACAAAGGAGTGATGCCCGAGACAATGCGCAAGACTTTCGAATACGAGATGAATACCGACATAGGCACAATCATCGAGCATGTATATCGGCGTCCGCAGGCGAACAAATATCTCGCATCGTTCACACATTTTCTGTCGGCACATAGGGACAACGAACAGATACACAAGATGTTGCTGGAATGCTTTGGACAATTCTTCAGCAAGAACATAGACCCTTACGGGCGAAGGGATCTTCCAGTGAATTTCATTGGGTCGCTGGCGTATCATTTCAGGGCAGAACTGATAGAGGCGGCACACGCGAAAGGATACCGGTTGGGCGTAATCGTCCAATCGCCGCTCGCCGGACTGGCACTGTATCACAGGACAATAGAAAGATAAAAGAATTTAAACTTAAAATTTGTTTGCGAAAATTTTGCGATATTGATAAAAAGTATTAAATTTGCACTTACAAATGAAGAAACAATCTTTTTACCTTAAACAGACTAATACCTAAAAACATCGAACGCCGACAGCTGCGAAGCTCTCGGCGCTTATCTTTTGAGTGCTTAAAAAAAGCAAAAAGCTATGCTAACAATACTGAAAATCCTCGGTGCGCTGGCACTGTTCATGTACGGAATGAAAGTGATGAGTGAGGGACTGCAAAAGATGGCAGGCTCGCAGTTGCGCCGCGTGCTTGGCGCCGCCACCACAAACCGTGTAACGGGAATCCTCACTGGCGCTTTCATCACAGCGAGCATCCAGTCAAGCACCGCCGCAACGGTGATGACCGTTTCATTTGTAAATGCCGGCCTCCTTACACTGTTCCAGGCCATTACCGTCATCATGGGTGCGAACATAGGAACGACGCTGACCGCATGGATTATGTCGGCGGGCATGAGTTTCTCGATGGCGACAGTGTCGTGGCCGCTACTTGTCATCGCCATAGCATTGACATATGCAAAGTCAAGTGCCAAAAAGAGCGGCGGTGAGTTTCTGTTCGGTCTTGCATTCATGTTCTTGGGTCTCACATTCTTGAAAGACAACGCGGCCGCTCTCGACCTCGGTCACAATGAAGCGGTAAAGTCATTCATCGTTGAGTTGAACGGTGGTTGGTACAGCACGATGCTCTTCCTGCTTGTTGGCGGAGTGCTGACGTTCTGCGTGCAGAGTTCAGCCGCTGTCATGGCTATCACGATGATTCTCTGCGGTCAGGGAGCCCTGCCCATGGATGCCGGCATCGCGCTCGTCATGGGTGAAAACATCGGTACTACAATCACCTCAAATATCGCCGCCCTGACCGGTAACACTCAGGCTCGCCGTGCCGCCATGGCTCACTTGGTGTTCAACGTGTTCGGTGTGATTTGGGTGCTCATATTCTTCAAGTATTTCCTCGCCATGGTGTATGGCATCGCAGACTACGACCCCGCGATGTTGCCGTCGGCAGGCAAGATGAGCCTGGTACTCGCCACGTTCCATACATCATTCAACGTGTGCAACGTACTTATTCTTATCTGGTTCGTCCAGTATATGGAAAAACTTGTCTGCTTGATTATTCCCACACGCGAAGACGGAGACGGAGAGGACTTCAAGCTCAGGTTTATCTCTGCCGGCCCCCTCAGCACAGCCGAGCTAAGCATGCTTGAGGCTCGCAAGGAGATACACAACTACGCCGAACGAACTCTCCGGATGTATGACATGCTCAGCGTGCTGATGCGCACAGAACAGATGGACGAGTTCAGCAAGACTTTTGCACGCATTGAGAAATATGAGCAAATCTCTGACCGCATGGAGATAGAGATTGCCAACTATTTGGACAATGTCAGCGACGGACGACTCAGTTCGGAAACAAAGGCTAAAATCCGTGCCATGTTGCGTGAGATAGCCGAGATAGAGAGCATCGGCGACAGTTGCTTCCACATCGCTCGCACAATCAATCACAAACACGACAGCAAGGAGGAGTTCACCGAGAGTCAGAACCAGCGCATCGAGCAGATGATGAAACTCACCCGCACGTCGATTGAGCACATGATTAAGATTTTGGAGGGCAGGCGCGGTACGGTAGATGTCAACCTTTCGTTCAACATTGAGAATGAAATCAATCACTACCGCTCGCAACTCAAGTCGCAGAACGTCATCGATATCTCCAACAACGAGTACAGTTACCAACTTGGTGTACATTACATGGACATAGTCAACGAGTGCGAGAAACTCGCAGACTACGTACTCAATGTAGTGCAGAGCCGCACTGAAATCAAATAAATCCGGCTCCGCGTGCGTTATTATATAAAAAAGGAACAAGCATGAGCGTAATAAAACCAGCAGAAGGAAAACTTGGAGTCATGGTAGTGGGTTGCGGAGCAGTGGCAACTACTTTTATGACGGGTGTCCTCATGGCTCGCCGAGGGTTGTCCAAACCCATCGGCTCCATGACGCAATACGATAAAATCCGCATAGGCAAAGGCCATGACAAGAAATACTTGAGATACAACGAAATAGTGTCGCTGGCATCACTTGATGACATTGTGTTCGGAGCATGGGACGTGTATGATGACAATGCTTATATCAGTGCATTGAAAGCCCAGGTACTTGCAGTCAAGGATATCGAACCCGTGCGCGCTGAATTGGAAGCCATAAAACCAATGGCAGCGGCCTTCGACAAAGACTATTGCTCGCGTCTGGACGGCAATAACGTGAAAGACTGCGCCACACGATGGGATATGGTAGAGGCATTGCGCAACGACATACGTAAATTCAAGACGGCAAACGAGTGCGAAAGGGTAGTGGTGCTCTGGGCTGCGTCCACCGAGATCTATGTGCCTGTGGACATGCAAGTTCACGGCAGTCTTGAGGCATTGGAGAAAGCCATGCATGAAAATGACACCCTGCACGTTGCTCCATCCATGTGCTATGCCTATGCCGCCCTTGCCGAAGGTGCGCCTTTCATAATGGGTGCCCCCAACACAACCGTTGACATACCCGCAATGTGGCAATTAGCAGAACAGTCGCGCATGCCCATCTGCGGCAAAGACTTCAAGACAGGCCAGACACTGGTCAAGAGTGGTTTCGCTCCTATCATTGGCACTCGATGTCTTGGCTTGAATGGTTGGTTCTCAACTAATATACTCGGCAACAGAGACGGACTCGTGCTTGATTGTCCTGAGAATTTCCGTACCAAGGAGGTATCGAAACTCTCCACGCTTGAAAGCATCCTCGTGGGAGATGAGCAACCGGACCTCTATAAGGATTACACCCATAAAGTGCGCATCGAGTATTATCCGCCGCGTGGCGACAACAAGGAGGGCTGGGACAACATTGACATCTTCGGCTGGATGGGCTATCCCATGCAGATTAAGATAAACTTCCTCTGCCGTGACTCTATTCTTGCGGCGCCGATCTGCCTTGACCTTGTGCTATTGAGCGACCTTGCCGCCCGCGCAGGCAGATATGGCATCCAGCGCTTCCTGAGTTTCTTCCTCAAATCTCCCATGCACGACTATACGCAAGGAGAGGTACCAGTCAACCATCTCTTCAAACAATACACAATGCTCAAGAATGCCATTCGCGAGATGGGTGGTTATGAAGCTGACGAGGCGATTGACTAATGGGTGTCTCTTGACTTAAATCAAGAAATTACCTCTTGATACTCAATTTGTTTACGGATTTTTTTGCACGCTCATATAATAGCAATAACTTTGTAGCGCATTTGAGAAACAAAAATTCTCAGATGCGTTAAAGTTTTTTTAAGGTTAAAAAGAAAATGGAAAAGAAAACAACCAAAAAGGCCGCTGCCACGAAAGAGACAGCCGCAAAAGAGACCAAGACAACAACATGCAAGTGCGCCAAGAAGTGCGCAACTGTAGTGTACAACGAGGAGACAGCTGGATGCCGCGCTGGTGACATCTATCAGGCTCTTGCCGCCGCAGAGAAGGCTCTCACCGTAAAGGAGATTGCCAAGGCTGCCAAGATTTCTGAGGAGGAGACTTTCCTCGGTCTGGGCTGGCTGCTGCGTGAGAGCAAGCTCACCGTTGCTGAGAATAAGATTGCTCTGGCATAAGTTATTGCCACTGCATCTAATCATAATGCTGTGATTGTCCGCTTGTGACAATCACGGCTTTTTTTTCAATCTTTATCTTGTAACGTTATTCATACCTGTTATTCATCAGTCATCAATCACCAAACGTCATATTTCTCAAATTGCCGAATTATAGGAATACGATAGTAGTACCAGACGATATATTTCTCAAATTGCCGAATTACAAGAATACGATAGTAGTTTGGCATTCTCTCCACTACTCTACTTAACATAACTGCCATACTTACAAGATTGTGTATCAAGCAGAAATGCAGAAAACGTGGCACAGTTTCAATGAAAAACGACGGATGTCCAAATTGATATTTGTGACATCCGTCGTGGGTATGTTGAGGTGCCTAGCAGATTCGAACTGCTGTAGGCGGTTTTGCAGACCGTTACCTAGCCAC
>JABUTZ010000049.1:13921-19413 GCA_021443415.1 Bacteroidaceae bacterium | reverse complement strand
GACCGACAGTTTGGAGAGGTGGAGAAAGAGAAGCGCAAGATTCTGACGCTCTACCGCAACGACATCATGAAGATTGACGCAAAGTATCGCGCGAGAGTGAAAACCATCTACGACCAGATTCCAAGTCTGTTGGCTCGTCAGGACAAGCGTGTAGTGCTGCGCGAACTGGAACGTGGAGCCACCTACACCATATACGAAGACACTTTCTTCTGGCTCAGCGACTCGATGATGTGCAACGAATGTTTCAACTGCACAGATCCGAACGTGGGTCTGAGCCTTAACGAGGATCGCACGTTCATCAAATGCTACATGGGCGACACGGGCTTGCTACTCAGCCACACGTTCAGCGAGAACGAGTTGGCGGACGGCGAACTGTTCCGCGAATTGCTGTTCAAGAAACTGTCAATCAATGAGGGAATGTTCTTTGAGAATGTCGTACTGCAACAAATCACTGCCGCAGGACATCGCGCGTTCTTCTACATTCATTACAACAAGAAGAAACACCGCAACGACATTGAGATAGAGTTTGTCATATCCAACAAGAGTAAGGTCAACCACAAGGTGTTCCCCATTGAGGTTAAGTCCGCTGACCGATACACGCTCACCTCGCTCGAAAGGTTTGCTGAGAAGTTTCACGACCGCATCGGTTGTTGCTACGTCATCCATCCAAAGAACTATCGCAAGGATGGCGACACTGTTTTTTTACCTGTATATATGGCAGGACTGATATAAAGCAAAGGACTCTGCCGTTGATGAGCAGAGTCCTTTGTTGCTTGCATAGATAATTGTTTATTCTACCTTCGTCCAATAGACGCTCTTGCCGAAGATGCCCCAGGAGCCGCGGACACGGAGCTTGGTGTCGCTCTCGAAGGTGCAGGTGACGGTCCATTTCTTGCCCGACGAGGGTTCGTAGATCTTGCCCTTGCCCCACTCATTGTCCTTGGCGTCGTACTTCATCTTGTCGATGAGCACAATCTGGTTGACGGGGGTGTCGCGCAGGTTCTTGTCGGGGTTTTTCTTATCGGTGCGCACCGTACCGTCAGGATTGGTTAGCTTGTCCACCCAGATGACCTGGGCGCGATAGCCGTCGTTCACCTTGGTGATTTGGATTTTTGAGTTCACACCCTCATGGGTGGTCTTGTACACGCCCACAATCTTGTCCGCCTGGGCGAAAGCGGCTGCGGTTGCCACGAGGCAGACCAGCAGAAGGCTGAAAATTCGTTTCATGATGATTGATGTTTATGCGCAAACGAGCGCAGATGATTCGTTGAAAAAAGACTTACTCCCACTCGATGGTTGCCGGTGGCTTCGACGAGATGTCGTAGCAGACGCGGTTGACACCACGGACGTGGTTGATGATGTCGTTTGACACCTTGGCCATGAAGTCGTAGGGCAGGTGAGCCCAGTCGGCGGTCATGGCATCGCTGCTGGTCACGGCACGCAGGGCGACTGGGTTCTCGTAGGTGCGCTCGTCGCCCATCACGCCCACCGAGCGCACATCGCTCAGCAGGATGGCTCCCGCCTGCCAGATCTGGTCGTAGAGGCTGACCTCAATCTCGCCGTCACGCATGTCGGCAGGCACTCCGGCGGCAAGCACACGGCGTGCCTCCTCGCCCGAGAGACGAGTCTTGTACTCGCGCAACGAACGGATGAAGATGTCGTCGGCGTCCTGCAGCACACGCACTTTCTCAGGTGTAATGGCGCCGAGGATGCGCACGGCAAGGCCGGGTCCGGGGAAGGGATGGCGCGTGATGAGGTGCTCGGGCATGCCCAACTGGCGACCGACGCGACGCACCTCGTCCTTGAACAGCCACTTGAGCGGTTCGCAGAGCTGGAGGTGCATCTCCTCAGGAAGTCCACCCACATTGTGGTGGCTCTTGATGACCTTGCCCGTGATGTTGAGGCTCTCGATGCGGTCGGGATAGATGGTGCCCTGGGCGAGCCAGCGCGCATCGGTTATCTTGCGTGCCTCGGCATCGAACACATCGATGAAGCCGGCACCGATGATCTTGCGCTTGCGCTCGGGTTCGGAAACGCCCTCGAGCTCGGCGAAGAACTTCTTGCTGGCATCGACACCTATCACATTTAGTCCAAGACACTTATAGTCGTTCATCACGTTCTGGAACTCGTTCTTGCGCAACATGCCGTGGTCGACAAAGATGCAGGTGAGGCGGTCGCCGATGGCGCGGTTTAGGAGGACGGCGGCGACACTGCTGTCGACACCTCCCGAGAGTCCGAGGATGACGCGGTCGTTGCCCAACTGTGCCTTCAACTCAGCCACTGTCTGCTCGACGAAATTGGCGGCCGACCAGTCCTGGCGACTGCCGCAGACACCGACAACGAAGTTGCGCAGGAGTTGCGTGCCGTCGATGCTGTGGAAGACCTCGGGATGGAACTGTACGCCCCAAAGGGGTTCGTTGTCAGCCTGATAGGCGGCAAACTTCACCTTGTCGGTCGAGGCGACGCAACGGAATCCCTCGGGAATGGCGGTGATGGTGTCGCCGTGGCTCATCCACACCTGACTGCCCTCGCCTATCCCCTCGAAGAGGCGGTTGCCAGACTCGATGAAGTTGAGGTGGGCGCGTCCGTACTCACGGCTGTTGGCTGGTTCGACGCGTCCGCCATAGGTGTGGCTCATATACTGCGCTCCGTAGCAGATGCCAAGGATGGGCAGTTGTCCGCGGATGCCGCTCAGGTCCACCTTAAATGCCTCGGGGTCATAGACGCTGTAGGGCGAACCACTGAGGATGACACCGATGACGTCGGGGTCGTTGTGCGGAAACTTGTTGTAGGGCAGGATCTCGCAGAACGTGTCCAACTCGCGCACACGGCGACCGATGAGTTGGGTGGTCTGCGACCCAAAGTCCAGAATGATGATTTTTTGCATATTGTTTTGCGGGAGTTAGCGGGAGTTAATGAATGGGAGTTATGCGCCTGCGGCGCTGGGAGTTAACGGAATATCTTTAACGAACTCTTCAGCTTCGGCGAGAGAGTCTATCTTGCCTACGTCGAGGAGTCGGAGGTCGGGGGCGAGAAAACCGTGAATGCGGTGGTCGGCACACTTGGCGAGGTAGAAATCGATAATTGAGAAGCGTTCGTCCCACGAAGCCATCTCGTCGATGAGCGGCTCGCTGATGACATGAATGCCAGCGAATGCATAGCGGTGGCAACGCTTGACATCGAGGTCGGTATGGGGCGACTTCACCTCGCCGGTCTTGATGTTCGTCCAACCCACCAGTCGCATATCGTCGTCGAAAAGGAGATAGCGCTGGGTGTCGCGCTGACTGACGAGCAGCAGGGCGTCGGTGCCTTCCGCCTCGCGCATGAGCGCACGCAGGTCTATATTGGAAAGGATATCTACATTGTGCACAAGGACGCGGCCAGAACCCTTGAGCAACGGAGTCGCATGCCTCAGGGCTCCGCCTGTCTCGCGCAGCAGGTCGGTCTCATCGCTGACCGCCACCCCACTCTCTGCCTTCAGGTAATCGACTATCTGCTCCGCCTTATGATGCACGTTGACCACAATGCGCTCAATGCCAGCCGCACGCACCTTGTCAATGACGTGGCACAGGAGCGGCTTGCCCGCCACAGGCACCATCGCCTTGGGCATCTTGTCGGTCAGCGGACGCAAGCGGGTGCCGAGACCGGCGGCGAAAATCATTGCATGCATTGTTTTGCGGGAGTTAGCGGAAGTTAATGAATGGGAGTTATGCGCCTGCGGCGCTGGGAGTTAATGGGAGGATACAGAAATCAGCAACAGTACGGAGGGCTTTGGATAAAAAATAAAGGCTGGCAGATAGGGTATCTGTCAGCCTCGTGATTGGTGAAGAGAAGGAGACTCGAACTCCCACGACATAATGTCACTACCCCCTCAAAGTAGCGCGTCTACCAATTCCGCCATCTCTCCTTGTTATGTGCCCAGAACAGGACTCGAACCTGCACGTCCGTGAAGACACCAGTACCTGAAACTGGCGCGTCTACCATTCCGCCACCTGGGCTTTTCAAGCATTCTAAAGTCAAAGAACGATGGGCATCGGTGCCCTGTCTTCCGTTTTGCGAGTGCAAAGGTACGGCGAAAATCTGAAACAGCCAAACGATTTGGCGAAAAAATTTCGATTTTGGGTTAATTTTGGGTTTTCGGCTTGGGGGTTGAGGGGTAATTGGGTTAATTTTCCTTTGTTTTGTCGCCCAATGATGCGCTTTAGCACATGCGGTCGCGGTAGTCCTCGTAGGCAAATTCGCGCAACACCTCTACCCTACCGTCCATGCGGCGTACAGCGATTGATGGGTGTGTGATGCCGTTGAACATGTTGGTCTTTACCGTGGTGTAGTGAATCATGTCTTCGAGCACTATCTCCTCGCCCACCTGCAACTCGTGGTCGAAGCGCCAACTGCCCATGAAGTCACCGCTCAGGCAACTGTTGCCGCCGAGCCTGTAGATGTGTTCGCCCTCGCTGTCCATCTCCACATGCTCGGCACCGCTGACCACGGGGTAATATGGCATCTCCAAGCAGTCGGGCATGTGGCAGGTGAAGCTGACATCGAGGATGGCTGTGCGTATGCCGTGGTTCTCGACCACATCGATGACGTGGGCGTAGAGTTCGCCCGTCTGCCAGGCGAAGGCACTGCCCGGCTCGAGGATTATCTGTAGCCTTGGATAGCGCTCATGCAGTCCTTGGAGGAGCGAGATGAGATGTTCCACGTCATAGTCCTTGCGTGTGACGAGGTGTCCGCCACCGAGGTTGAGCCAGCGTGCCTCGGCGATGAGGTTGCCGAAGCGTGCTTCAAGGTGCCGGAGCGTGTGTTCGAGGGCATGGCTGTCGCTCTCGCAATGGCAGTGGCAGTGGAGTCCCTCTATGCCATCGGGCAGATGGTCGCCCAACTGGTCGCGCGTGACGCCAAAGCGTGAGCCTGGCGCACAGGGGTTGTAGAGCAAGGTCTCTATCTCGCTGTACTCGGGATTGACGCGCAGTCCGCACGAGATCTCGTGGCCGGCGATGGCAACCGTGGGCATGAAGCGCTCCGCCTGCGTGAGCGAGTTGAACGTGATGTGACTGCTGCATCTCATTATCTCTGCGAACTCACCTTCGGTATAAGCTGGCGAATAGGTGTGCGCCCTGGCTCCGAACTCGTCCATCGCCAAGCGAGCCTCGCCAAGCGAGGACGCGGTGGTGGAGGTGATGTATTCTCTGAAGATGGGGAACAGCCGCCACAGGGCGAACGCCTTGAATGCCAGTATGAACTGCACGTCGGCTCGTCTCGCGATGTCAGCTATCAGCGAGAGGTTGGCGCGCAGGCGGCGCTCATCAACGATATATTTACAATCTGACAATTTACGATTTGTTATGAATTCAAGTTTCGCTTGTTTCACAATCTCACTTGAGACTACAGAACACAGACTTCTGACTACAGACCTTTTTGGAAGCTTCTGTCCTACAAAGTCTGTAGTCTGTACTTTGTAGTCTGTAGTCTTCGCAAGTAAAACTTGCGAA
>JABUTZ010000049.1:0-10115 GCA_021443415.1 Bacteroidaceae bacterium | reverse complement strand
CTCTACACTCTACACTCTACACTCTACACTCTACACTCTATTCTCTAAACTCTTCCCCCCACAGCGCTTTCATTCTCTCCGCAAGTCGGTCCTCGGCGGCGTTGTGCTGGGGCGACCAGAACTGCTTGCCACGGAGGTCGTCGGGGAGGAACTGCTGGCGCACGAAGTTGCCGTCGTAGTCGTGGGCGTATTTATAGCCATCGCTGTATCCAAGGTCCTTCATCAGCGAGGTGGGCGCATTGCGCAGGTGGAGCGGCACGGGCAGGTTGCCAGTCGCCTTCACGCACTCAAGTGCCTCGTGGATTGCCATGTATGCCGAGTTGCTTTTCGGACTTGTGGCGAGATAAACCGTCGCATTGGCGAGCGGAATGCGTCCCTCGGGCCACCCTATCTTCTCCACCGCGTCGAAGGCGGCGTTGGCGAGAAGCATGGCGTTGGGATTGGCAAGTCCAATGTCCTCGCTCGCCGAGATGACGAGCCGTCGGGCGATGAACGCGGGATCCTCGCCGCCTTCTATCATGCGCGCCAGATAGTATAAGGCGGCATTGGGCGCACTGCCTCGAATGCTCTTGATGAATGCTGACACGAGGTCGTAGTGCAACTCTCCGTCCTTGTCGTATGCCAGAGGGTTGGCTTGCAGGCAGGCGGTCACCGTGGCATCGTCCACCATCACTTTTCCCTCGGGTTGCGAGTCAGCCACCAACTCGATGATGTTGAGCAACTTGCGAGCGTCGCCTCCGCTGAAGCGGAACAGTGCGTCGGTCTGCGCAATCTCAAACTCGCGCTGTTTCAGCACCGCGTCCGTGGTGATGGCATGTTGGAGCAGTGTCTCAAGGTCTGCTTTCGTAAGCGACTGCAGCACATAGACTTGGCAGCGCGAGAGAAGGGGGCGGATGACCTCAAACGAGGGATTCTCGGTGGTGGCTCCGATCAGCGTCACGATACCCTGCTCCACCGCTCCGAGAAGCGAGTCCTGCTGCGACTTGCTGAAGCGGTGGATCTCGTCGATGAAGAGTATGGGGTTGTGCTCGTTGAACATGCGCGACGAGCGGGCCCGCTCAATGACCTCGCGCACGTCCTTCACTCCGCTGGTCACGGCGCTGAGCGTGTAGAACGGCACCTCGAGGGTGCGTGCGATGATGCTCGCCAGCGTCGTCTTGCCCACGCCCGGAGGTCCCCAGAGGATGAACGACGAGATGCGTCCGCCCTCTATCATGCGGCGGAGCACGGCTCCCTCACCGACGAGGTGGCGCTGACCAACGTATTGGTCGAGAGTCTGCGGGCGTAGTCGTTCGGCTAATGGGATCATCGGGCAATGGTGGCGTAATAGCCTAATTTATAGAGTTGGAAAACGTGCACACTGGGATAGCGGCTGCAGAGCAGGCGGCGCTCCAGTCCGCCGAAGAGGGCGTGCCAGAGGCGCAGGGGCCAATAGAGATGCCAGCCGCAGAGCTTGGTGAAGAGTTTGGCGACGGGGGCTCGCTCGGTCATCGGTGCGCCAAGCTGGTGCAGGTTCTGCATCGCGAGCTCTGTCTTGTGCAGGTACTCGGCGTTGGGTTCGAGTCCGAGGTGCTCGACGGGGTTGTTCGAGTGGCGGATGCGAAACTTCTTCTCGCCGAGTTCGATGCCGAAGAGCGCGTCCTCGAATCCATATTGTTTCAGTGTCTCGTCGAAGCGCACCTTGTCGAAGACCGTGCGCCGTGCGGCGAAGTTTTGCGTAGTGAAGCACATGAAGGGATTAGCGCGGCGCCACTCGAGAGTCATCTTCTCCTCGGCGTAGGCATCGTAGATCCAGCGCAACGAGGTCTCGTCCTCCTTCTTGCTCAGAGCCTTGACTCCGCCGCAGATCACGTCCCACTTGTCCTTCGCCATCACCTTAACATAGCGTTCGACAAACCGCTCGTCGGCGGGCATCACGTCATCGTCGAGGATGAGGAGCCAGTCGCCCTTCGAGAGTTCGACGGCGCGGTTGCGAATGGCAGCACGACCAACGTTGCGTCCGTTCTCGACAAGACGCACGCCCTCGATCTGGCGCACCCAGCGGTTGGAAGCCATCGCGGCGGCATCGGTCGAACCGTCGTCGACAACAACGACCTCCCACTCCAATCCGTCAATCTTGGCGCATTGTTGGGCGAGAATCTTTGCCAGCAGGTGGCAGTTGCGGTTGTATGTCGGAACGAGAACGCTCAGCATCACTGTTCGGTAAGCTGTTGGAGCGCGCCTGTCGCACCGTCGAAGAGCACACGTGTGGTCGCCTTCTTGTTGAAGAGCACGTCGCTGAGGATTTCCACCCTGCCGAACTGTGCCATCGGCATCTCTTTCTTTATATATGTATGGTCCTTGTCATAGACCTTCACCTCGGCAATCACGGGCACATTGTAGACCACGCCTGCCTCCGCCAGTTTCGAGCGCTTCTTGTCCGATGTCGCACTATACTCGACATGGGGGTACGCCTCGACTATGCGCACGGACAGATAGATGGGTGCGCCCGCCAGGTTCTCCGTATCGACCAGTCCGAGGTGTGAGCTGAAACGGCAGAGGAGTTCGCCGTCGACGACCTTCTCGGGGACAAGGTTGAACGTGAACACCTCGGTGCTCTTCTGCGTGAAACCCGTGAAGAGGCTGGTCAGCGCCGTCTCGCGCTCGGCGAGCGAGGCGAGCATCATCTCGAGTTGCTTGCCGTCCTTGGGCAGGTTGTCCGACTCGCCGCGGACGAGGGCGCGATGGCCGTCACGTGTCTCAAAGATCTCCTGGGCGACGAGCTCGGCGAGCTTGGCACGCGAACCGACCGTGAGCATCTCCTGGGTGAGGAAGCGGTTGGGGTCGGGAGCGGCCGCCGCGGGTACCGCCTGAGGCAGTGGCGAGAGTTCGATGTCCTTGCCCTCGTCGCGTATGGCGAGGATGCGACCGTCGCGGGCGAGAGTCACGAAAGGCGAAATCGTCTTGCTGCGGAAGGCGATGGAATAGAACTTGGCGGTGTCGGGCTGTCCGTACGCCTCCACATCGATGTCCTTGACGGTCCACTTGACGTCCGCCTCGCTGCGGGCGTCGCTGACGCGGAGGTAGCGGTCGGCATACTTGTGCAGTTCGCCTGGCGTGAACACTTCCTTCTCGGCGGTAACCACAAACCTGAGTGCCGTCTTCGGCAGGCAGTAGGTTACACCCTCGACAGTCACCCCGGGCACATAGCGGCTCACCTCGGTCTGCGCCTTAGCCATCAGTGCGCAGCCGACCATAATCAGATATAAACCAATCTTTTTCATTTACGATTCTATTGTATTTACTATTTGACAATTTACTATTTACAATTTATTTATGATTTTATGAGATTTACAATTTACCATGTATTTTAACGCAGATGTTCATGTTGTTCGTTGGATGCATCCAAATTAACGCAGATTTATTTTTTCTTGTCGCAGATTTGTTGCTTAACGCAGATTTCTTTCTTAACGCAGATTTCATTTTGCTTGAAGACGTTGTTGTAGGTTCCGTGCAGGGAACGACAGTTCCCGTCCCAGCAGCCTTTCACCCTCCGTCTTTCAGTTCTCCTATCGCCTCCCCTATCGCGTCGATGATGTCGGTCGCTATCACCGACTCCTCGCAGCCGACGCGTCCGACGGCGATGTCGCCGGCGCGACCATGCACCCAGACTGCCAGCCGCAGGGCGTCCGACGTCTCGTAGCCCTGCGCGAGCAAGGCGGTGATGAGCCCTGTCAGCACGTCGCCACTGCCGGCCGTCGCCATGCCGGGGTTGCCCGTGGGATTGAACCACACCTCGCCGCTTGGCTTGATCACGGCGCTGTGGTGACCCTTGACCAGCACGTTGAGTCCGTGCGACCGCGCCAGCTCGCAGGCATGCTGCAGGCGCACCCATCCGTCCTTGTGATGGCCGATGATGCGCTCCAGCTCACCCACATGGGGCGTGAGGACCGTGCCTGTCGGGACGCGCTCAAGCCACTCGCGGTGCTGGCCGATGAGCGTCAGGGCGTCGGCGTCAAGGACCAAGGGTGACTGCACCGAGCGCATGACCCGCAGCATCACACTGCCCATGTCATCCGTACCCATGCCCGGCCCCATGCCGACAGCCTGGTAGGCGGACATCGTCTGCTCGTTGATCACGCCGCCCGCAGTCTGCACAATGGCTTCGGGCACAGACACCTGCAGGGGCAGCACGTTGACTGCCGCCGTGCATACGGTCACCTTGCCCACACCTCCGCGCAGGCAGGCTTTAGCCGCCATAATAGCCGCTCCCGCCATTCCCTTGCTGCCCGCCATGAGGAGGGCATGCCCCATCGTTCCCTTGTGGGCGTAACGGGGACGGCGGTGAAGGAACGCCGCCATCTGCGTGCGCTCGGAGATGTTGAGGTGCGACGCTATCTGCGCCTCCCTTTCCTCGCTCAGCCCGATGGGCAGGATGACGAGTTCGCCCACAAACGGCTCGTTCTCAGGCATGAGATGCGACGGTTTGGGACGATGGATGGCAAGTGTAAGCGTGGCCCGTATGATGCGCGAGTTGTCGTTGTAGGAGTTCTCCTCGCTCATAAGCCCCGACGGCATGTCTATCGCCACCACGGCGTTGCCCGCGGCGTTGAGAGCCTTGACAAGCGAGGCGAAACCGCCGTCGAGCGGACGGCTGAGCCCCGTGCCGAACAGTCCGTCGATGATGATGTCCGATGCGCTCAACTCGGGGAAGTCGAAACCCTGGCGTATCTCGTGGAAGACGAGTCTGCCATCGGTCTTCTTGTCCTCAGCCAGCGCCACAAGCCTTGTGCGATTGGTGGAGCAGTCGGGCGAGAGGGCATTCTTGACGTTGAACAGGAACACCTCGACGCTGTAGCCCGCCGCAATCATCATGCGCGAAACAGCCAACGCATCGCCTCCGTTGTTGCCCGGACCGGCAAACACGACGAGGCGGTGAGACGTGTCCCACCGATGGCTGATGGCATCGGTGACGGCACACGCCGCACGCTCCATCAAATCGAGACTTGTGACGTTGTCTGACTCGATGGAAAGTCGTTCGAGAAGGCGCATCTGCGCGGCTGACAATACTTTCATTGCGCAAATTTTATGCAAAAGTATAAAAAATGTGTGGCATTTCAGCCAAAAGCGAACTATTTTTGTTATTTTTGCACCAAGTTTGCAAAAATATGGAAACCATCACCATCAAAGACAAAAATTTTGCAGTGTCCATCCCCGAGAAAGAGATACTGCGACAAGTGGCTCGCGTAGCGGCGGAAATCAACCGCGACTACGAGGGCGAGACACCCGTTTTCCTCGCCGTGCTCAACGGTGCGTTCCTCTTCGCCGCCGACCTGCTGCGTGAGATCAAGTTGCCGTGCGAAATCCATTTCGTCAAGCTGACATCGTACCAGGGTTTACATTCGACGGGCACCATCAAGGAAGTCATCGGTCTCGCCACCGACATCACCAACCGCCCCGTCATCATCATTGAGGACATCGTGGACAGTGGCATGACGATGGCGCACATTCTCAACACGTTGCGCACGCACAATCCCAAGAGCATCGACATCTGCACGCTCCTGCTGAAACCAGGGGCCTTGAAGGTGCAGCTCGACATCCGCTACTGCGCGCTCGAGATTCCCAACGACTTCATCGTGGGCTACGGGCTTGATTATGATGGGTTGGGACGCAACACGCGCGATATTTACACACTCTGCAACTAATAACCAAACACATAAGTAACAATGAAAAACATAGTCATTTTCGGCGCTCCGGGTTCCGGCAAGGGAACATACAGCGCAAAACTGGTTGAACGCTACGGTCTCGGACACATCTCTACGGGCGACGTGCTGCGCGGCGAAATCAAGAACGGCACCGAGCTGGGCAAGACAGCCAAGGCCTACATCGATGAGGGCAAACTGATTCCCGACAGCCTGATGATTGACATCCTGGCTTCCAAGTTGGACTCTTTCGCTGGCGAGAAGGGTGTCATCTACGACGGTTTCCCCCGCACCATCGCCCAGGCGGACGCCTTCAAGGAGATGCTCGCCCAGCGTGGCATGAAGATTGACGCGATGGTTGAGCTCGTGGTTGGCGAGGACGTCCTCATGGAGCGTCTGCTGCGCCGCGCCGAAATCGAAGGCCGAGCCGACGACAACGAGGAGACCATCAAGAAGCGCTTCGTCGAGTATCACGCCAAGACCCAGCCCCTCTCGGAGTGGTTCGCCAACGAGGGTGTGCGCCAGCAGTTCACGTGGCCTGGCCACATGGACGAGATGCTGAGTGGCATCTACGCCGCCATGGACAAGCTTATGGCATAACGGGATGGCGGAGAGCAACTTCATAGACTACGTCAAGATTTGTTGCCGCTCGGGAAAAGGCGGACGTGGCTCCGCCCACATGCACCATGCCAAGTACAACTACAACGGCGGGCCTGACGGAGGCGACGGCGGACGGGGCGGCCACATCTATCTGCGTGGCAACCACAACTACTGGACTCTGCTCCACCTGCGCTACGAGCGGCATATCTTTGCCGGGCACGGAGGCGACGGGGGCGACTGCCGCAGCCACGGTGCCGACGGCGAGGACCGCTACATCGACGTGCCTGTGGGCACCGTCGTCTATGATGCCGAGACGGGCGAATATATCTGCGATGTCAACGAGGACGGGCAGCTGGTCATGCTCCTGAAGGGAGGACGCGGAGGCCTGGGCAACTGGAACTTCCGCACCGCCACCAATCAGGCGCCGCGCTATGCCCAGCCAGGCGAACCCATGGTGGAGCGCACGGTCATCATGGAACTCAAGTTGCTCGCCGACGTGGGTCTCGTGGGCTTTCCCAATGCGGGCAAGAGCACGCTGGTCAACGCCATCAGCACAGCCAAACCCAAGATAGCCGGCTATCCGTTCACCACGCTCGAACCGTCGTTGGGCATCGTGCCCTACCGCGACGGACAGAGTTTCGTCATCGCCGACATCCCGGGCATCATCGAGGGTGCGTCCGAGGGCAAGGGCCTCGGACTACGCTTCCTGCGCCATATCGAGCGCAACTCGCTCCTGCTCTTCATGGTGCCTGGCGACACGGAGGACATACGGCACGAGTACGAGGTGCTGCTCAACGAGGTGGCGACCTACAATCCCCAGCTCCTTGACAAGCAGCGCATTCTCGCCATCACCAAGTGCGACCTCCTCGACGACGAGTTGCAGGAGATGCTCGCCGCCGACCTCCCCTCCGACCTGCCCCATGTCTTCATCTCCGCCGTGGCGATGAAGAACATCACCGAACTCAAGGACATGCTCTGGGCGGCTCTCAATAGCGAGAGCAACAAGATTGCCGCCACGCTCAACCGCGAGAGCATCATACAGACAGGCAAGGACATCTCCACCTTCGACTTCCCCGACGACGACGATATCGAATACATCGACGACGCTGACATCGAGGACCTCGAGGAGGATTGTTGAGGCGGGAACTGTCGTTCCCTACACGGAACCCGCATCGCCGCCACAAAGCAGCTGGAAGCACCAACCCGCACCGCTGCCACAAAGCAGCTGGAAGCACCAACCCGCACCGCTGCTGCCAAAATTCATCTGCGTCCATTTCGATTTCAAATCACGAACAACACGAACATCTGCGTCAATCTGCGTTAAAAAAAAATCGTAAGAAACCCAACATCTGCGTCCATTTCGATTTCACGCCACGAACAACATGAGCATCTGCGTCAATCTGCGTTAAAAAAAATCGTAAGAAACCCAACATCTGCGTCCATTTTATCGCACACCACGAACAACACGAATATCTGCGCCCATCTGCGTTTAAAAAAATCGTAAATAAATAGTAAATAGTAAATCGTCAAATCGTAAATAAAAATATCTATGTCATTAGTAGAACAAATCATTGCGCGAGCTAAGAGCAACAAGCAGCGCATCGTACTGCCCGAGGCTCTCGAGGAGCGCACTCTGACAGCCGCCGATCAGGTGCTGCGCGACGACATCGCCGACATCATCCTGCTCGGCAACAACGAGAAGATCCACGCCCTCGCCGCCAAGTTGGGACTTACCAACATCGACAAGGCAACCATCATCGACCCCGAGAACTCTCCCAAGGCGGAGGAGTATGCTGGGAAACTTGCGGAGATTCGCAAGAGCAAGGGCCTGACCATCGAAGAGGCACGCCGCCTCGTGAAAGACCCCCTCTACTATGGTTGCATGATCATCAAGATGGGCGAGGCAGACGGTCAGATTTCCGGCGCCCTCAGCACAACGGGCGAGACTCTGCGCCCCGCTCTCCAGATTATCAAGTGCGCCCCGGGCATCTCGTGCGTCAGCGGTGCCATGCTGCTGATCACCAAGAAGCCTGAGTACGGCGAGAACGGCGTGCTTGTCGTTGGCGACGTGGCAGTCACCCCCATGCCCGATGCCGACCAGTTGGCGCAGATTGCCGTCTGCACGGCACAGACGGCCAAGAGCGTGGCTGGCTTCGCCGACCCGCGCGTGGCCATGCTGAGTTTCTCGACCAAGGGAAGCGCCAAGCACGAGGTGGTCGACAAGGTCATCGCAGCCACGGCCAAGGCCAAGGAGCTGAACCCCAACCTCAAGGTGGACGGCGAGTTGCAGGCAGACGCTTCTCTCGTACCCGGTGTGGGTGCCAAGAAGGCTCCCGGCAGCGAGATTGCCGGCAAGGCGAACGTACTTGTGTTTCCATGCCTCGAAGTGGGCAACATAGCCTACAAACTGGTGGAGCGTCTCGGCGACGCAGAGGCCCTCGGCCCCATCCTCCAAGGCATCGCACGCCCCGTCAACGACCTGAGCCGCGGTTGCTCGGTCGACGACATCTACAAACTCGTGGCTATCACTGCCTGTCAGGCTATGGACGCGAAATAATCCAATATACATCATACAACAATGAAAATACTTGTTCTCAACTGCGGTTCGTCATCAATCAAATATGCCCTCTACGACATGACCGACCGCTCAGTAATCACCTCGGGCGGCATCGAGAAGATTGGCATGCCCGACTCGTTCATCACCGTCAAGCTCAATGGCGAGAAGCATCGCATGGAGCGTCCCATCGAGGAGCACACAGCCGGTGTGAAATGGATTTTCGAGGTGCTCACAGCGGGCGACTACGCCGTCCTCAAGAGCCTTGAGGAACTGGATGCCGTCGGCCATCGCATGGTGCACGGCGGCGAACGCTTCAACCAGTCAGTTCGCCTCACCGACGAGGTGCTGAAGGCCTTCGAGGAGTGCAACGACCTCGCCCCGCTCCACAATCCCGCCAACCTCAAGGGTGTGGCTGCCGTCACCGCCCTCCTGCCCGACATCCCGCAGGTGGGTGTCTTCGACACGGCTTTCCACCAGACCATGCCCGACTATAGCTACATGTACGCTCTGCCCTACGAACTTTATGAGAAGTATGGCGTCCGTCGCTACGGTTTCCACGGCACCAGCCACCGCTATGTCTCACAGCGCGTGTGCGAGTTTCTCGGCACCTCGGCTGAGGGCAAGCGCATCATCACCTGCCACATCGGCAATGGTGCCTCCATCGCCGCTGTCAAGGACGGCAAGTGCGTGGACACGACCATGGGTCTCACGCCCCTCGAAGGACTGATGATGGGCACTCGCTCGGGCGACATCGACGCCGGTGCTGTCACCTACCTCATGGACAAGTTCGGCCTTGACACCAAGGGTCTCGCCGCCCTCCTCAACAAGCAGAGCGGCCTCCTCGGCCTCTGCGGCACGAGCGACTTCCGCGACGTGCTCGCCGGCATTGCCAACGGCAACGACCGCGCACGCCTCGCCAAGGAGATGTACACCTATCGCATCCGCAAGTACATCGGTGCCTACGCCGCCGCCATGGGTGGTGTGGATATCATCCTCTTCACCGGCGGTGCCGGCGAGAACCAGTGGGAAGTGCGCGATGGTGCCACCAAGGGACTCGAGTATATGGGAGTACAGATGGACGAGACGCGCAACCACTCTTGCCGCGCCACCGAGGCCATCATCTCTGCCGACAACAGCCCCGTCACCGTCTGCGTCATCCCCACCGACGAGGAACTGATGATTGCCCTCGACACCCAAGCGCTGGCGTGAGTTAGAGAATAGAGTGTAGAGAATAGAGTGTAGAGTGTAGAGTGTAGAGTGTAGAGTGTAGAGTGTAG
>JABUTZ010000048.1:6961-15313 GCA_021443415.1 Bacteroidaceae bacterium | reverse complement strand
ATGTAGTTGGGCATGAGCGACTGCATGAGGCCGATGCGCACTTCGTCGTTGGGGATGCCAAGAGTGTAGATTTGGCCTTGCTTGTCGTAGTCCTTGATGGTGATGTAGCCACTCTGATAAAGCAAGGGAATAACGCTCGTGAGGTTGTCGATGGGTATGTCGAAAGCGGTTTCGGCGGCACTGACGTTGGCACCAAGTTCGGTCGGCAGATAGTCGAACTTGCGCATCAGCTCGATGAGGGACGTGGGTGTGCCACTCTCAAACCAATAGTTGCCCAGCTCATGGTCAGAGAAGCAGTTGAGCAGGCTGAACGGATTGTAGATGTCAGGGCAACGCTTGGAGAAATGGTAGCCGTCGTACTTGCGCTTGAGGAGTTCGAGAGTCGCCTTGCGCGAGATTTCGAGTTCGTCGGCGAGAGAGTCTATACCCTCGCTCATGTGGGTGGTCATCTCCTGCTCGGTGATGCCGCAGATGGCGGCAAAGCGGTCGAGCAGGCTGATATTCTTGATGTTGTTGAGCCCCGAGAAGATGCCGACCTGGGAGAACTTTGTGATGCCGGTCAGGAGCACGAAGCGCAGATAGGGGTCGGCGTCCTTGAGAGGGGCATAGAAGTTGCGCATGATGTTGCGCAACCTGGGCAGTGCGGTTTCTTCGTGTGCTACGTCAAGCAACGGGGCATCGTACTCGTCGATGAGCACGACCACCTTCTCGCCTGTTTGCTCGTAGGCACGCCGAATCACGCTCGAAAGCCGGGTGTTGACCATCGTATCCGTGGGGTCGCAACCATAAATCTCCTCCCATACCATCAGCTGGCGGCTCAGATATTCCGTCAGGCCCGCCTCATCAAAATGCTTGCCGCGAGACATGCTGAAATGGAGGACCGGATATTTGCACCACTCTGTCTCAAGACGCTCGATTTCCAAACCGGCGAACAATTCCCTCTGGCCCTCGAAATAGGCACGGATGGTGCTTATGAGGAGAGACTTGCCAAAACGTCGGGGACGTGAAAGGAAGACATACTTGAAGTCTGAGTGGGTAAGATTGTAAATCAGCCCTGTCTTGTCCACATAGACATACCCTTTCTCAATGAGTTCAGGGAACGTCTGAATACCAATAGGATAACGCGGCATCTTGCTTATTTGGTAAATGGGAACGACTCAAGTTTTACGTAACCTAATGACAGCATCGGTCTCGGCACGCGAAATACGGCCGTTGAGGCTGGCATGGAGACACGAAAGGGTATGGAGGTCTGAACCGCAACAAGTATAGGCTCCACTGCGGAGGAGTTTGCGCGCGCGTTTCCGGGCGTGCTCGCCATAGAGGCCTATCAGCGAACCGATGTTGAGCTGGAGGCGCACATGCATGGCAGTCAGGCGCTCGTAGTCCTTGTCGGACATGTAGAAGTAGCGCTCGGGGTGGGCCAGCATGGGGTGGAAACCCGCCGACTGTATCCACTCAAGGGTGTCGAAGAGGTCGATGGGGGGATTGAAGTAGGAGGTCTCGACAAGGAGGCAGTCGCCCTCGGTGCCGATAGGCAGCACCTCACGGCTCTCCATGCGATCGACAAAGAGATTGTCAATCATGTGCTCGGCGGCGAGACGGAGGGTGATGCCCCCACTGTATGCCGCCTGCAGTTCGGCGAAGCGGGCGCGCAGACCTGCCGGGGTGTTGGGCACGTCCTCCATGACGTGGGGCGTGAGCCAGAGTTCGCTGACGCCGAGTCGTTCGTAGATGGCAAGTATCTGCAACGAGTCTTCCATCGTACGCACGCCGTCATCCACGCCGGGCAGGATATGCGAGTGCCAGTCGGTGGCTCCTCGCGCCACACCACCTTCACCCAGTCTTATGCCGCTCGCGAATGGCCACATGACCTAATTGTTGTCTTCGTTCGTGTAGTAGTCGTTGCCGTAACCGTAGGTCTTGCCGTAGCGGTAGCCGTAACGGTAACCGTAGCGATAGCCGTAACGGTAACCGTAGCGATAGCCATAGCGTCCGCCGCTGCTCACGGTGCCGTTGAGGATGATGCCCATGTTCTTGTATTTCTTCTCGTCGTAGAGGTCCTCGAGCTCGGGCAGCATGCTGCGCTCGAACATTCCCGCGCGCACAATAAATATGGTGCCGTCAGCCATTTTCTCGATAATCTGGGTGTCGGCGACCATCTCGATGGGAGGACAGTCGATAAGGACGTAGTCGAAATGTTCGCGGGCATAGGCCACGACATCGCGCATGCGCTGGCTGGAGAGCAACTCCGAGGGGTTGGGGGGCACGGTACCCACAGGTATGACGTATAAGTTCTCGTAGTCGGGCACTGTCACTATCACGTCCTCGACATTGGCGATGCGTCCGCTCAGGTGGTCGCTGAGTCCGCGCCGAGGCGACTTGACGTAGGCGGAGGCGGAGGCGTGGCGGAGGTCACCGTCGATGACGAGCACACGCTTGTCGGTGAGGGCGAGGCTGACAGCCATGTTCATGGTTATGAACGACTTGCCGCTGGCGGGGTTGAACGAGGTGACGATGACCACCTTGGACTTGACTCCCGACTCGGTGACGAACTCGAAGTTGGTGCGCAGCACGCGGAACGCCTCGTTGATGAGGTTTCGGTTGCCCTTGCTGACCACAAAGCGCAGCTTCTCGGGTTTCTTCTTCTTGAACGAGAAGCCCGTCTTCTTGGGCATCACCATGGGAATCTCGCCCACGAAGGGTATGGAGAGGTTCTCGATGTCCTTGCGACCGCGCACCCTGGTGTTGGTTATCTCCATCAGCATGATGATGGCGATGGGAATGGCGAGACCGATGACAAGGGCATACATGAGGATATTGCGATCCGCAGGCGCCACCTTGCCAATGCTGTGAGGCGGGTTGATCATCTGCGTGTTGTAGGCGGTGAATGCCTGCGAGAGCTCGTTCTCCTCACGCTTCTGGAGGAGGAAGAGGTAAAGTGCCTCCTTGACTTTCTGCTGGCGCTCGACGCTGAGCAGGTACTTAGCCTGGGTGGGACTCGATGCCATGTGGGTGGTGCTCTTTGCCTCCTCGGCGCTCAAGGTTGAGAGTTGCTTGGTTAGTGCGTTGATTTGGTTGTCGACAGACGACAGGAGCGAGGCGCGCATGGATTTCAGCGACTTGTCCATCTCTATCACCAAGGGGTTCCTCTCACTGCTGTTCGACACAAGGGTGTTGCGCTCGAGCAGTTTGGTGTTGTAGGCGGCTATCTGGCTCTCAATGACGGAACTGCCCACACCGGAGTTGGCAGGCAGGAGTTGGTCGCCGGCGACTTCGCTCTTGAGGTAGTCGCGTATGTACTTCGCCATGTAGAGCTGGTTGTTGAGGTCGGCGATGCGCGTCTCCGCCGTATTGGCCTTATTCATGTATAAGTTGGCGGTGGCATGCACGTCGAGGATGCGGTTGGCACTCTTGTACGAGGCGATGTCGCTATCCACATTGCCCAGCTCCTTCTCGATGACAACAAGGCGATCGTCGATAAACTGAGATGTGCTGACTGCCACCTGGTTCTTGGTCCTCACCCAGTTTTCATTGTACACGTCAACTATCGTGGCGAGCACATCCTTGGCACGCTCCGTGGAACTGTCGCGGTAGGTCAGGTTGAGAATGGTATTCTCCTCGGCATCAAGGCGAACAGAAAGATTGCCGCTGCACCTACTCACACTGGTCAGGAGTCCACGGCACTCGACGTAGATGCGGGGGCAGTCAGCACCAGACTTGAAGTAGGCTGTTGGAGAAACAACTATGTTGCCTACCGGAGTGGCTATGTTGTCGCCCAAACGTCCTTTGTAGTGGTGCGATGTCTCCAAGTCATCAGCACCTGCACACTTAAGGTCATGGATGTCAACCTCGCCATTGGTGCTGACATCCATCGTCCAGGAGCATGAGGCGTTCTCATTGATGCCCTCCATCACGGCGGTGACGGGCAGGCTGGAGCCATAGAGGGGGACACGGTGGAAACGGCCGTCGGTCTGGTAGTCCATGTTCAGGTGCATGCGCTTGACCACCTCGGTGATTACCGAGAGCGACTGGATGGACTGCAGTTCGTTGTTGATGTTGGTGCTCACCCTGAACACGCCCATCTCGGCGAAAAGGCTCTGCTCGTGAGAGGCGGAACCCTTCTGCGCCTGGTTGTCGTTGATGAGGACGGATGCGCCACTCATATATATAGGAGTGGTGGTCATCAGCCACCACACAGCCACGCTGATGCACACGGCAAGCGACAATACGAACCACTTCCACTGCATCAAGAAGATAAAGGTCCAGTCGAGCATCGTAAAGGACTCTTGTTCTGCCAGTGCGTTATTCCTTTTCTTATCCATTTTTCTTGGGGTTGGAGATTTTGAGGTAATTGGTTTAAGTATGTCTGTCCCGTTCCCCACTGCGGGAAAGGGTCAAATGTCATTATTTCCTTATCGCGGTGACAATGACCAGCGTGAGGCTGGTCAGCACCGAGGCGATCGACAGCCAGAAGCTGGGCGTGTACATGTTGTTGCCGTTGACCGTTGACTGACGCTTGCGGTAGCCGTTGGGCTCGACATATACCACGTCGCGGTTTTGCAGGTAATAGACGGGCGAGGCATAGAGGTCCTTGCCCTGGGTCAGGTCCACGCGGTATGCCTTGGGGGCACCGTTCTCCTCGCGAAGCACGAGCACGTTGGTCCTCAGTCCGTTGATGGTCAGGTCGCCAGCCATGCTGATGGCATCCACGAGCGTGACGCGGTCTTGCTTGACATCATATCGACCCGGAGTCTTCACCTCGCCTATCACCGACACATACATGTCGGCAAAGGAAACAATGACCACAGGGTCGCGCACAAGCTCCTCCTCCATGAGGCGCTGCTTGATGAGGTTGGCAATCTCCTCGCGCGAGAGTCCCTCCACCTTCACCTTGCCCAAAACGGGAATCTCTATCTCACCCTGGGCATCGACGGTGTAGAGCATCAGGTCTTGGTTTACGCCACCATTGTTACCGCCGCTGTTGCCATTCCTGCTTATACCAAGGTTGAACATGGCAGAAATTGTAGGGTCCTTGCTGTTGACGTTGATCGAGAGCTTGTCCCCCGTCTTCACTTTCATGATATTGACCGAAGCCAAGGCTACATTGAGCAGCGAGTCGGCATCCTGCACGTAGGTGATTTTCTTGGGTGTGATGCAACTGGCAAACGACAGCATCGCCAGCGCCACAATGATTAGTGATTTTACTTTCATCTGTATTTTTGTGTTGTTTTTTGTCAATGATTAGTCCTGTCGCCCCTTAGGCGCAAGTCCCGCCGCGCCGCCGGATACGCACACGCTTATTAGTCCTGCGCGGAGAGATAAGCAGTTAATCTCCATGCAGTTAAGCACTGTGAGCACACAATATGCCCACTATGTCGGTACGTTTCAGCGTTGTACGACATGGCCTCAAAAGGCGAAAATATTATGCAAAATTAGCATTTTTCCCCGAAACGGACAAAGGTTTTTCAGCATTTTTCACACACGTCACGAAAAATATGCTCCGACAAACTGCGGTCAACCCGGACCCGTCGCCCACAAAAACAACATTGCCGACGGACACACCATGTCCATCGGCAACAATACCTCTCAAACTGTAGCCAAATCGGAGAACACACAGTGCAGGCATACCCCATACAACCTACACTCCACCGGCAAGACTACACCTTTATTCTTTATTCTCTATTCTTTATTCTTTAACAAGGATCCTCTCTATCTCAATCACATAAGTCCGATGATACCCACCATAATTGTAGTACCACCGCTCGAGGATCGCCTTGTCGAGGAACTCCTCCTCGCGCATGTCGCTCACGAAGAGCTTGTGACCCTCGATGGTCAGGCGCGCCTCCTCGAACATCACGCTGCCGCCGGGCGAGGCGACGGGAGTCAGACCGGCGAGGTGCATCTTGTCGATGTCGCGGCCAGACTTGGTGCCGAGCAGAGCGTAGAGCTTGCGCATCTCCTTGTCGTCGCCCATGAAGCCGAGCGTCATCCTGTCCTGCTCCTCGGTGAACTTGTACGTGTGCCGCTCGGGGCGCACGAAGACGAACGCCACGGGCTTGTCCCACAGGTACCCGATGCCGCCCCACGAGGCGGTCATCATGTTGAAACTCTCCGTCGTGCCCGCCGTCACGAGCATCCACTCCTTGCCTATCATCGAGAACACATTCTCCTTCAGGCTCTCCAACGATATCTCTCTCATATTCTGTAGTTATTGATTGTCTGGTTCGTTGTCATACAACGCCTGTATGACGGGTCTTAATGGCTCAATGTCTGTCTCCACCGTGTCCCACAGCTGCCGTGGTCTTATTTGGTAATAGCCGTGGACGAGGACGTGGCGCATGCCTTCTATCACCGCCCATTCCACCTCCTCGTGACTGCTTTTGAACGGCTTTGAAAGCATATACACAGCCTCGCCGATTATCTACACATGCTTCACGAAGCCATAGAACAATATGGGGTCGCTCGTGGCTTGCTCGAAGGTGTAGTGTCTCCTGCCCTCCAGCAATGCATCGATGGCCCGGAGCATGTGCTCAAGCCGGATTTTGTCCTTAATGGGCTCTCTCATAGACAAGTATTTTGTCACGTTCCACATACGGCCGGGCAAAGGGCATCACACAACCTTCCTCAACCACGTCAACGTCGCGCTTGAAGATTTTCTTCAAGGCGACAGACAGGCGCGAGATGGTGAACAGTGTCACCTTGGCACCCTGGTCGTACCGCACGAGGATATCGACATCGCTGCCCTCGGTGTCCTCGCCGCGCGAGCAGGAACCGAACAGCCATGCCTTGCTCACGGGATGACCGGCGAGCACGGCTTTTGCCTCGGGCATGAGCGCCATTATTTCGGGAGTTGCCATCTGATTATGTGTATTCGCAATTGAACTTTTCCGCAAAATTACAAAAAATTTTTGAAAAGTTGTAACACGTTTGCAATCCTTTTAATCAAACATTTTTGTAATTTTGTATTCGTTTAACCGTAAAAGCATAAAAACAAACGATGTTTGACGCTATCATAAACTTCTCCGTCCACAAGAAAGGCTTTGTGGCGATGATCGTGGCGATGATCCTCGCAGGAGGCATCTACTCGCTCGCCACCCTACCCCTCGACGCGGTGCCCGACATCACCAACAACCAGGTGCAGATCGTCACCGTGTCGCCCACGCTCGCGCCTCAGGAGGTCGAGCTGCTCATCACCCACCCCATCGAGGTGACGATGCGCAACATCATGAACGTGGAGGAGATACGCTCGGTGTCGCGCTTCGGACTGTCGGTGGTGACGGTGGTGTTCAAGGAGTCGGTGCCGGTGCTCGAGGCACGCCAGCTGGTCAGCGAGCAGATACAGGCGGTCAAGGGCGAGATCGACGAGGCGATTGGCTCGCCCGAGATGATGCCCATATCGACGGGACTGGGCGAGATATACCAGTTTGTGCTCAAGGTGAAGCCCAGCTACGAGGGTAGGTACGACGCGATGGACCTGCGCACCATTCAGGACTGGATCGTGCGCCGCCAGCTGTCGGGCATTCCGGGCATCGTGGAGATAAACAGCTTCGGCGGCTTCCTCAAGCAGTATGAGGTGGCACTCGACGAGGACGCGATGTTCGCCCTCAACATCTCTGTCAACCAGGTGTTCGACGCCCTGTGCAAGAACAACGAGAACACGGGCGGCAGCTATATCGAGCGCGACGGAAAGGCTTACTACATCCGTTCGGTGGGCATCATCGAGCGCATGGAGGACATCGAGAACGTGGTCATCGACACACGCGCCGACATTCCCATCTACGTGCGCGACATCGGAAAGGTACAGCTGGGCGCGCCCAAGCGTTTCGGCGCCATGACGATGGACGGCGAGGGAGAGTGCGTGGGCGGCATAGCGATGATGCTACGCGGGGCTAATGCCAACAATGTGACCAAGGAACTGGAGAAGCGTGTCGAGGAACTGCAGGGCATGCTGCCCGAGGGCGTGTGCATCGAGCCGTACCTCAACCGCTCTGAACTGGTGCGCCGCAACATAACGACGGTAGCGTTCAACCTCCTCGAAGGGGCGCTCATCGTCTTCCTCGTGTTGCTGATCTTCCTCGGCGACGTGCGCGCGGGGCTCATCACGGCGTCGGTCATTCCGCTCGCCATGCTGTTCGGCTTCATTCTGATGCGCCTCTTCGATGTGTCCGCCAACCTGATGAGCCTCGGTGCCATCGACTTCGGCATCGTGGTGGACGGTGCGATTGTGATTCTTGAGGGTATCCTCGCGCATATATATATGAAGGAACGCGCGGGGCGCACCTACACCGCCGAGGAGATGAACCTCGAGGTGGAGGCGGGTGCCGGCAAGGTGGTGCGCAGTGCGGCGTTCGC
>JABUTZ010000048.1:3532-6951 GCA_021443415.1 Bacteroidaceae bacterium | reverse complement strand
TGCTTGTCTTCTGCCCCATCCTGGCTCTCACGGGCATCGAGGGAAAGGAGTTCACGCCGATGGCGAAGACGTTGGTTTTCTGCATCATAGGTGCCCTGCTCCTCTCGCTCACCTACGTGCCGATGATGGCTTCGCTCTTCCTCCGTCGCACGGTGCCCGCCAAGCCTTCGCTCGCCGACCGTCTGTTTGACCGCCTGCGCATCTGGTATCGCGCCCCCTTGCGCTGGTGCACGCGCCGTCCGTGGACGACCATCGGCGTGTCGTTCGCCATGCTGGCGGGCTCGCTTGTGCTTCTCTCGCGCCTTGGCGCCGAGTTCATTCCGACGCTCGACGAGGGCGACTTCGCCATGCAGATGACGTTGCCTGTGGGCAGCTCCCTTGAGAAGAGCATCGACGTGTCGCTGAAGATGGAGAAGGCACTCAAGGAGCATTTCCCTGAGATTAAGCATGTCGTGGCGAAGATTGGCACGGCGGAGGTGCCCACCGACCCGATGTCGATAGAGACGGCGGACGTGGTGATCGTGATGAAGCCGTTCGACGAATGGACGTCGGCACGGAGCCGCGAGGAGATGGTGGACACGATGAAGGCGGTGGTGGACGCCGTGGGCGGGGCCGAGTACAACTTCAGCCAGCCCATCCAACTGCGTTTCAACGAGCTGATGTCGGGTGCCAAGGCTGACATCGCGGTCATGATCTTCGGCGAGGACCTCGAGGAACTGTCCGACAAGGCTAACGAGATTGTGCCTTATATCGAGAAGGTGAGCGGAGTGGGCGACGTGATTCTGGAGCAGACGATGGGTCTGCCGCAGATTGTCATCAACTACGACCGCAACACGATTGCTCGCTATGGACTCAATGTCAAGGATATAAACACTATCATACGCACTGCCTACGCCGGCGAGACGGCGGGCGTGGTGTTCGAGAACGAGCGCCGCTTCGACCTCGTCCTGCGCCTCAACCGCGACCAGGCGAAGGACGTGCGCCTCGACCGCCTCTTCGTGCGCACGCCCGATGGTCTCAACCTGCCGCTGAGCGAGGTGGCGAGCGTGAGCGTGGTCGACGGACCGATGCAGATCAACCGCGACGCGACGAAGCGGCGTGTGGTGGTGGGCGTCAACGTGCGCGGCGGCAACACGCAGCAGGTGGTGGCGGACATCCAGAAGACGCTTGAGAAGAACGTCAAGCTGAAGCCGGGCTACTACTTCGTCTATGGCGGTTCGTTCGAGAATCTCCAGAACGCGCTCTCGACGCTCGAGATTGTGATTCCGATTGCGCTCATCTTGATTATCATTCTTCTTTTCTTCGCCTTCAAGAGCCTGACGTTCACGCTCGTGGTGTTCTCAACCGTACCGCTCTCGCTCATCGGCGGCATCGTGGCTCTCTGGCTGCGCGACATGCCTTTCAGCATCTCGGCGGGCGTGGGCTTCATCGCCCTCTTCGGCGTGGCGGTGCTCAACGGCATCTTGATGATCAACCACTTCAAGGCTCTCCACAAGCGGAGCGTCTATCACATGTGCACCGACCGCGTGATCGCCATCGGTGCGCCCCACCTCCTGCGCCCTGTCCTGCTGACGGGCCTGGTGGCTTCGTTCGGCTTCCTGCCCATGGCTCTCGCCACGTCGGCGGGCGCCGAGGTGCAGCGTCCGCTCGCCACGGTGGTCATCGGCGGTCTGCTCGTCTCCACCGTCCTCTCGCTCATCATCATCCCGGCCTTCTACCGCTTGGTGGGCATCTTCACGTTCATCTCCGACCATAGACAACACCGCAAAATGCAGCAATCAAACAGACCGTCTTCGCTCCCGGCGACTGCCGTTGTGACTCTTCTCGCCCTCTTCCCTCTCGCCTCGATGGCTCAGCCTCGGACGGTTGGCCTCGACGAGGGCATAGCCATCGCCCTCCAGAACCACCCGCGCATGCAGATGGCTACGATGGACATCGAGCGCAACCGCCTGGCCAAGGGTGAGGCGTGGGACGGCGGCGGCACGGTGGTGAGCTACTCCTGGGGGCAGCTCAACAGCGACTTCCGCAAGGACCACGAACTGTCCATCGAGCAACCGCTCGGCTCGCCCCTGACTCCTTTCTATAAATATGCGCTGGCCAAGGCGCGCACGACCACGGCGGAGAACTACCGCGACGTGGTGCGCAAGGAGGTGACGGCGGAGGTGAAGCGGGCGTGGACGACCTACCAGTACGCCCACAGCATGCACCGTCTCTACTGCGAGCACGACGCACTGACCGAACGCCTGAAGGCGGCCGCCGACCTGCGTCTCGCGCAGGGCGACATCAGCCGGGCGGAGCGCAACATGATAAGCACGCTCGCGGCAGAGATGCGCACGCGGCGCGTCGAGGCTCTCCAGGAACTGGAACTGGCTGAGAGGCGCTTTGCATGGTCGCTGTTCAGCACCGAGCGCCAACTCCTGCCGTCCGACACCTTGCTTGCGCGCTTCCAGCGTCCGTCGTGCTCCAACACGGTCTCGCCCTCCTACCTCTCCTATTTCGCCGCTCTCGAGTTCGAGAAGCACAAGGAGTACAAACTGGAGAACAGCAAGTTTTTTCCCGAGTTCTCCCTCGGCTGGAACCGCCAGCGCATCGAACCGCTCCAAGGGCTCAACAGCTTCATGGTCAGCATGTCCGTGCCTCTCATCTTCGCTCCTCAGCTGAGCCGCAGCCGTCAGGCCAGGATGAGTTGGAAGATGGCGGAGCAGGAGGCGGAGATGAACCGCAAGCAGTTGCTCAACAACATGATGGAGCGCTACAACCAGCTCGCCCGCGAGGAGGAGCGCCTCAACGTCTTCGAGCGCCAGGCCCTCGGCGAGGCGAACGCCCTCTACGAGAGCGCCATCCTCCAGTTCCGCGAGGGCGACACCGACATCGCCGAACTGGTCCAGAGCATCCAGAACGTCCTCTCCGTCCGCGAGTCCTACCTCAAGACTCTCCTCCAGCACAACATCACCGTCCTCGAACTCGAACTCTACACCGAATAACCCTCCCACACCATCCGCATCAACCTGTAACAAAATAGTAAATCGCCCAAATCGTAAATCACCTACATCTGCGTCCATTTTTCGTCTCACCCCACGACCAAAAAGAACATCTGCGTTAATCTGCGTTAAAAAACCCACCGCAATGAAAAAGTTCCTTTTACACTCCACCCTCTACACTCTACTCTCTCTTCTCATAGCCGCCTGCGGCGACAGAGCCACCGTGTCTGAAGCGACAGCTTCAGAGCCAACCTCCGTGTCTGAAGCGACAGCCACAAAACCAACCCCCGCCCCCGCAGCGTCAGCCTCAGAAGAACCAGCCACCGAAGCAGAGGCCGAGACAAAACCCGGCGAGAAGCCGTCACTTGGCGGCATGGTGACCGTCAGCCCCGACCGCTACGCCAGCGTGACGCCCCTCATGGGCGGCACGGTGGTCAG
>JABUTZ010000048.1:0-2661 GCA_021443415.1 Bacteroidaceae bacterium | reverse complement strand
TGGCGCGTGTGCTCCACGACAATGCCGTCGCGCGGGCCTTGCGCACGTTCCTCCACTACATCCCGCGCCAGAACGTTATTGGCATCATGGGCGGCCACGGACTCACGCGCACGTCCGACAAGTACCGCGAGGTGGTGTTCCTCAGCAAGCGGCTCACCGAGGGTGGCGCTCTGATGATTAGCGGCGGCGGACCGGGTGCCATGGAGGCGACGCACCTCGGTGCGTGGATGGCGGGGCGCACGGACGAGGAGACCGACGAGGCGCTGCGCATCATGTCCGCGGCTCCGTCGTTCAACGACGAGGGTTGGATCGACACGCAGATGGAGGTGATGAACCGCTGGCGGCAGGAGGAGTTCCGCAGCCTGGGCATACCGACGTGGACTTACGGCCACGAACCTCCCACGCTCCTCGCCACTCACATTGCCAAGTTTTTCGACAACTCCATACGCGAGGACATCATCCTCAGCATCGCCATCGGCGGGCTGGTCTTCGCCCCGGGCAGTGCGGGCACGCTCCAGGAGGCTTTCCAGGAGGCGGTGCAAAACCACTACCTCAGCCTTGGCATCAGCAGTCCGATGGTCTTCTTCGGGCGCGACTTCTGGACCAATCAGGTGCCTGTCTATACGCTCATGCGCTACCTCATGGACAACGGCAACTATCGCAACCTTCGGCTCACGCTGAGCGACGACCCGCGGGAGATCGTCGCCACCCTCGAGTCGTTCCGCGCCTCATGCGACATCGAAAAAATTACTCCGTAGTCGCCACGCACTCTATCTCCACCAGCGCGTTCTTGGGCAGGGTCTTGACTGCCACCGCCGAGCGTGCGGGATAGGGCTGCTGGAAGAATTCGGCATACACTTCGTTCATGGCGGCGAAGTTGTCCATGTCCGACAGGAACACGGTTGTCTTCACCACGCGGCTGAGGTCGCTGCCCGCTTCCTTCAGTATTGCCGCCGCATTGGTCAGCGAGGCGCGCGTCTGCTCCTTGATGCCTTCGGGAAACTGGCCCGTCGTCATGTCTATGGGCAGCTGACCCGAAGCGAAGACGAGCCCTCCCACCTTGATTGCCTGACTGTAAGGCCCAATGGCCTTTGGTGCATTCTCTGTGTGAATCTGTTGCATGATAAAAAGTATTTTTAGTGAAAGTTGCCACAAAGATACAAAAAATCCGCCTCACTTCCCCAAACTTTTTGTAATTTTGCCGCTTGAATTAAAGAATAAAGAATAAAGAATAGAGAATAAAGAATAAAGGTATAGTTTTGCTGCATGAGGTTGTTATAACGATGAAATAAATCTGTGTTAATCTGTGGCTAATAATCTGTGTTAATCCGTGGCAAAAAATCAAACCATCCAGCAGTCATCTGCGTAAATTTTCTCTCGGCGGCTCAGCCTACAATTACATCTGCGTTAATCTGCGTTAAAAAACACCAGCCACGAAAAATCGTAAATAAATAGTAAATCGTAAATTGTCAAATAGTAAATCACCAAGATGAAATCATTCATTCTCCACACCCTGGCGGGCGTAGTCGCCCTCAGCCTCTTCTTCATCGTCGTCCCCATCGTCTTCTTCATCTTCATCGCCATCTCGGCAGCATGCAGCGGCAGCGGCGACGCCAAGCCCATCGACGACGGTTCGGTGCTCCGCATCTCGCTCGACATCACTCTCTGCGAGCGCGACCAACCAGACCCGCTGGCCTTCTTTCTCTCCAACGGCGAGCAGACAACCAACGGCCTCGACAAGATCCTCGCCGCCATCTCCGAGGCGAAGACAAACGATAAGATTCGTGGCATCTACCTCGACGGCGGAGTGCTCTCCAGCGACATCGCCGACCTCGAGGAACTGCGCGCTCGCTTGCTCGACTTCCGCGAGAGCGGCAAGTTCATCTTTGCCTACGCCGAGCAGATGACGCAGGCTGGCTACTACATCGCCTCCACCGCCGACTCTGTGATGCTCAACCCCGAGGGCATGATCGACTGGCACGGCCTCGCCTCCGTTCCTATCTTCTACACCGACTTGATGAAGAAACTTGGCGTCAAGATGCAGATTTTCAAGGTGGGCACCTACAAGAGTGCCGTCGAACCTTACATCCTCACCGAGATGTCCGACGCCAATCGCGAACAGGTCTCCGCTTTCATCGGCGACATCTGGGACCACATGGTGGCTGACATCGCCGCCGCCCGTCCCGCCGTTCCCGCCGATAGCCTGCGCGCCTACGCCTCTCGCTACATCACTCTCGCCAAGGCGGACGAGTACAAGCGTCTCGGCATGGTCGATGCCGTCGGCTATCGCGATGATGCCCGCTCGTGGCTCCGCGCCCACGGCAAGGACGAGAAGGTGCGCTTCGCCGAGGTGGCTGACGTCGCCGCCCAGCGCAAGCCTGCCGACAAGGACAAGGACCACGTGGCCATCTATTACGCCTGCGGCGAGATTGTGGACAAGGCTGGCGTGGGCGCCCTCGGTGGCTCCGAGGAGCAGATCGTGGGCAGCGACATCGTCGACGACCTCGACAAGTTGACTTCCAACGACGATGTCAAGGCTGTCGTCCTGCGCATCAACTCGCCCGGCGGCTCAGCCTATGCCAGCGAACAGATGTGGCGCGCCATCCAACTCCTCAAGGCGACGAAACCCGTCGTCGTTTCCATGGGCGGCGTGGCTGCCTC
>JABUTZ010000047.1 GCA_021443415.1 Bacteroidaceae bacterium | reverse complement strand
CACATGCCTCTCACGCATGGAACACGGGTTCGATTCCCGTAGGCGCTACAAAAATCAACGCAGACACAATCTAAACGGCGCTTTCGTCTAGCGGCTAGGACACATGCCTCTCACGCATGGAACACGGGTTCGATTCCCGTAGGCGCTACCACCAAGAAAATCCACCTTTTCGGTGGATTTCTTCGTTACCAGAATAATCACCACCAAGAACTTAACGTAAACCACTGATTTTAAGAACCATTGCAACTTCGACGCATTATGGCTGATGTGTCGGATTTAAAGCAGTGGAAAAATGAAGAAAAACGGGCTTTCTATTACATCTTGCATGGCGAGCGAATTACTCAAAGAATGACTTTAGCATGTCGGGTATCCGCACTCCATCGCATTTCAGAGCGTGAAGTCGGTCAATTGCCTCTGTAGTGAGCGTGAAATATATCTGCCGCTTGTCATTGTCGCCGAAAGCCCTCGTTATCAGACCTTTTTCCTCAATGGAGCGTAGCACCTTTGAGAGGTTTGAACTTCTTATGCCTGTGGCTTTGGAGATGTCGCCGGCAGCCACCTTGTCACTGCCGATGCAGCACATCACCATCGCCTCGTTGAGCGATACTCCATATCGTTCCTCCAGACTATTCTCCAACTCGGAGATGGCTATGCAAAGGTCTCGCATCTTGCAAATGCACGGTATTTTTTCCATCAGATAAATAGGTTTACGTTCGATTCAACGGCCCTGTCCATATATGTGGCTACTCCGCCAATAGTCACATTGTCAAGCAGTTCCTCATTCTTCACTCCCATCACGTCCATAGACATCTGGCAGGCGATGAACTCCACACCATTGTCGATGGCTTGCTGGCGGAGCGACTCCAGCGACTCGATGCCTTTCTTCTTCATGATATACCGCATCATCTTTGCTCCCATTCCTCCCATGTTCATCTTTGAGAGGGCGAGTTTCTTGGAACTTGACGGCAACATCATGCCGAACATCTTGCCGAAGATGTCTTTCTCCACAGCAGGCTTCCGGGCTTTCTTGATTGCATTCAAACCCCAGAATGTGAAGAAGATTGTCACCTTCTTGCCTGTCGCCGCCGCACCATTTGCCAGCACGAAGGTGGCAAGCGCCTTGTCGAGGTCATCGCTGAAGAGGATGAATGTCTTGCCATCGGCGGAAGTCGTTTGCTTGGCTGCTTCCACGGCGCAGGCAGTCGGCTTCTCCACAATCACCTTATAGATACCAACCCCAGATGACGATGATACGAACTTGTTGCCAGTCATGCGGCACCACGCTTCAGCATCGCGCACGAAGCCTGCGTCCGTAGCCCAAATCTCCAATCTTTCGCCCGGATTCGCCTCTTCCATACTTTTCTTGAGTTTGAGTATGGGACCGGGGCATTGCATTCCGCAGGCATCAACCTTTATGATATTGGTATTGCACGCGCACGTTTGAGAGGCTGTTGAGTCGCAGGCACATTTCGGCTCATCAACAGGCGGTTGCACTTTTGCCACAGCGGCATTATATGTCTTAAGACCGCCTATCAGGTTGCGCACATCCTTGAACCCATTGCCTTGCAATATGTTGGAGGCAAGATAACCGCGCAAACCCACTCCGCAGTAGAGCCAAACGGGTTTGTCTGTCGGAATCTCGGACAGTCGGTCGCGCATGTCATCGAGAGGGATGTTCACCGCTCCCTTTATGCCGCCCAGCGCATACTCGTCGGGGGTGCGCACGTCGATGAGCGACACATGCGTGAGGTCGGCTTCCTCCAACTCTCTCCAATAGAGAGGAGTCATCTTGCCTGAGAGTATGTTCCCAGCCACATAACCCGACACCGCAACAGGGTCTTTGGCAGACGAAAAGGGTGGGGCATAGGCGTGTTCCAAACGGGTGAGGTCCTGGACAGTGCCACCGTTCTTCACTACAAGGGCATATTCGTCAATGCGTTTGTCCACACCGTTATAGCCCACAATCTGCGCCCCGTACAGTCTGCCATCTTCAGGTGAGAATGTTATCTTTATGCTCATCTGCAACGAGCCGGGGTAGTAACCGGCATGCGAGCCTGAATGAATCGTGGCGGAGAGATAAGGGATGCCCATCTGCTTCAGTCGCTTGGCCGGCAGACCTGTCGATGCCACGGTTATGTCGAACACCTTGGCTATGGATGTGCCCACCGCACCCTCGTATTTGACTCTGTTGCCAAACACCATGTTGTCTGCCACAATCCTCGCCTGACGGTTCGCGGGACCTGCAAGGAAGTTAAGCCACGGCTTGCCCGTGATGGGGTGGGTGAACTCAATCGCATCACCCACGGCATATACGTCTGTGTCTGATGTCTGCAGATATTCGTTCACTTGGATGCCGCGCGTCTCTCCAATCTTGAGTCCTGCTTCGGTGGCAAGCCGTGTCTCGGCACGCACACCGATTGACAGCAGTACGATGTCGGCAGGGAGCGATATGCCCGACTTGAAGTTCACGACTACCGAGCATCCGTTTTCCTTGAACGACTCCACTGCCTGCTCCAGGTAGAGCTTCACTCCCTTTTGCTGCAGATGCTCATGCACCAATGCCGCCATCGAGTAGTCGATGGGTCCCATTACTTGGTTTGCCATCTCCACCACAGCCACGTCCATGCCGGCGTGCTTCAGGTTTTCTGCCATTTCCAGACCGATGAAGCCACCGCCCACGATGACCGCCTTCTTCACATTGTTCCTGCCGATATATTCCTTGATTGCATCGGTGTCGTTCACGTTCCTGAGCGTGAAGATTCCCTTGCTGTCGATGCCTTTCAGTGGCGGAACCACTGGCGATGCACCTGGCGAGAGCAGCAGTTTGTCATACCGCTCGGTGTATTCACTGCCGTCCTTGCGGCGCACCGACACCATCTTGGCTTTCACGTTGATAGCCAACACCTCGGAATTGGTGCGCACGTCTATGTTGAATCTCTTGCCGAATGCCGCGGGTGTTTGGACAAAGAGTTTGTTCCTGTCTTCAATCACTCCGCCGATGTAGTACGGCAATCCACAGTTTGCGTAGGAGATATACTCTCCTTTCTCAAACATTATGATCTCGGCTTCCTCCGTATTCCTGCGGATTCTCGCTGCGGCTGTGGCACCTCCTGCCACGCCTCCGATGATTACATATTTCATAATTTGTTTCGCTTGTTGTAAAGTTTCCATTGGAAACAATTGCAAAGATAGAACAAATTCTTCAAACTGCCCAAATCTTGGACAATCTTTTTTGCAAGTTGGCTAAAAAATGTTTTTTCCAACCATGCTTGCCAAGCCTACTCCATATTATAGGTATGCACGCTGACGCCCTGGGCCGATGGTAGGTAGTTGATTCCCCACCAGCACATCTGCAAACAGCAGAAGGCGATGACAAGAACGTATAAGATCACACGCCTGTCAGCATCTTGCTTCAAGCGTAAATGGATATAAATCAGATAACAAAGCCATGTGATCGCAGCCCACGTTTCCTTCGGGTCCCACGCCCAGTAGTGTCCCCACGCTTCCTTAGCCCACAGCGCACCAAGCAGCATTCCGAAAGTCATAAATGCAAGTCCTACCGACACGAGATTGTCGGTCAGCAGCATCTCGCGAGTGACATCCTTGTCCTTTCGGCAGCACAGCAGATAAACAGCCATCACGAAGGCGGCACCAAGCATCGCGTAGCAGAACATATAGACTATGACATGAGGCGCAAACCACGGACTCTGCAATGCCGGCATCAGTGTCTTGCTATGAATTTCCGGTTTGAACAGGTTTACACAGATAAATACTGTTGACATCAATGTGCTGAAACACAATATCCATTTGTATTTCCAGCGGACGAAAGTTATCAGTCCGGCGAAAGGAAGGAAGAACGAATACCACAAACGTGTTTCGCCCATCGTGCGTAACGGCGGTCGCTCAAAACTTATCCACAGACCAACGATGAAACTGAAAAAGACGGCAAGTCCTAAAATGGTCCAAGCATAGACAGCTCCCGTCTTTCTCTCGCGGAAAGAGAGGTAGGCTCCTGCAGTCCAACAAATCACTGCGACTACCGCAAAATATATGAAATGGCTCCAGTTCAGCATGATTCAGATGTCTTGAGAGTTTCTTTTTGCTCGCTTCCCTTACGGCCAGCGCTTACAAACATACAGATTGCGCCGCCAAGCATCATAAATATTCCCGCATAAACCCAGCCGAGCCAAGGGTCGCGCACAAGTTCAAAGACGCTTGTGTCGCTCCATCTGCCCATAGTCTCGTCATAACTGAGCTGATAAATCTTCCAACCGTCTATTTCCAACGGTTTGTTCACTTCAATGACTGCATCTTTGACCGTGCCCGCCTTTGTGTAGACGGTCACATCCGAAGCGAAGCGCTTAGGTTCACGCTCGGGCATCACAAGGCTGTATCGTTCGTCCAACTTAAGAGCATGGTAGGGGAACATAAAACTGCCGCAACTCACCCAGCCTTCTTTCATCTCACCTGTCTCGCGTTGCTTGGCAGTCACATGTGCGGCGGTCGTCGCTCCCATATTCTTCCATTCTACATACTTCACCTTATTCTCTCCGTCCGTCACCTGTGCCGCCATTTCCATACAACTGTCGGCCTCAATCTCCCAGTCCATTAACATTCCACCTGTCACACTGCCCTCAATCACAATCTGTTCTGGTTTGCCGGCAGGCACAGCCTTTCCGGTCTCATTGTCCACCAACATGAGTTTGGCGGGATATTCGTCAATGGTGAAACTATGCAGTTCCACAGCCAGTTCCAGCTCCTTTATGCTATTGTCGCTCTCGTCGATGGCTCTCCATTCCGGTCTGCCGACTCTGACTTCCATGCGCAACTTCTGCACGTCGGCATTGCCCAAAGTGCCTGCCAACAGAGCCACAAACAGTCCGCCGTGATTTAGCATAAAGGCGAAGCTGAATGGCCTCAACCTCTTCAGGCATGTCATGCCCAGCACAAACATCATAAAGGTGTAGCACAGCACCAACGGCCACCAACGCAACATGCTCATCCAGCCGCTCAAACCCATGACCAGTGTCAGCACAGCGCACCAAACCATTATCGGTATGGCTGCCTGCACCGTGGCGCACCAACGGAAGAAGTACACTCGCTTGCGCACCACGAATGCGAGTATGATGGCCGAAACAAACACTGCCGCCAACAGCACATTAAGCGGATAGGCGAAGAGGTTCCAAGCCACTTCGCCTACACTCAGTTGCAGGATTTCGCCTGTTGCAACCAATCCCGCACCTATTACCGCTCCTTCAAGATATGTCCACGGCCTCTTCCACATAAATCCCTGAGCGTAACCGTCTTACTCCCTTCATCAGGCGAAAGTCCTTGTGGATTACAACTCCACCAACTTCTTCTTGCTCTTGGCGTCAGCCACCCACTGCGGCACTATCTCGTCAAGGAACTTCTGCTTTGCCTGCTCCTTGGCTGGGATGTCCAGACCGATGTATTTCTGTGCCTTGTCCTTGGTCGATATGTCAGGCATAGGAACATCATCCGTGTAGCCATGCTTGGCCAGGACCTTGCTGATGGCGAGACGAGCCTGGTGGGCATAGTCTAGACTGGCGGAGAGAATGCGCGTAATCTCCTGTGGGGCATGGAACGAGGCGCCATGAGAGGCGACGGCAAAGTCCCAGCGCCACTGACTCTTGCGAAGAGCGTCGAGCACATTCTTCATCTCTGCCTCCGTAGCGCCCTTGTCCCAGGCAAACTTGGCTTCGATATGCGCTGTGGCGAGTTCGTCTTCTACGCGGTTGCGCACTTCCAGAACCTTACGTTGACGCTCATAGACATTCTGGCGCAGTGTCTCTTCCGACTCGCGGTGGCAGGTCATGCAGGTGCGGTCGATGTGAGCGAGAGGACTCATGATATGATGGTCTGAGAATTTCACTCCGCCATCAGCCACATAGGGCATATGGCAATCGGCGCAACTCACTCCTCTCTGCCCATGGATGCCCATCTTAGACGTTTCGTAGCCAGGGTGTTGTGCTTTTAGGATTGGAGTTCTGCTCAAAGCGTGAATATAGTCGTAGTAGCCTGTCTCGTCATAGTATTCTTCGATGTTCTCCACCGTGAAGCCTTTGTCCCATGGGAATGTGAGATACTGGTCTTTTTCCGGGGTAGCAGGGTCATCCTTGAAGTAATACTCCACATGGCACTGGGCGCAGACCAGTGTGCGCATCTCCGAGAGTGGTGCCTTGGTGATGTCGCGTCCCTGTCGCTCGAAGGCTTCCTTGAGCGCGGGGCGGCTGATGCGCAAGTCCATCGTCTCCGGGTCGTGGCAATCGCTGCAACCTATCGGATTCACGATTTCATTTCCCCACATAGCCCAGTTGGCTTTGTAATATTCGGCAACGCCTTTTTCGGCCATGATGCGTGGCACATCAGGACTTTTACATGTCCAGCACGTGCCCGGCTGATTGCTTCCATCTGTGAGCTGCTCGGGGGCGCCGGTGCGCAGCGTGCGGCGCATGTCCTCAATGGCGTGCATGTGTCCTCGCGGTGTAGTGTAATCCCAACTGAACGCATAACCTGCCCAGAGGATTACCATGTTCGGTCGCTGCTCGAGCACGTCTTTTGCCTCGTTGCCATTGTTCTCGCTCTCGAAGTCTGTCTCGATGGTCTGATGCCAAGTGTCGTATTCGCGCGCAAAGTCTGTGCGGAAGTCCTCATTTGGGGCATGGATGGCCTCGCCCTTCATAGGCACTTTGCGGTTGTTGAAGATGCTTGCCACCTCGGCACGGCGTTCCATCAATAGTGATGTAAGCAGTCCCAGACCAAACACCACTGCCATGCAACCTCCAAAGAGAGCCCAGCCCTGCCATGTCTTCAGTTTCTTTTCGCTCATAGTATTTTGATTTTTTTGTTAATATCTTTTGGTTCGTAATTAAAATCGAGTTCTCAAGCACTCACTTCATCATCTTCTGCAACCATTCTGGCACAGGAGACTCCGGATAGGGCACATTGGCGGCTGGTGTTGATGCCAGACTGTTCTTTCCGCCATGCGGCACATCACGATGACAGTCCCAGCAGGCTTTCCCTTCGCCCGTCTGCACCATCATATAGTCTATCTTCCCCGTCTTGACGAGTTCGGTGTTAAGTTCTGCGTGGCACCGAATGCAATTGTCCATCACCACTTGTGCCGTTGCGTCTTCTGCCTCAGGTGCCATGCGCTCCAAGCCAAATAGCATATACGACACGTGCTTCATGCCATCCGTGCCCTTGAATGCCCAGTATTTGGCAAAATTATCATGCGGCACATGACAGTCGTTGCACGTAGCATTACGTGAGTGCGAGCTGTGCATCCACGTGGCATAATATGGCGTCATCAGATGACAGTTCATGCATGCGGCGGGGTCGTTGCCAAGATATGTGTGGGCGCGAAGCAGATAGAGAAACAGACCTCCGCAGCCTAAAATGACGCCTGCCATGCAGATTGCAAGCATCTTTTGCCAAAGTTTCAACTGTGAGAAAATGGGTATCTTCATCCTGTTAGCAATATGATGTGATTGTCCTAAAAGATTATATCTTTGCAGGTTTCAAATGCAAAGATATATTTTTTTTCCATAAAACAAACAATTCAGGACAAATAAAATCTCAAGATTCCTGATTTTTTGCTCATCGCCATTTTTGCCGCCTTCTTCTTTGCTCTTTCCCACTATTTATGTAACTTTGCACATGTAAATCGTTTACCGTTCAATACACCATTCACATAGAATAACTCTATCTAAAGATTTTTCATGAAGAAAGTCAAGATAACAGTCATTCGCAAGGTCTGCCACAAAGATCTGATGGCGCAATACGAGAACCCCATCGACCACGCCTGCGACATGCAGGAGGGACAGGTCTTCATCGCCAACGGCTGGCAATGCCCCGAGGGTCTCTGCCTTAGTGCTTGGGAGACGATGTCCCCCTTCGTAATGACGCTTGCCCACGGCGGCGGCAACTTCTACGACGGTTGGATGCGCAATCCCTATTCCGCCATGATTTCGTGCAACGACGGCTTCCGCCCCGTCAGTTTCCTCATCGAAGCCCTCGATGAGGAGGCAGAATAAGTCCCGATTCCCATGCACAGCCGTCTAACTTGCTTCAACTATGGACATTCAGATTACCTACCGCCGCACCTCGCGCCTCTCCCTCCGTATCGGCAAGTATGGTGAGGTGCGCGTCTCCGCACCATACAGCTGTCCCCGGCAGGAGATAGACCATTTCATCGAGAAGCATCAAGAGTGGATTGCCGAAGCTCAGGAACGGACAAGGGAACGGTTGGAGAAACGCGACGAGTTCTTCGACCAGTTGCCACTGTCCACCAGAGAGGAGTGCCAGGATGCCACCAACAGGATGAACGCCATCATTCTTCCATTGGTGGAGAAGTATTCCAAGTTGATGGGTGTGCATCCATCTGGCATTTCCTACAAGGCGACAATCTCGAAGTGGGGTTCGTGCGCCACACGAAGCCGCCGCATCCAGTTCAGTGCCTACCTGCTCCTCTTGCCCGACTGGTGCATCGAGCATGTGGTAGTCCATGAACTTGCCCACCTCATAGAACCAAACCACAGTGCAAAGTTCTACGCTGTGATGGACAAGTTCTTCCCACGATGGCGTGAGGCGAGAGAGGAAACCAAGCGCATAAGCCGCATGGAAGTGGAGGAGTAGATGACATAAAACCAGAACATAATATGAAAATCAATCACATAGGACTTTACGTCAGCGACATCGAAGCTGCCAAGAATTTCTTCGTCACCTATTTCGGTGCAACAACTAACGAAATGTATCGCAACGAGAAGAAAGG
>JABUTZ010000046.1 GCA_021443415.1 Bacteroidaceae bacterium | reverse complement strand
TTCTCTATCTCCAATCCACGGAACAACTCGCGCGAGTCGCACGACTTGTCGTAGTAGGCACTGAGCATCTCCGCTGCCATTGACTTGCCGAAGCGGCGGCAGCGGCTCACGCAGGTAAAGCGGTTCCTTTTGAACAGGGTTGCGTTGATTTCTGCTATCAGCCCTGTCTTGTCGATGTATTCCTCGTCGAGAGAATCAGCGAATCGTCGGTTGCCGAGATTGATGTAATTTGCCATGTTAATAGAGTGTTTTTTTCCTTACGACACCATGCGCCCGCAACGTCGGACATGGGCACAGGTGTCTTACCGTGCGATGAATTTTGACGTATGCGTCGAGCCGTCGCTGAGGGTGACGGTGCGCAGGTAGACGCCGCCGCGCACGGGGCGTGAGACGCGGACGCCCTCGAGGTTGGTCAACTCCATGCGGACGGGCTGGGCGGCAGAGACAGAGGCGACGGGAGTGACGTCGTCGGTCTCGGTCTTGCCCGTGGCAACATCGTAGGTCACGCGGTTGGAATGGTAGAGCGTGCCGTCGGGAGCGAGGTAGTACATCACGACGCCGAAGCTCTTCATGCTCGTGCAGTTGATGTAGAAGGTGTGCTCCTGGCCGTTGCTGGCGATGTCGTAGGCATTGTCGTCGGAATAGGTGTAGGGCAGGTCGGTGATGTCCTCGGGCACGAAGCGATAGTCGTCTGCCTTGAACGTGTAGAGGGAGCCGTCGACATATACGTTGTAGTACATGCGGTTGACGTCGATGAACGAGCCGTTCACGTTGGTGTTGGGGAGCATCCAGGCGACGAAAGCCTGCCCGTAGTCATAGCTGTACTCGTACATGGCGAACTCGGGGTCGCTGGGGGCGGCGTTGAGCGAGGCGGGGTCCTGCGACTTGATGGTGGGTTCGAGGAACGAGGCGTAGTCGCGGATGTCGTCGAGAATGGAGTTGATGACGAAGCCCGTGTTCTCGTTTGCGGTCAGCGTACGCGTGGCCGCATCGTAGTTCATCACTATCTTGTCGGCGATGATGAAGCCCTCGTAGTAGTCCTGGAAGTCCTCGAACCAGCGCATGCCGTAGTTGCAGCCGAAGAAGAAGATGAAGGCGTCGCGCCAGCGGTTGATACCGAAGAACTGGCGCGAGAGGAAGGTGGCCTTGTCGCCCTCGATGGTGCCCTTGACGACGCAGTCATCGACGCTGGCGTCGATGTTCTTGATGTAAATCTCGTTGCCGGCGACAGCCACATCGACACTGCGCGCCGCGCCCACGGCATCGGTCAGCGCCCAGAGCTCGTAGGTGAGCCCGTCGGGTATCTCGTTGACGATGAGGTCGTCGGGCAGGGGCGTGAACTCCTGGGCGAGGTCGCTGTAGCCGTACCAGTACTGGCGCATCTTGCCGTCGCCGTAGGGGTCGTACTCGTAGTAGCAGGTGAGCATCGTGTCGGGCATGATGAGCGTCGACTCCTCGGTCTCGGGGTCGTAGTCGTATTCAAAATCCTTGGCTCCGTCCATCACTATCCTGCCGTCGTCGCCGACGGTGTAGGTAACCACGTTGTCCTTGTCGTCGATACGCTCGTAGTCGTTGGTCGCCTTGTTGTACTTCATGATGCTGACGTAGAGGGGCACCTTGTGTGCCTTGCCAGAGGCGTCGCTGCCTTCGAGGTCCTGGATGTGCTGGGGGAACTGCATGGTTATCTTCTTGCCGTCGGCGCTGCGCGTGCCCTTCACCCATCCGCCCTCGTTGTAGGAGGCGATGGAGTTGCGCAGATAGACCTCGTCGTTGGCTCCCCAGACGACCTCGCCCGCCGTGTTGACGGGGAACGCGTATAGGTAGTCGTCGAGCAGCGTGAAGCCGTTGCCCCACTGGAAGCAGTACCGGTGGGTGCCCTCGGGGCGGTCGGTGATGGGAGTTGTGCTCGCGGCGGCGAACTTCAACACTTTGCTGGCAGACAACTGTTTGACAGCTTTTTCGGCCTTGACGGCCATCTTGCCGTCGGCCCTTCTCTCGATTTTCTTGCCAGGAGCCGCAGTCACGCAGAGAGCGGTGAGCAAGGCGGCACAGAGTATTGTAAGTTTGTTCATATCGTTGATGATTTTTTAGTTGCTTGTGTGTAATTATCTACCGTTGGGATTGAAATTGCGCTCGATGAGAGCCCATACAGCCGCCTCGCCATAGACGTGGCAGTGAATGTCTCGGATATAGCGAGAATAATCCTCGGAGCCAGCATAGTCCATGCTATAGAAGCCACCCCTATAAGGTTTGGCGCCTTTCTCCATGTTTTCGTAAAACAATTCATAGACATAGTGGTTGAAGACCTGTGCATAGTAGTCGCACTGCAGGTTGAGGAAATTGCCAGTGTTGGCATTTAGTTGGTTGTTGAATGCAATCTTCGACATGTCGGAGTCCTGCGATCTCTCTGCAAGCGCCTTGATGCCGTCGATCTTGTGCTGTGCCTTATCCTTTTCGTAAGGTTTCATCTCGTATTCGTTCTGCTTCCAATAGACGAACTCAGCACCACGGTCGGTATTGTCGTAGGAAACAACGCGGAACTTGTTGAAATAATTGCCTGCCGAGAAAATATTCTCAACGTATGTGCCGAAGCGCAGGTTGTCGTCGTCGGGAGCATCCTCGTTGATGACCAGGACATGACCGCGCGCCTCGCTCAGTTTCATGTCGGGGCGATAAGGAATGAGAGTACCCTTGCGTGCTAACTGCGCTTGGTGGAACAACTGGATAGAAACCTGTTTTGTGCCGGAAACTTTAATATAAGTGTCTTCATAAGACGACGAGATGACGACGAACTCGCCCGGGTGCTTGGTGACGAAATCCACCAGTATGTTCATCACGTTTTCATAGGTGATAAAGCACGGCAGCGGACCGTGGAAAAGGATCAACAGTTTGGGGACAGCGACCTCGAACTCTTTGGGAAAGAGTCCTACAGCCACACATGCCTTTAAGACCTGACCTGTGAAAGCGAGTGCAGGACGCAGGTCGAAATAGCGCACGCCAGCATCAAGCATCTGCTCGAAAGTCTTGTCCTGGCAGTCGGCATTGACACGCACGCCAAGCGTGCCGATGTAGCCAGTGGCGGCATCGTGTGCTCCTGGGATGCAGAGTTCGCCGATGGGCAAGTCGGGATTGTTAAGGCAAGACATCCAAGAGGTGTATGTCCATCCCGTGTTGTTCTCCCAAGGTTTGTTGAACACCGAGGCAGAGGAGGTGTATTCGGCATATCCCTTGATGGACTTATAAAATCGGACGAATGTGTCGCAGACATTGTTAACGAACTTCTTCGCTTTACTGAAGATAGTTTCCAACCCGTCCCAAAAACCGCGTGTTTCGAAAGTCTGCTCGACAATCTCCTGCTGCCACTCGGCGTCTAAGTCGTGCATGCGACCGAAGTAGGAGACGATGGAGTCGGAGTCTGAGGTCTTGGTGCATACCACCAACGAGTCGTCGTTGATCAGTCGGTAGGTGTGGTCGGAGGTGAGGAAGCTCTGTTCGTTGAAGTCGAGGGTGGGCATCACATCGTTAGAGAGTTGCAATTTCTCTATCTCCTTCTCGACGAGCCGGATTAATGCAGTGTCGATGAGCACAAATTCTTCTGCGTCGGCATAGAAACCATATTCATTGTCTGTGATGGCGCTGTCTTGCAGGATCACAATCTCAGCAATCTCGTGCTTGGGGTCGAGCATCAATATCTTTTCCTCACCCTGCGCCAGTTTGTCAATATATTGCCCTTCTTTCAAGATGCCTCCGCAGCGCCAGACACCGGGGAGTTTCTCGTGGAAAGGAGTCTTCACATACGGCTCGCCGGAAGAGGGTGCGGGCAGGTTGTCAGAGTCGCTGCATGAGGCGATGATTGCGCAAAACAATGCTGCAATCAGAAAGGGGAAAAACTTTTTCATTAAAACAATTTTTTATAACTCGGCAAAATTAGTGATTTTCTATTTATTAGCCAAAAGATTTTGTGGTTTTGTGGGGATGGGGGTGGTGTTTTTGTGGCAAGTTTGGGCTCAAAGACACGCCATTCAGTCCTTGAGACAAGCGAGAGGGATGACTTTCACACCATCAGGACGCGTATATGCCATGCGACCACCAGTCAGGACAATGAGCAGGTCTGGTTCGCGGAGCGGCACCTGCACCTCACCTTGATTGTAGTCACGAATCAACTGCTGGAGTTCCAAAAGATGGCTGGCGCCCTCTTCGATGTCCCGACTCCCGAGCTTGCACTCAATCAGCGCGTAACGCCCATCGGCGAGATGGAGGACGAGGTCAGCCTCCAAGCCGTAACGGTCGTGATAGTAGGAAATATGGTTGCCGAAGTCCTGCGTATAGGCTTGCAGGTCGCGGACGCACATCTGCTCGAAGATGAAGCCGAACGTCTTCAGCTGAGTCACAAGAACTTGAGGAGTCAAGTTGAGTGCCGCGACAGCAATGGACGGGTCCACGAACGCACGCTTCGAACCGCTGCGTATGGCCGTCTTGCTCCTAATGGAGGGGCACCACGCGTCCAAGTCGTTGATGACAAAGAGGCGAGTGAGAGCATGCACATAGTCGTCAAATGTCGGTTGCGAACAACCCAACTCGCCCGATGCTGTGACATCGGCAAGCATTGACGATTTCTTCGCGAGGGTGGATATGTTGCGGGCGTAGGAACATAGTATCGCCCTGACGATACGCTCATCCCTCTTTATGCCATCAAAATTAGACATATCCTCACGGCAAAGCGAATCGACATAGTTGCGCGCCACGAGCAGACGGGCTCTGTCCGTTTTCAGGTTCACCGCTGCGGGCCAACCTCCTCGGCATGCGGCGAAGACCAAGTCCTCGACCTGCATGTCCGACGCGATGCCATCGATGTTCAACTCCGCGTCGTCAAACAATGCCTTCAATGATATTCTTCCGTTCGACTCGCGCGACTCCCATAGGCTCATAGGCATCATCTTCAGGCGAGTTATACGTCCCGTGCCCGTGTGCTTGATTTTGCTCTTGTCCACTGTATTTGAGCCAGTCAACACAAACTGCCCGGGTGACTGCCTCTTATCTACCATCGTGCGCACCGCATCCCAAAGCATCGGTGCATCTTGCCACTCGTCTATCAGACGCGGAGTCTCTCCCATGAGCAGAATCGATGGTTTCAGGTGCGCTGTCGACAAATACTCCTCCTGCATATCCAAGTCATGCAACCTGATTACACTTTTGCACACCTGCTCTGCCGTGGTCGTCTTGCCACACCACTTCGGTCCTTCTATCAGCACAGCACCAAATGCCTCCAGACGCTCCTGCAAACTTGCATCTGCAATGCGATAAAAATAATCCATAATTCAGTGTTTTTAATTTCGCCGCAAAGTTAGTGATTTTCTATTTATTAGCCAAACAATTTTGTGTTTTTGTGGCATTTTGGTTTGTGTTTTTGTGGTATTTTGGTTTGTGTTTTTGTGGCAATTTGGTTTGTGTTTTTGTGGCAGAACACACGATTTTGCTGTCGGTTAACAGGATGGTAACTTGCGCGTAAAGAGGGTGTAACACGGGGGGAGTAATTTTGCAACGTTTTAAAACCAAACATAAACAAAACAATGAACAAGAAACATCTGGTGGCAGCCATCCTGGCTGTGGGAATGATGACTGCGGCGCATGCGCAGGACGAGAGCAAGAAGAAATTTGAGATCAAGCCCATCGCGACGGGCATGATGAGCCTGTACGGCGAGTTTCCCGAGGAGGGGACAAAGTTCGGCTTCAACCTCGACCGCAGCTACTTCGGCGCGGAGGCGAAGGTGGGCGGCGAGTGGTCGTTCAAGTTCGTGGTCGACTGCGGCAAGAGCTCGGACGTGGACGACTACCAGCGCATCATCTATATAAAGAACGCGCTCGTGCAATGGAAGCGCAACGCGTGGTCGTTGCGCTTCGGTCTGATCGGCACCAACGTGTTCAACAGTCAGGAGAAGTTCTGGGGCAAGCGCTACGTGATGAAGTCGTTCCAGGACGAGTATAAGTTCGGCACGAGCGCCGACCTCGGTGTCGCCGCCGAGTGGAGCCCCTCGAAGGTAGTGTCGGTGGACGCCATCATCGTGAACGGCGAGGGATACAAGAAACTCCAGGTGGAAAAAGGGTTGCTCTACGGACTGGGAGTGACCGTGAAGCCCATCGACGGCATGACCCTGCGCGTCTACGGCGACCTGAACCAGCGCCCCGACAACGGCACTCCGCAGAAGACACTCAACGTGATGGCGGGCTATCGGAACAGCCGCTTCAGCCTTGCCGCCGAGGGCAACTTCTCGTTCGACCAGAGCGGCACGAAGGAGAAGAACCAGAGCGGTGTGTCAGCCTACGGCTCGGTGCGCGCCGGCAAGTGCGACATCTTCGCCCGCTACGACTACCTGACATCGCGGGGCGACTGGAACAAGGCGAAGGACGGCGGCATGGCCCTTGTGGGCGTGGAAGTGCCCGTGTGCAAGTGGGTGAAAGTGGCCCCCAACGCACGCATCTGGATGCCCGCCAACGGCAACAAGGCAACCGCCAGCGCATACGTAAGCGTGCAGTTCGCACTCTGAAACAATCATTTTCAAAACTATACAAACAATTATGAACAAGACAATCAAGAGCGCATCGCTATGCGCACTCGCAGCACTGGTCATCGCAGGCTGCAACAGCAAGAACGCGAACAACGCCGAACAGGCTGAGGAGCATGTGAAGGTGGAACTCTCGGGCAGCGGCGCCTCGTTTCCGCAACCCTTCTACGGGATTGTGTTCGAGGAGTATAACCGCGAGAGCGGCAACGAAGTGGCTTACGGAGCAATAGGCTCGGGAGCGGGACTGCGCAACCTCAAGGACAAGGTGGTCGACTTTGCCGGCAGCGACGCCTACCTGACCGACGAGGAGATGAAGGACTACGAGCCGGTGGTGCACATCCCCACCTGTCTCGGTGCCATCGTACTCGCCTACAACCTTGAGGGCGTTGACAACCTGACCCTCGACGGCACGACCACAGCCGACATCTTCCGTGGCAAAATCAAGAAGTGGAACGACGCTCGCATCGCCGCCCTCAACCCCGGCGTGCAACTGCCCGCGAGCGACATCACCGCCGTCTATCGTTCGGACGGCAGCGGCAGCACGAGCGTCTTCACGTCATACCTCACCGAGGTGAGCGCGGAGTGGAAGGCTGAGATAGGCGCCGGCAAGACGGTGAACTTCCCCGTGGGCATGGCCGCCAAGGGCAACGCCGGCGTGGCACAGGTGGTAGCCGCCACGAAGGGTTCGATAGGCTATATCGGCAGCGAGTACGCTTTCGCCCAGAAGATAACAAGCGCAGCAATGATCAATGCCTGCGGCGAGCGCGTGACCGCCGACGAGAAGTCAATCTCAGCCGCCGCGTCGGGCGAGTTCCCCGAGGACACCCGCGTGATGATCGTCAACAGCAAGGCAAGCGGCGCGTTCCCCATCGCCTGCATGACCTGGCTGGTCGCCTACCAGGAGCAGAACTACGACAACCGCAGCCTGGCTCAGGCAAAGGGTCTGGTGGACATGCTCCAGTTCATCCTCAGCGACAAGGCGCAGGACATCACCACGAAGGTCTATTACGCACCGCTGCCTGAGCAGGCACGCGCGATTGCACGCGAGAACCTAAAGAAAATCAAGTATGAAGGCAAGGCTGTTCTCCAGTGACCGAATGTTCCGCATACTGCTGCTGCTGTGCACCCTCGTGGTGCCAGTGGTGGCAGTTGCCATCGTCAGCACCCTGATAGCCAATTCGACCGAGGCTTTCGAGCAGTTCGGCTTTTTTGGTTTCATAGGGTCCGCCGACTGGAACGTGACGGCGGGGAGCGAGTCGTACGGAGCATTCTCGTTCATCGCGGGCACGCTCTACACCACCTTCCTCGCCCTGCTCATCTGCGCCGTGCTCGCCCTGCCCATCGCCCTCTTCTGCGGCGAATACTACCCCGGGCGCATGGTGAGCAAGATGCTCGCCACAGTAACCTCTCTGCTGGCGGGCATTCCGTCGATCATCTACGGACTGTGGGGCTTCTTCACCCTCCGTCCGCTGGTCATCTCGCTTGGACTGAGCGAGGTGGGCTGCGGAGTGCTGACGGCGGCGGTCATCCTCGCCGTGATGATAGTGCCGTATGCCGCCAACTTGTCCATCGAGTTCATACGCATGGTGCCCAACGACCTGAAAGAGAGCGCCTACTCGCTCGGGGCGACACGTGCGGAAGTCATCCACCGCGTGGTGCTGCCGACGGCAGGTGCGGGCATCTTCTCGTCGTTCATCCTTGCCATGGGACGAGCCATCGGCGAGACGATGACGGTGACGATGCTCATCGGCAACACGAACAACATTCCGCAGTCGGTAGTCGATACGGGCAACTCGATGGCGAGCGTCATCGCCAACCAGTTTGGCGAGGCGGACGGACTGAAGCTCAGTGCATTGATAGCCATCGGACTGACCCTCTTCACCATAACGGCGATAGTGAACATGATAGGCAAAATACTGATTAAAAAGGCACGGGTATGACAAACGACATGAAACGACGCATCGTCAAGAGCCATGCGCTCCATTACGGTGTATGCACGATAGCCGCCCTCACGGCCGTGCCCCTCTTCCTTATCGTCCTCAAGGTGCTGGTGGCAGGCATCGGCGGATTCTCATGGGCTTTCTTCAGCGAGTCGGCGCCCTCGGTCTATAAGACACTGATCGGCGAGGAAGGCGGCATCGCCGGCGGCATCATCGGCACGCTGTTGATGTTGCTGACAGCCAGTGCAGTAAGTGTGCCCCTTGGCATCCTTGCAGGCACGTTTATGAGCGAGTACAAGCACAAGAAGTTCGCCGCCATGGTATCGTTTCTCACCGACCTGCTGCAGGGCACGCCGAGCGTAGTGCTTGGTATCGTCATCTATGCCTGCATCGTGGTGCCTACTGGTGGATACTCTGGGTTTGCGGGCAGCATAGCCTTAGGCATCATGATGCTCCCGCTGATAATCCGAAGCACGGAGGAGGCGCTCAACATCGTGCCGACAACGTTGCGCGAGGCGTCGGTGGCCCTCGGCGCAAGTTTCCCGACAACGGTCTTCCGCATCCTGTTGCCCAACGCCTTCGGCGGTGTGTTCACGGGCGTACTGCTCGCCATCTCGCGTGTCATCGGAGAGACAGCACCACTGATGTTCACCGCCCTCGGCTGTGCGTCGGTGCGCTGGGACATGACCAAGCCGATGAGCGCCGTGCCGCTGATGATCTGGGAGTTCTGGACCGATGCCAACCTCCAGGAACTGGTGTGGAGTGCAGCTCTCTTCCTCCTGCTCCTCGTGCTGGCGCTCAACTTCCTCGCCAAATACATTGAAAAAAGATTCACATAAACGAAACACAATCCTATGAACAACAACATATTGGAAATCAACAAGTTGTCGGTCAGCTACACGCCCGGCAAGAAGGCGGTGGCCGACGTGACCACAAGCATCGAACAGGGCAAGGTGACCGCCATCATGGGGCCTTCGGGTTGCGGCAAGAGCACCCTCCTGCGCGCCATCAACCTGATGCATGCCATCTATCCCAACATCAAGGTGGAGGGCGAGATACTCTTTGACGGGCGCAACCTGCTCGAGGACGAGCCGATGGTCGTGCGCCGCAACATAGGCATGGTGTTCCAGCGTCCCAACCCCTTCCCCACGATGAGCATAGCGGAGAATGTGCTCGCCGGATACACGCTCAACGGCATACGGCTGAGCAAGGCGCAGAAGAGCGAGATTATCGAGCGCGAACTGCGCTCTGTGGGTCTGTGGGACGAGGTCAAGGACGTGACGAACAAGCGCGGCACGTTTCTCTCGGGCGGTCAGATGCAGCGCCTCTGCATAGCGCGTGCGCTCGCCCTGCGCCCCAAGGTGCTGCTGATGGATGAGCCCACGTCAGCCCTCGACCCCATCGCCACGCAGACCATCGAACGACTAATCGTTGAGTTGAAGAAGGACGTGACCATCGTAATCGTGACCCACAACATGGGACAGGCGATGCGCGTCAGCGACCATTCGCTGTTCATGTACCTCGGCGACCTTGTCGAGAGCGGCACGACCAAGAAGATGTTCTCGACGCCCGACGACCCCCGCACACGAGAGTATCTGTTGGGCAAGATTAGTTGAAAGCAATGACAGCGCAGCAATTGTAGGCATCTTAAGTCTCGTAGGAGGCTTAGGATGCCTATGATGCCTAAGATGACTAAGACGCTTACGGTCTGCGGCAAAAAAAAGAGAAGCCTCCAAGCGGAACGGGTGTTCGCTTGGAGGCTTCGCAAAGGTGGC
>JABUTZ010000045.1 GCA_021443415.1 Bacteroidaceae bacterium | reverse complement strand
CCAACCAGAGCGTGGTGTTTGTAGGCAACTCAATCACCAACATGCAACCATGGGCTGAAATCTTCACAGCCGACAATGTGATCAACCGTGGCAACTCGGGCGGTTTCTCCTGGGAGGTTCTCGCCAACATCCATAGCTACATCACGGGCCGTCCCAAGAAGCTGTTCATCATGATCGGCACCAACGACATGAACGTGGCGGGCTACACACCCGAGGCGGTCGTGAAGAACGTGCGCCAGACCATCAAGCACATCCAGAAGGAGTCGCCCGCCACCCAGGTATATGTTGAAAGCGTCATGCCTTCGACAAATAACAGCCGTACAGTGGCCAAGGGCGAGGCTCTCAACGCCCAGCTCCAGACTATGGCGACGGAGATGGGAGTCACCTTCGTTGACTTCTTCGACGATCTGATGGGGATAACCAGCGGCACGACAATGTCGTATGACGCCCTGCATCCCCACGTAGGAGGCGTATCTGTGTGGGCCAAAAAACTTATGACTTATGTAGGCGGCGCACCATTGCTGGCAATAACTCCGAATGTTGTCAACGGCGGCCAGAGCAACTCTTACGGCGCGCGTTACAGCGTCCACGCCAACCTGCCCATCAATAGCAACGACGTGCTGTTCATCGGCGACGAGTTCGTGCACGGCGGCGAGTGGCAGGAGCTGCTCGGCAACCCCAACGTGAAGAACCGCGGTACGGGCTGGGGCAAATGGGGTCCCGACATCACCGTCCACCAAGCTTTCATAGAGGGTATTCTGAAAGGCAGCACTGGAAGCGCAGAGCCCAAGCAGGTAGTGATGATGTTAGGCTCGCAGAACCTCACATCGGGCAGCTCCAGCAAAGAAGATTTCAAAACCAAATACGGGTCAATCATCGAGAAAGTCAGGGATCTCTGCCCCAATACCCAAATGGTACTCGTGAGCATGATTCCTTACGGCACCTCCGCCACCTCTCTGAACAAGACCAACCTCGTACCCATCAACGAGTGGCTGCAGGAACAGGTCGACGCCGACGTGGACGCAGTCTACTGCGACCTCTACAGCATCCTGACCAGCAACGACGTGGCGAAGAGCGAGTACATCGACAGCAACCAGTATGTGACCGGTCTCGGCTATCAGGCTTGCGCCCGCGAGCTCGCCAAGTACATCGACGGATGCACCGTGATGAGCGAGACGGACGCCGTGGCCTACTATAACCTCATCGGCGCCCGCAAGAGCCTGTCCAACGTCATCGACGTTGCCGAGAACACGGGCAGGACAGACCTGGAGTCAACGCTCAACAGCGCCTACTCGCTCCTTGCCACCGACGGCGCCACCATCGCCCAGCTGCAGGCCATGACCACCACCGTCATGGAGGCTCTCCGCCCCACAACGGGCAAGTGGTACAAGATGAATGCCGCCCGCAGCACGAGCGTGTTCTTCACCAAGTCGGGCAGCAGCCTCGCCGCCACAGCCACCCCCGACGCACAGGGCAACGGCTACTGGCAGCTGGTGGACCGCAGCGACGGCACCTACGACATCAAGAACGGCAAAGGCTACTACGCCGTGCCGACAGCCACCCACAACGTGCAGCTCAGCGTGCAGGACGCACAGCCCACGACGGGCTGGACATTGGAGACCTGCGACGCCGCGGGAGCATTCAACGTGGTGGCAAAGGTAGGCACGACCTCCGTCAACTGCTGCATGAACCTCACGGCGAGCAACACCGTATATAACTGGATCACGGGCCGCGCCTCGGACACCGGTTGCCAGGTATATTTCACCGAGGTGTCGTTCACGCCCCAGGAGGAGGAGACCTACAACGTGCCCTTCCAGCGCGTCACCGTCACTGACGGAGCGTTCACGGGCGCCCAGTGGTGGTACAACGTGAAGATCAAGAACCTGCACTACCTGCGCGACCAGGGTTCGAACACATACATGCCCCTCGACCGTATGGAAACGACGGGCGACGACGACGAGCAGTGGGCTTTCGCTGGCAGCGACCAGAAGGGCTACACCATCTATAATAAGAAATATGGCACGGCCAAGGTGCTGGCGGCTCCCTCCACCATCTCCGGCGACGGCGGCTCGACCTATGCCATCCTCGTGGACGCCAGCAGCGTGCCTACGGGTTACGAGACAAAGTGGCAGTTCGCCAAGTCGACCGCCATCACGGGCGTCGACGGCTACTTCATGTACACGATGGACCAGGCATCGCACAAGGTGAACAACTACGCCGGCAACAACAAGCTGGCCTTCTGGACCGGCGGCGCCGACGCAGGCTCCACCCTCTCGTTCGAACTCTCCGAGGCTGTGCTTCCCATCACGAAGGACGGTGGTCAGTTCTACCGCAGCGGAATAGTGACGACCACAGGTTGGGTCTCGCAATGGAAGTCGAATATAACAGAGCCCTACCAGATCACTTTCGGCACCACACCCAACAACATGAACGCCACGTCGATGGGCATCGCCGTGGGCCAGCAGAGCGCCGCATGGACATTCGCCTTGTCGAGCGAGGGCTATTACATCCAGAGCTACTCGTTCAAGATTAAGGGCGGCGCCAACGACCAGGTGCTCACTCCCGCCGGCGGCACAGCCGTAAGTCTCAGCACGACCGAGTTCAAGACCATCACATGGACAAATGACGCAAAGGGTCTGCAGACCGCCCAGTTCGCCTTCACGGGCAGCAACAAGGAGGCCACGCTCCAGGACATGGTCATCGTGGTTCGTCCGCTCAAGGCAGAGAAAGAGCCTCAGACCAACCTCTTCGAGTATGGCAGCGAAGGCAACGACGTCTGCTACCGCATTCCCGCCATCGCAACCGCCCAGAACGGCAACGTGATCGCCCTCACCGACTATCGCTATGGCGGCAAGGACATCGGCTTCGGCCGCGTCAGCCTGCGCTATCGCATCTCCAAGGACAACGGCGCGACATGGGGCGATATCAAGACTCTCCAGGAATCGCGTCAGGGTTCTTACGGTGTGGATCAGGCTAACGACCTCTGGGCCGGCTTCGGCGACCCCTGCGTGGTGGCCGACCGCGAGAGCAACCGCGTGCTCGCCATGGCATGCTGCGGCAACGTAAGCTATCCCGCCGCCACATACACCCATCACCAGGGCATCGCACGCTTCCGCTCGGAGGACGGCGGCGAGACCTGGACGACGTTCGGCGACCCCGTCGATGGCATCGAGTGCCACTGGCAGGACATCGCCGACCCCATCTACAAGAAGTTCAAGGACGGCGGCGTCGACGTAGCAGCCATGTTCGTCGGTTCGGGACGCATCTTCCAGAGCCGCTTCACGAAGGTGGGCGACTACTACCGCATCTACTGCGTCGTTCTGCTCCGCACTCCGTCGACCGGTGGTTTCAACTACGTGCTCTACTCGGACGACTTCGGCGAGAACTGGAACATCCTGGGCGGCGACAAGTTCACCTACGGCGTGAGCGGTGGCGACGAGCCCAAGTCGGAGGAGCTGCCCGACGGCAGCATCCTGCTCTCTTCACGTGCCAATGGCCGCATCTACAACATCTTCCACTTCACCGACGTGAAGAAGGGTCTCGGCTCGTGGATGACACAAGCCTTATCAACTGAGGACGTTAACGGTATCTGCCGACAGGGCGGCAACCCCACCAACGGTGAGATAATGGTGCTGCCCGTCGTCCGCAAGTCCGACAACAAGAAGATGTGGATGGCCCTGCAGTCCGTGCCCTTCGGCCCCAACCGCGCCAACGTGGGCATCTACTACAAGGAGCTGGACAACTACTCGAAGTTCAGCAACCCCGCCAACTTCGCCAAGGACTGGACAGGCCGCCATCAGTCGTCGTACATGAGCTCCGCCTACTCGACCATGACGCTCCAGAAGGACAACCACATCGGCTTCATGTACGAGGAGTCGACCTTCGGCAAGGACTACACGCAGGTGTACAAGAGCTACACCATCGAGGACATCACCGACGACGCCTACAGCCTCGACACCGACCCCGTCAATCCGATGGCCATCACCGCCGACGGCATCGACGTGCTGAAGGACGGCATCGCCTATTCATCCTATGTAGGTGGTCTGTCCGAGGATGCTCGCTCAAGCATCGAGGGTTCCGTCGACGACTTCAAGTCCGACCTGACGCAGGCCAACTACCTGAACATCTTCTCTACCATCGCCAATGCCACCCGCATAGGCGTCGACGTGACCAAGCTCTACATCATCCGCAACACCGAGCGCGGTAGTGCCGGCGCGAACGCCATGTACGAGGACACCGACGGCAAGTTCAAGTCGAAGGCCTACAACACCGCCGACGCCACCCAGTACTGGGCCCTCCAGCCCATCGAGGGCGAGGACGGCTACTTCCTGCTCAAGAACAACAGCACGTCGAAGTACTACCCCAACCTGCCCGCCAAGGAGACAGCCATCGTGAGCACCGACGAGTCGTCGGCAGGCCGCTACCGCATCGAGTTTGTCGACGGCGACAAGGTGGCTATCGTCAACCGCGACCCATCAAGCTCATATACCGCCATCCACGCCCCCGGCGACTTCACGTCGCGCATGGTGGCTTGGAACGCCTACGGCAGTCCCGCCTCGCTGTGGTACTTTGAGAAGACCGACGTCGAGTCCGGCCTCGTACCCGTGGGCGGTGACGTGAACAACGACGGCACCGTGGACGAGGCTGACATCGTCGGCTTCCTGACACTGAAGCAGGACGGTGCGACGGCAGGCCTGAGCGAGGCCGCCGCCGACAAGAACTTCAACGGCATGATGGACTACGAAGACGCCACCATCCTCGTGGACCTCGTGCGCGGCGACAACCCCAACCACATCCTGCACGTCACGAATGCAGGCCAGCCGGCAAGCTATTTCGCTCCGCTGGGCGGCATGGAGAACATCGCCGTGAACGGCAATTGCTATACGTTCCGCCTCGTGGATGGCAAGGACTATGTCAGCAAGTCCGCCTTCACTGCGACAAACATGGATTGGTACCAGCGCACGGTGTCAAGCAACTGGGGCACCATCGCACTGCCTTACGAAGCCAAGTCGAACGAGGACGTGCAGCTCTATGCGCTGAAGAGACAGGCCGACAACACGTTGGTTGTAAGCCCCGTGGCAACCCTGGACAGCAACACCCCGGGTCTCTTCCGCCGTCTGAGCACGGACACAAGAGTATCCTTTGAGCCAGTGAACTTTGAGATTGCCGACGACAAACTCTCACCCGCAGTGGGCACCGATGGCTCCGCACTGAACGGTGTCTATGCCAACCAGCAGATCACCGATGCCGACACCTACTACATCAAGAGCGACAAGTTCTACGCCATCAACAGCTACTTCAGCATCAAGCCTTTCCGCGCCTACGTGAGCGCTCCCGCAGCGTCGGAGGTACGCGAGTTCAGCATCGTCATCGAGGACCAGACAACGGGCATCGACACCGTGGTCAACCTCAGCGACGACGACTGCTACACGCTCTCCGGCCAGCGCGTGGGCAAGCCCGCAGCCAAGGGTGTCTATATCCGCGGAGGCAAGAAGGTAGTGGTGAAGTGAAGATTTATGTAACACAATAAATTCGTACAATCGTGAAAAAGACATATTCAACGCCCACCGTCATCACGGTGAAGACTGTATGGAAGACTGCCTGCCTCGACGCTGGAAGCAAAATCGAATCCGGCGGCACAGGCGACCCCGGCGACGAAGCCGAGGTGCGCGCCATGGAAGACTTCAAGGCCGCAGGCAGCGACGAACTCTGGTAACCGGCCGCGGCGGCTCTTAGCGAGCCGCCGCGTGCTGACACGTGTTATTGTTAGCGAAATTTATTTGCGCCCTTTATGGCTCCCCCATAAAGCCCCCGCAAATAAATTTCGCTAATCTGTTTCCCAAGGCATCTAATTCTCAAATTAAATTCGTAACTTTGCAGACGAAATTTTACAACGAGGCAATATGCTGAACAGGGACAAGAACTTGAAGATGTATTACAGCATCAAGGAGGTGGCGCAGGAGCTGGGCGTCACCGAGACATTGTTGCGCTACTGGGAGAAGGTGTTCCCGACGATCGCGCCCCGCAAGGGAGGGCGCGACATACGCCAGTACAGCGAAGATGACCTCAACGAGGTGAAACTTGTCTACAACCTCGTCAAGGTCAAGGGCATGAAGCTCAGCGCCGCCCGCGACGCCATCGCCCACAACCGCGACGGAGTCCAGAACAACACCGAGCTCCTCGAGCGCCTGCAGGGCATACGTTCACAGCTCGTCGCACTGAAGCGCGAGCTGGACAGCCTCGTCTAAAATTTCAGTTTTTGTTGCGATATTCGCGCGGCGAGCAACCGTAGGCTTTCTGGAAAAGGCGGTAGAAGTATGCCTTGTTGTGGAAGCCGCAGTCAACCATCACCTCACCGATAGTCTTGTCGGAGCGCACCAGCATCTGGCGCGCCTGATCGAGGCGGTACGAGCGTATGAACTCGCCCGGCGAGGCTCCCGTGACCGCCTTGATGCGGCGGTAGAGTTGCGAGCGGCTGATGGCGAGGTCGGAGGCAAGTGCCTCATAGTCATAGTCCTCGTCGCCGAACTTCTGGGCGAGGATCTCCAAGACATGGTCGAGGAAGCGGCGCTCGTCGCCGCTGATCGTGCCCATGTTGAGCCGCTCCTTGTACGCCACGGGCTTCTGCGCCCACTCCTTCATGACGCTATGCTCGTTGAGTATGCCCTCGACGGCCGACCGCAGGTACTGCGGATGGAAAGGCTTGGTCAGGAACATGCTCGCCCCCGTCTCCGTCACCTCGATGCGGCTCTCGATGTCCGACTTGCTCGAGAGCATCACCACGGGAATGTGGCGCGTGCGTTCGTCCGCCTTGAGGCGCTTGATGAGCTCCACGCCGTTCATCCCGGGCATGATGATGTCGCTGACGATGAGGTCGGGAGCGCACTCCTCCACCCTCGCAAGGGCCTCGAGGCCGTTGCCGGCGCGCACGGTCCGGTAGTCGTCGCCCAGTATCTCGCATATCAGGTCGCAGATCTCGGGCTGGTCGTCGACCACGAGCACGCACTTGGCTCCCTTCTCCCACAGTCTGCCATGCCGCTCCGCAGAAGGCGATATTGGCGCAAGCGGCTGACCGACTGACGTTTCGACCGGGTTGGACTCGGGCAGCTGGTGCGCGGGTATGGTCACCGTGAACGTCGTCGTCTTGCCCACCTCCGACTCGACGGCTATGGTGCCGCCCATGAGGCGCGCCAGGTCCTTGCAGAGCGCCAGTCCGATGCCCGTGCGCGAGAAGATGCCCTCCTGGAGCTTCTTCTCGAAGTTGTCGAGCACGGTGAAGCGGTTGAACACGTTGCCGATGTCCTCCGCCTTGATGCCGGGGCCGTTGTTCGTGCAGGCGAACACCAACCCCCGCTCCTCCGACACCGCGCACCGCAGTTCGATGAAACCGCCGTCGGGCGTGTATTTCATCGCGTTGGACACGATGTTGAACACAATCTTCTCCGTCATGCCGCGGTCGAGCACCCACGTGGCCCCGGGCGTCTCCATCGTCAGCGTCAGCCGCTTGCCGTGCTGCTCGGCGTTGTCGGTGAAGTTGTCGCACGTGCTCTGGATCAGGTCGCCCACGTCCACCACCTCGTACTGCGGATGCAGATAGCCCGTCTCCGCCTTGCGGAACTCCATCAGCTCGGAGATCTGCCGGCGCATGCGTTCGGTGTTGCGCTGGATGGCGAGCAGCTGGTGGCGCATCGTCTCCGACGGGTTGTTCTTGGCCAGGATCTGCTCGACGGCTCCGTAGATGAGCGTGATCGAGTTGGAGAACTCGTGGGCTATGTTGGTGAAGAAGCGCAGCTTGGCCTGGTGGGTGCTCTCCTTGTTCTCCTTCTCCTGGCGCTCGAGCTCGAGCTCGTGGCGCATGAGCAGTCGCTGGCGCTTGACGCTCACCACCTTCCACACGGCGGCGGCTATGCAGGCGACGTAGATGAGCCACGCCCACCATGTGGCGTAGGGCGGAGGGGCGATACGCACCGTCCACTCGGTCGGCTCACCCCACACCTGCGCCCCGTTCGAGGCGCGCACGAGCAGGCGGTAGGTGCCGGGCTGGAGGCCCGAGAGGCTGAGCACGCGGTTGCTGCCGAGGTCCACCCACTCCCCTTTGCCGTAGCCGAGCAGTCCGCGCGTCTCGAGCTTGTAGGCGATCTGGCATTTGGGGTTGGAGATGTAGTCGGTCACCGAGAAGTCGAGGGTGAGGTAGCTGCTATTGGACGGAATCTCTATCCTGTCGCCCTCGACCGCGCGCGCCGTGCCCGAGACGGTGAGCGCGCGCAGGACGAGCCGCGGCATGAACGTGTGGGTGTCGATCCTGCCCGGATAGACGATGTTGACTCCCTCCGTGCCGCCGAAGAAGAGCGTGCCGCCGTCGGCGGAGGCGAAGCCTGCCCCGTCGCAGAACTCATTGCCCTGAAGTCCGTCCTCCTTGAGAAACGAGATGACGTGCGTCGCCGTGCTGTCGATGCGCGCGATGCCGTGCGAGGTGCTCACCCAGATGTTGTGGTAGCTGTCCTCGCGGATGGCGTGTATGTTGTCGTTGGGCAGCCCGCTGCCGCGGTCGATGGTGCGGAAGGAGGGTGTCTCATCGGCGGGGTTGTGGCACAGGCTCAGCCCCGAGGTCGTGCCCACCCACAGGCGTCCGCCGCTGTCGCGGAGCAGCGAGATGACATCGTCGCAGCAGATGCCGTCGGGCTGGTCGGCGGCCCGCAGTGTGCGCACCTCGCCCGACTGCTTGTCGAGGCGGCTCAGGCCTCCCGAGCGGGTGGCTATCCACAGGCGGTCGCCGTCGTCGGCGAGGGCGTAGATGCGGTCGCTGCCTATCGACGACGAGGGCGACTGCGGATTGGCGGTGTAGGCAACGGCGTCGACCACACGGGCGCCGTCGATGGTCAGGCGGAAGAGTCCGCCGCCGCTCGTGCCCGCATAGAGCGTCTGCGCGTCGGTCTGGCAGATGCAGTAGACCGACTCGAGACCCGAGGCGAGGGGGGCGGACCCGAGGTCGAGCGGCCGCGGCCGGTCGTCGCCCTGGGTCATGCGGAGCAGCCCCTTGCCGTCGGTGCCTATCCAGAGCGTGCCGTCGGCCGCCGAGGCGAGGGCGAAGACGGAGTTGTAGGAGCGTCCCGCCCCCACGTCGTAGGTAGCCACCCTCTCCAGGGCGCGTGCGCCGTAGTGATGGATGCTCACCAGTCCTCCTCCCTTGCTGCCTATCCAGAGCGTGCCGTCGGCGGCCTGCAGGATGGCGCGCACGGGGTGGTTGGCGGTCTGGTCGTAGGTGGGCGACGAGATGGTGGTGAGGAAGTCGGGACGGCGGAAGCGGGC
>JABUTZ010000044.1:21009-32446 GCA_021443415.1 Bacteroidaceae bacterium | reverse complement strand
CTGGAGGGTCCCGCCGGCATGGTGGCGGCGATGGTCATGGGCGGTGTGGTCTGCACGGCGCTCAGCACGGCAGGCGGCTTCATCACCGACCTGAAGATCGGCTACTGGCTCGGCACCACGCCCGCCAAGCAGGAGACATGGAAGTTTCTCGGCATACTGGTCAGCGCCGCCACCGTGGGCGGTGTCATCATGATCCTGAACAAGACCTACGGTTTCGTGGGCGAGGGCGCCCTTGTCGCCCCCCAGGCGAATGCCATGGCGGCGGTCATCGAACCGCTCATGTCGGGCACTGGCGCACCCTGGGTCCTCTACGGAGCCGGCGCGTTGCTCGCCCTCGCGCTCAACTACTTCGGCGTGCCCGCCCTCGCCTTCGCCCTCGGCATGTTCATCCCGATGGAGCTCAACTCGCCGCTCCTCGTGGGAGGTGCGCTCAACTGGTGGGTGACGAGTCGCTCGAATGACAGCGCCCTCAACAACGAGCGTGGCGAGCGCGGCACCCTCCTCGCCTCTGGCTTCATCGCCGGCGGCGCACTGATGGGAGTGGTGAGCGCCCTGCTCCGCTTCTGCGGCGTCGACGCCATGATGACCGGCTGGGTGGGCTCGCTCTGGGCCGAGTGGCTCTCCCTCGCCGCCTACCTCCTCCTCATCGTCTATTTCCTCCGCGCCACGATGGCAAAGGGGAAGTAAGACGGGGCTGTTTGTACGACAAAAATCGCCGGCTTTGCTGCGCCAGACCTCACGAGAGCGCTTTCTCCAAGGTCTGGCGCAACCATGTTGTCTTGTAGAGCGGAAGGCTGAGCGAAAGGGTGTCGGCGACAGGATTGTCGCCAGCGTTCTTCATCGACAGGCGCACACCCACCTTCGGACCGTAGCGTTTGCAGTAGGTCACGTAACTCTTCGCTCTGGTGTGCGTGTCTGACTTCACCTCGATTGGTACAATCTGCTCGCCACACTCGACGAGGAAGTCCACCTCCGCCTCATTCTGCGATCGCCAGAAATAGGGCGTGAAGCCACCTTTCAGCAGTTCGTTCATGACAAAATTCTCGGTCATGGCTCCCTTGAAGTTGGTAAACAGCGGTGTCTCCTCGATGATTGACTGGGCGGTGAGTCCCGCCCTCATGCGCAACAGCCCCACGTCGCTCATATACACCTTGAAGTAAGTGGCATCGGCATAGAAGGACAGCGGCAACTCAGGATTACCCACCATGTTGAGTTCGAAAATCTGGTCCGCCTTCACCAGCCACTGCATGGCATTCTCCAGTTCGGCTGAGCGTTTGCCTTTCTTCACGTGCGAGAACACCCATTTGTTGTTCTCCTTGGCGAGTTGGACTGGAATCGAGTCCCATATCCACCCCACCTTCAGGGCATCGTCCGCGCTGAGATATTTGCCAAAGTCGTTGGCATAGCTTTGCAGGATGTCGGCAAGCACCTTGTCGACGGCGGCGTAGTCATGCGTCATGACCCATGCGTTGACCGCCTCGGGCATGCCGCCGACGGCAAGGAAACGACGGCACGCCTCGGTCATCCGTTCGGCTATCGGCGACGGCACGGGACGACCGTCGGCACATTCAGCCACAAGCGCCAGCTCACGCTCCAATCCGCATGCCAAGGCGAACTCACCAAACGACAACGGGTACATGCGCATGAACGTCACCTTGCCCACGGGGAACGATATGTTGTGATGACCCAAGGCTGGGCCAAGCAGCGAACCGGCGGCGGCGAGAAACATCCCGGGACACTCCTCGCAGAAATACTTAAGCGATGTGATGGCTTTCGGACATGCCTGTATCTCGTCGAATATCACCAATGTCGTCGCGTGGTCTGTCTCGCCATATCCCTTGATGATGGACAGTTCGCGCAATATCCGCGTAGTGTCGAAATCATACTCAAACACCTCGCAGAGCGAGGGGTCTTGCTCGAAGTTGAAATATGCCGTATGCCGGAAATGCTCGCATCCGAATCTCTTCAGTGCATACGTCTTGCCGCACTGCCTCACGCCCTGCAGCACCAATGGTTTGCGCCGGTCCTGCTCCTTCCACCGCACCAATTCGCCATAGATTGTCCTTTCCATATCCTATGTTTTACGATGCAAAGATAATGAATATTTGCAAAATTCGTACGAAAAACGCGAGGTTATTTGCAAAATTCGTACGAAAAACGCAAGAATAACTGCAAAATTCGTACGAAAAAAGCAAATCGGAGGCTCTCACCACCGAGTGGAATCGCAGATTGTTCGGTCAATTGCGAGGGTATTTGATTTATTTTTGCTAAATTTGCAAGCAAAATAACGAAACGACAAAACAGATGAACAGAATTTTTGCGATTGGCGCCGTTGCGTGCCTGCTGACCGTGGCGGGCTGCGCGGACAAGGACACGATGCCCGAGTCGGGGCCTGAGACACCGTCGGCGGTGGACACCAAGCCGTTCAAGCTGGAGGCGTACATTGACAGCACCGTGCATCCAGGCGACAACATGTTCCAGTACGGCTACGGCCACTGGCTGGACACAGCGAAGGCGGGAAAGCGCCTCTGTGATTACAACACCGTACTGGCGGCGAAGCAGAAGCGCATCACCGACACGCTGGAACTGACACACTACGCCCAATGCAGGAGCGAGTACCTGGCGGCGGCACGCGAAGGACGCGTGCTGAGGGAGGACAGCCTGCTCAGCATCGGCCTGAGGCAGGCGATGAGCGACCTGAAGCGAGCCAGCAACGAGGACGAGATAGTCCGCGTCTGGGCGCAATGCATGAGGGAGGGCTACCTGCTCCCCGCATACTTCACGCTGGGTTGCTGCGAGAAAGGCATCTGCCTCTCACCGAGCTTTGACGCGAACGAAAGCGGACTCCAACCGACGACGCGCAGCCTTGAGGCGACGACGGAGGCTCCCGAAGGCATGCGTTGCCGCGTCATCGACCACCTGATGAAGGAGATGGGCATCAGCCTCGACCTCGTGCGCTACAACTCGCCGAACGACATGGCCTACATGATGAAACTGGACGGCATGAGCATCAAGGACTTGAAGTCCGCCATCACCTCCCAGCTCAGCAAGCTGGACTCGCTGACCTGTCCGGCGCTGTACACCACGAAGCAGGTAGACAAAGCGATGAAGGGCACCAAGCTCTACGCACGTTTCCTCGACATATGCGAGTACGACCCCATCGGACTGTGGGCGACGCAGGAGGAGAACGACGCCGTAAGGAAAATGGTGGGCGAAATCCGGGAGGCGCTCGGCGAGCATATCGGCGACCTGGACTGGATGAGCGGTACGACAAAGAGCAAGGCAATAGAGAAGGTGCAGAACATGGCAGCCGTCGTGGTGGGAGCCATCGACTCACGCGGCCAGAAGCTGTTCGCCTCGATGGCCGGGGAGACACTCTGCACCTCATACGTGAAAAAGAACAAGGCGTTGCTCGACGCCTCGCTGTCGCTGCTGGGCAAGGAGCGCACGGAGGAGCGCCTGTTCTACATGCTGGAATTCTCAAACCTCATCTACGGAGACGGCAACCTGCGCGAAACCATCAATGCCTTCTACTTCGTACCGACCAACTCCATCATCATCTGCCCGATAATGGGTAGCACCCCGCTTGTGGACCTCACGCAGACGGACGCACTGCTCTACGGCGGCCTCGGCCACGTCGTCGGCCACGAACTGACACACGGCATCGACCACCAAGGCTCGGCATACGGCAAGTACGGCACGGTGGAGAACTGGTGGACGGACAACGACTACCAGACCTTCACGGAGCGCACGCTGGCCGTCATCTACTCATACAGCAGCATGGACGCCTTCCCCGAATTCTTCCCCAACGTCAAGAACAACGGAACCAAGACACTGAACGAGAACATCGCCGACATCGGCGGTATCGAGGTGGTGCTCCTGGCATACAGGAAGCACCTCACCCGGCAGGGTTTCAAGGGCGAGGAACTGGACAAGTGCCTGCGCAAGTTTTTCATATCCTGCGGCTATGCCCCGGCGATGAAGCTGGACCAGACAACGGCGATGAAGCTGCTGAAACTCGACGACGTCCACAGCCTTGGCTCTACGCGCATGGGCGGCATGTGCCGCAACTGCGACGAGTGGTACCGCCTCTTCAACGTCGAACCCAGCCACAAGCTCTACCTCTCCCCCGAGCGCCGCTGCCGCATCTGGTAATTGGACAGACGAAATTTATCCTTGCACGTAAAAACAACTACAACTATGCGATACACACAAGAACTGATTGATTTTCTCAATGCGTCGCCGGTGAACTTCCTCGCAGTGGAGGAGGTGAAGAGGCAACTCGCGGGCGCAGGTTTCCGATATGTCTCCCTCGCCGACGAATGGCGGGGGCTGAAGGCGGGCGACATGGTGATGACCACCAAGAACGACTCGTCGGTCTTTGCCGTGCGCATCGGCCGCAAGCCGCTGGCGGAGGCGGGCTTCAAGCTCATCTGCGCCCACTGTGACTCGCCCACGTTCCGCATCAAGCCGCAGGCGGAGATGACGGGCGAAGGCAATGTCATTCGCCTCAACGTGGAAGTCTATGGCGGCCCCATCATGTCGACGTGGTTCGACCGTCCGCTGTCGCTTGCCGGACGCGTGATGACACGCGGCGAGTCACCGCTGGCGCCTATAACCCGATTGCTCCACATCAAGAAGTCGCTTTTGGTCATCCCCAACCTCGCCATACACTTCAACCGCCAGGTGAACGACGGCGTGAAACTGAGCAAGCAGAAGGACATGCTGCCGCTCATGGAGGTGAGCGCGCTCATAGAGGAAGGACTGGGCAGGGACGAGATGCTGCTGCACGTCATCGCCCGCGAGCTGAAGGTGGCGGCGGAGGACATCATCGACTTCGACCTCTACCTCTACGACACGACGCCTGCCTGCACGGTGGGGCTCGGCGACGAGCTCATCTCGGCAGGCCGTCTCGACGACCTGTCGATGGTGCATGCCGGCCTGACGGCGCTGATGGAGGCCGAGCAGAGCGACCAGACGCAGGTGCTCGCCATCTTCGACAACGAGGAGACGGGCAGCATGACCAAGCAGGGTGCGCAGTCGCCCGTGCTCCGCGACATACTGCTGCGCATCGCCGGCGACGAACTGGCCCTCGTGCGTGCCGTCGAGCATTCGTTCATGGTGAGCGCGGACAACGCACACGCCTTCCATCCGAACTACGCCGAGAAGTACGACCCGACGAACCACCCCGTGATGGGAGGCGGCCCCGTGGTCAAGATCAACGCGGCGCAGAAATACGCCACCGACGCGCGCTCGTCCGCCATCTTCAAGGAGATTTGCCGCAAGGCTGGCGTTCCCTGCCAGACATTCGTCAACCACAGCGACGTGGCAGGCGGTTCGACGCTCGGCAACATACTCACCTCATCGCTACCCCTCCCGGGCGTGGACATGGGCAACCCCATCTGGGCGATGCACTCAGTCCGCGAGACAGCCAGCGCCCTCGACCACAAGTATTGCATCGAGGCCTTCCGCACGTTCTACAATCTGTAAAAGAGGGAAAAAAATCTCCTACGCATAATCATATTTGAAATTTTATTGCTACATTTGCAGACGAAAGCAGGACAAAACAGAAACAGCACAGTCTAAAAAATCATCAATACAAAAACATCATGACACACTTTATGGGATTTAGCATGCCTGCGGATGGTAGAGTGGTCAAGCAGGCAAAACGTATTCACACAGGGAAAGAACACGAGAATGTTAGAGTTACCCTTACAAGACCAATGCGACGTGATATACGTCCCCTGCCTGCTGGCAAACCCGTCGACTGGCGAGCAATGTATGATTGACGCTGTCTGGGACACAGGGTCGCAACGGACAGCCATCAGCGAGGAGGCATTCAAGGCACTTGGACTGAAACGTGGTGAGCAAGCCCAGGTGCAGGGAAGCGCAGGCATCTCAGAAGGTTGGGAGACCGTTTGCAAGGTGTCGATTACCGAATATGACCAATGGGAGGTAGAGGTTGACGTCCTGCCACAACTACCCGTTCACATGGTCATCGGCATGGATATAATCTCCACCGGGAACATGTCGCTTGCCTATGAAGAGAGTGGCTATACGTTTCGGTTTGAACAATTATAATTGACCGCATTTTCTGTCAAAAACAGATACAAAGAAAATCCTGTGAGCAAATCGTTCACAGGATTTTTTGTATCTCGGCGAGGGTGGCGACGACGTGGGTGACGGGGAAGTCGGCGAGAGGCTTGCGGGAGGGGTTGAACCAGATCTGGGGCAGTCCGGCGAGGCGGGCGCCGTTGATGTCGGTCATGAGGTTGTCGCCAATCATGATGGTTGAGGCGGGGTCGGCTCCCGAACGACGGAAAGCGTAGTCGAAGAACTCACGCGAGGGTTTGTTGTGGCCTGCGTCCTCGCTGAGGATGATGGTGTCGAAATAGTCCGTCATCGCGACGCGAGCGAGTTTCTTGTACTGCACCTCGTGGAAGCCGTTGCTGGTCATGTGGATGCGATAGCCGCGCTGACGCAAGTAGCGAAGCAGTTCGTGCGCGCCGGGGATAATCAGCGTCTGCTCGCAGCAGCGGTCGAGGAAAAAGTCGCTGATCTCCAGACAGAGCTCGGGCGTGGGGTCGAGACCGCGTCCCAACGAGAGCGGACGGCGGAAACGCTCGAGGATGAGGTAGGGACGGTCGATCTCGCCGGCGGCGTACTGCGCCCAAAGTTGCTCGTTGGTGCGCCAGTAAGGCACCGTGAAGTCCTCGATGCGGTCGAAATAGTCCGACAGGTGGTAATGCTCGTATACGATGGCGAGCGCCAGCACGGCATTGCCGTGCGTGTCGTAGAGCGTGTCGTCGAAATCAAGGAAGAGGTCGGTGTAGGGCATGGGGAGGTGGGAGTATAAAAAAGGCGCCGCCCCTCAGGGACGAGAGGCGGCGCTGTTGTGGGAAGTCGGAGCGGGGATTAGCCGTTAACCTTCTTCATGTGAGCGATGAGGTCGAGCACCTTGTTAGAGTAGCCGATCTCATTGTCGTACCAAGAAACGACCTTAACGAAGGTGTCGGTCAGGGCGATACCAGCCTTGGCGTCGAAGATAGAGGTCAGGGTGCAGCCCAGGAAGTCGCTTGAAACGACTGCGTCCTCGGTGTAACCCAGAACACCCTTCAGCTCGCCCTCAGAAGCCTCCTTCATGGCGGCGCAGATTTCGTCGTACTTGGCGGGCTTGGCGAGGTTGACTGTCAGGTCGACAACAGAAACGTCGAGAGTCGGAACGCGCATAGACATACCGGTCAGCTTGCCGTTCAGGGCGGGGATAACCTTACCTACGGCCTTGGCAGCACCAGTAGAAGAGGGAATGATGTTGCCGGCAGCGGCGCGGCCACCACGCCAGTCCTTCATAGAAGGTCCGTCGACGGTCTTCTGGGTAGCTGTGGTAGAGTGAACGGTGGTCATGAGGCCGTCGGTGATGCCCCACTTGTCGTGCAGAACCTTAGCGATGGGAGCCAAGCAGTTTGTTGTGCAAGAAGCGTTAGAAACGAACTGTGTGCCCTTGACATAAGCGTCGAGGTTAACACCGCATACGAACATCGGAGTAGCGTCCTTAGAGGGAGCTGACATAACGACATACTTGGCGCCGGCATCGATGTGAGCCTGAGCCTTCTCCTGGGTCAGGAACAGACCGGTTGACTCAACGACATACTCAGCCTCAACCTCGTTCCACTTCAGGTCGGCGGGGTTCTTCTCGGCGGTAACGCGAACAGCCTTGCCGTTGACGATCAGCTGGCTCTTCTCAACGTCTGCCTCGATGGTGCCCTCGAACTGACCATGCATGGTGTCGTACTTGAGCATGTATGCCAGGTAGTCAACCGGGCAAAGGTCGTTGATACCTACAATCTGGATGTCGTCGCGTGTCTGAGCGGCGCGGAAAACGAAACGACCGATGCGGCCGAATCCGTTAATACCTACTTTAATTGCCATTTGTTTTTAGAATTTAAGGGTTAAAAATATAGTTTGTGCTTCAATGTCTCCAACCGTCAAATATAGTTTGTGTTTCAATGTCTCCAACCGTCGTCGGGAACACCGCACCCTGGGCCGTTTTCCTCAGCCGCAATTGCAGTATTCCGCGCTCTTGCACGCGGCAATCAGCACCGCTATGAGGGCAAAAGCAAACAATCTTAGTCCGAATTTAAATTTTTGTTCCATGTTTTCTCTGCAAAGTTACAACTTTTTTATACTTTTGCATAACAATTCGGCGAAAATATTTTCAAAAAATTCATATTATGGCAAATTTTCTTCAAGAATTCAAGGCGTTCGCCATGAAAGGCAACGTAGTTGACATGGCTGTCGGCGTAATCATCGGCGGCGCGTTCGGCAAAATCGTATCGAGCATCGTGGCTGACATCATCATGCCCCCCGTGGGCCTGCTGGTGGGCGGCGTGAACTTCACCGAACTGAAATGGGTGCTCAAGGAGGGCGTGCCCGCGGTGACCAACGAGGCGGGCGAGGTAGTCACCGAGGCTGTGGAGGCAGTGACGCTCAACTACGGCAACTTCCTGCAGACGACCTTCGACTTCATCATCATCGCATTCTCCATCTTCCTCATCATCAAGATGATGACCAAGCTCGACCGCAAGAAGGAGGAGGAACCCGCCGCTCCGGCACCCGAACCCGAACCGTCGGCTGAGGAGAAGCTGCTCACGGAAATCCGTGACCTGCTGAAGGAGAAAAAGTGAATGGGGTTCGATTTTGCAATTTTATTGCAAAATCGAGACTGCAGACTGCAGACTGCAGACTACAGACTACAGACTACAGACTACAGACTTTAGACTACAGACTGCAGACTACAGACTGCAGACTAATGACTACAGACTTTAGACTACAGACTGCAGACTACGGACTACAGACTGTAAAGTGCTAACTAACTAAGACAAATCGATGCGCTCCGACTCCACGGGCGAAGCCATGAAGAGGGAAGCGGACGCGTCGAAACGCTCGGGAGCCTCGGTCGTGAAATAGCGGCACGAGGCTCTTTTCGTGAGACGGAGGTCCATCTCGCCGTGGCGCGACAGATAGTCACGGAGCGACGATGCCACATAGTCACCCTGTGGGATGATGCGCACATGGGAGGGCGCATAGAGGCGTATCTTATTGAGGAGCAAGGGATAGTGGGTGCAGCCGAGGATAATCGTGTCTATCTCGGGGTCGAGGGCCATGATGCGCTCGATGCGCTCGCGCACGAAATAGTCGGCTCCGTCGCCCTCCGCCTCGCCGTTCTCGACCAGGGGCACCCACATGGGGCAGGCAAGCCCCGTGACGCGGATGTCGGGATGGAGCTTGGCAATCTCAAGGTTGTAGGTCTGGCTGGCGATGGTGCCCTCGGTGGCGAACACGCCCACATGGCGCGTGGCGGACAACTCGCCGACGCACTCCGCCGTGGGGCGGATCACGCCCAGCACGCGGCGGTTGGGGTCCCACCCGGGCAGACACTGCTGCTGGATGGTGCGCAGAGCCTTGGCGCTCGCCGTGTTGCAGGCGAGGATGACCAGCTGGCAACCCATCTCAAAAAGGCGATGGACGGCCTGCGTGGTAAATTCAAGCACAAGAGGGAATGACCGCGGCCCATACGGAGCCCGCGCGTTGTCGCCCAGGTACAGATAGTCGTACCGGGGCAACAACGCGCGGATTTGTCGCAGTATGGTGAGTCCGCCGTAACCAGAGTCGAACACACCTATCGGGCCGGGAGTCTGGGGCAGGGTCATTTGCTCAGGCCTAATGTCGTCAGCACCTCAGCCTCGACATCGACCACCCGCTCGGCGTCAACGAAGGGAATATGGTCGCCGGAATTGTTGAAGACAAAGAGCAAATGGTGGTTGGCAGCTACCTGCGCCAGCACGGCATCGAGGCGGCGACGAGCGTTGGCGGTGTAGTCCTGGCGAGCCTCCTTGAGCAGTTTCTGGGCTGTCTGGCGGAACTGCACCGACTGCTCGAGCAGAGTCTGCAACTCCTTCTGGCGCTTCTCCATAATGTTCTGGGGGAAGTCCTTCTGCCCCTCGAGAAACTCGGCGAACTTGCGCTGAAACTCGGCCTCGGCGCGCTCGCTCTCAGCCTCGTACTTCCGCTTGAGGTCGTCGACCTGCGCCTGCGCCTCCTGGTATTCGGGCATCAGGACGAGCACACCCTCGTAGTCGATCACGCCGAACTGCGGAGCCGCCTGCACCGAGTCAGCCTGCTGGGCAAAAGCTCCGAGCAGGCTAACAAGGGTGAAAAGAAAGAATAGTGAATAACGTTTCATCACCATAAGTCAGTTGGGGGATTAGAGACCCAGTTCCTTCTTGAGCTCGGGCGACACATCGGTGCTCAGGGTTGTGCTGATGTAGGGCAGTGACGAACCGGTCAGAGCGCCCGAGGCGTCAACGATGTATACAAAGCCACCTGCGTCGCCAATCTTCTTCACGGCGTCGAGCACGCGCTTCTGGATGGCGCCCACCTGCTCCTGGTAAGCCTTCTGGAGCTGCTGCTGGAAGTCCTGCTGGGTCTGCTGGTAGGTCTCGTAAGAGGTGCGGAGCTCGGTCTCGCGGCGAGTGCGGATGCTCTCGGGCAGGGCGTCGCGCTGCTTCTCATAATCGGCAGTCTTGGTCTGGATTTCCTCCTCCATCTTCTTCAGTTCGTCGGCGAACTGCTTCTGCATGGCCTCCATATCGGTCTGAGCCTTCGCCATCTCGGGCATGGCGGCGATAATCTCCTGTGCGTTGAAGTGTCCGAACTTGGCCTGTGCCATGGCACCCATGGGCAACATGAGCGCAAGTGCTAAAAGAATCTTTTTCATTTTTGTTGATTAATTATTTTAGTTTGTGATTTTTTTAGATTATATAGATGGTATAGAGTCTATATATTTTTACACTCTACACTCTACACTCTACACTCTATTCTCTAAACCTCAGTATCCGTATCCCAGTTTGGTGAGCACATCGTTGCTGATGTCGATCTTGGGGCTGGCGAAGATGATGCCGTCGCCGCTGGCGCGGTCGAAGACGACGCTGAAGCCCTTGGAGTCGGCGATGTCCTTGATGGCGTTGTATATCTCGTCGTTGATGGGCGCCATGAGGCTCTCGCGCTTCTTGTAGAGTTCGCCGTCGGGGCCGAAGTACTTCTTCTTCAGGTCCGCCGCCGCCTTCTCCTTGTCGACTATCGCCTGCTCGCGCTTGGTTTTTGTCTCGTTGCTCAGGAAGGCGACCTCCGACTGGTAGGCCTTGAAGAGGTTCTCCGCCTCCTTCTGCAGTTCCTCGACCTCCGACTGCCACTTGCGCGACACCTGGTTGAGCTGCTCGTTGGCGCGCTCGTAGGCGGGTACGTTCTTGAGTATGTACTCCATGTCGATGAGTGCGAACTTCTGTGCGTTGATGGTCAGCGTGGCTACCAGCGCCATCATTGTGAGAACAATCTTTTTCATTTCGTTTCTTGTTTTTTACGGGTTAATCGTTAGTCA
>JABUTZ010000044.1:14985-20146 GCA_021443415.1 Bacteroidaceae bacterium | reverse complement strand
CCCCATCCGATCGAGAAGCCCCAGACGTTGATGTACTTGTCGGGGTCGTAGTAGTTCTGGTAATAGCTGTTGTAGCCGCTATTGCCGTAGCCGTACATGTAGTTGTAGTAGTTGTTGTAGTAGGCGGAGTTGTAGTAGGTGTCGCTCACGTCGGTCGAGCGGCTGAAGAAGGCGCTGATCGAGAGGCTGTTCGGACGCTTGCCGCCGAACCACGGGTTGAGGTACTGGATGGAGTAGCTCTGGTAGTAGCGTCCGTTGGTCTGTCCGCTGATGCTGAACGTCTCGCCGTTGCCCTGGGGCAGTATGCCGCGTCGCAGTCCGTTCTTGCGGAACAGCTCGCCCATGGAGAAGTTGGTGAATTTCAGACCAATCTTACCAATGACGCCCGTCTGTCCGTATCCGAGCGAGAACTCCACCTGGTCGTTGCTCTTCGAGCTCAGTCCCCACGAGAGATCCACCGTGCCGTTCTCCTGGTTGGGCTTCAGGTCATACTGGATCGCCTCGGGGTCGAAATGTCCCATCGAGGCTATCTCGCGGTATGTACGCATCATGGCGTCCTTGGAGAAGAGGTCGCCCGGCTTGGTGCGCAGCTCGCGGCGCACGACGTCCTCGTAGAGGCGGTCGTTGCCCGAGATGGTCACCTTGTTGATGGTTGCCTGTGGTCCCTCGGTGATGCGCATCTCGAGGTCGATCGAGTCGCCGACGACGTTCACCTCGGTCGGGTCGAGCTGGTAGAAGAGGTAACCGTGGTTCTGGTATTCGTTGCCCACGGCGTCGTCGTCCTCGCTCAGGCGTTTGCGGAGCAGAGTCTGGTCGTAGACGTCACCCTTCTTCATGCGCAGGATGGCGCTCAGGTAGTCGGTCGCATAGATGGTGTTGCCCACCCAGTCGATGTTGCGGACATAGTATTTCCGTCCCTCCTCGAGGGTGATGTAGATGTCCACCTTGTTCTCGCCGTAGGGCACCACGCTGTCCGCCACGATGCGAGCGTCGCGGAAGCCGAACTCGTTGTATTTCTCTATGATGTTCTCCTTGTCCGCCTTGTAGTTCTCGGGCACGAACTTCGAGCTGCGGAACCACTTCTTCAGCTCGTGCGTCTTCTTCATCGCGCCGTTCTTGAACAGGTTGCCGAGGATCTTGCTCTTCTTGATCTGCTCGACGCCGGTGAGATAGATGCGGTGCACCTTTACCTTCTCGCGCTTGTCGACGGCTATCTCGACCCGCACGCGTCCAGGGTTGGAGAGGTCCTCGCGCTGGATGACCTGGATCTCAGCGTTCTTGAATCCCTTGTCGTCGAAATAGCGCTTGGCGAGAATCTTGCAGCGGTCCACCATGTTGGGCGTGAGCTGCGCCTCCTTGATGAGTCCGAGTTTCTCGGACAGTTCCTCGCGCTCCTTCTTCTTCACGCCCGTGTAGGTAATCTCCGACACTCGCGGGCGCTCCTCGAGGGCGATGGTGATGTAGGCGTCGCGTCCCTTGATGCTGTCGACGAGGATGCGCACGTTGCTGAAGAAGCCGTTGCGCCAGTAGCGACGCACTGCCTGGCTGATCTCCTCGCCGGGGATTTTCACCTGCTGGCCCTGGGAGAGTCCCGAGAGGGCGAGCACGGTGTACTGGTCGTAGTTGGACGCACCCCGGATGTTGATGCCCGCGAGTCGGTAGAGACCTGGCGTGCGCGAATAATCAACGTCGGGGTTCACACGTATGGTGTCTGCCAGCTGCGCCACGGCGGTCAGCGGCAAGAGGAGCGTCAGCAGGAGGGTGGCTATAACGGAGTGCTTCATTTTGTCAGTTGTTCGGATGTTTTGCCGTATCTGCGCTCGCGCTGCTGGTACTCGACGATGGCTTTCTCGAGTTCGGCGCGGTTGAAGTCGGGCCAGAAGACGGGTGTGAAATAGAGTTCGGCGTAGGCGCACTGCCACAGGAGGTAGTTGGAGATGCGCTGCTCGCCGCCTGTGCGCACGAGAAGGTCGGGGTCGGGCATGCCCGAGAGAGTCGAGTTGAGATGTGCCTCGATGGTCTCCTCGCCGATCTGCTCGGGGTCGAGGCTACCGTCGCGCACCTCGCGGGCTATCGCCTGGACGGCGCGAGTCATCTCCCACTTCGACGAGTAGCTCAGTGCCAGACAGAGGCGCATGCCAGTGTTGGCGGCCGTGTGGTCGATGCACTCCTGGAGGCGTGTGCGCACGCGCTCGGGGAGGCGGTTCATGTCACCTATGACCGTGAAGCTCAGGTTGTTCTTCATCAGTGTCTCCTCCTCGATGTTGTCGAAGAGCAGCTCCATCAGCCTCTCCACCTCCTCGATGGGGCGGTTCCAGTTCTCGGTCGAGAACGTGTAGAGGGTGAGGTACTTCAGTCCTATGCGCGCGGCGTCCTCGATAATCTGGTGCGCCACCTCGGTGCCTTTCACATGCCCCGCCGTGCGGGCCATGCCGCGGGCTTTCGCCCAGCGTCCGTTGCCGTCCATTATTATCGCCACATGCGCTGGCAGTCTGTCGTAGTCTAATTGTTGCATTTGCGGTATTTCGGTGATATGTCGTATGTCAGTGTGACCATCATGGTCGAGTACTGGTCCTTGTTTTTCAATCCCTCGCTCTTGACACCGTAAGGGTCGGCGAGGCTTGGCTTGCCCCCGTCCTCTTCGAGGCGGTCGGTCGTGGTGAACGTGAACCGCCATTCGAAGCCGAGGTTGAGGCGCTTGGCCACCTTGTATTTCACTCCGAGTCCGACGGGCAGGGCGAGCGCCACGTCCGTCTTCTCGCCGCCGAGGGCCATCATCACTCCCACACCTAATAATATATAAGGTGTGAGGCGCTTGTTGCCCTTGTAGCGCGGCCCCTCGCCGTAGCCCCAGAAGTTGAGCTCGCCCACACAGCCCATCTCGAGCATGTTGCGGCTCCAGGAGCGGCTGGCGTAGACGCCTCCCTCGGGTGTTCCGCTGCCCGGGTCGGCGGGGATGAACGTCGAGCGCGTGTTTCCACTGGCGTGGAGCAGCGAGAGGTTCATGCGCAGACCCATGCGCGGGTTGAAGTTGCGGCGCGCCACCAATCCTCCTCCCAGATTGACCGACTGCATGAAGCTCACGCCGTCGGTGATCGGGAACACGAGGGCGGGGCCTCCGCCTATCTCCCACCTGTATTCCAGCAAGTCGCTCTGCGCCCGCATGGTTGCGGCCACCGCCACCGCGAGGGTGGCTACGAGTATGCGGAAACGGTTCACTTATGTCGTGCTCAGAGAGCGTTTGATTTCAGTGTCCAGACCTGTGTGCCGCTGACGACATAGACCTTGTCGGCCGCCGCCGCCATCGTGAACGGCTCCGTGCGTCCCTTCAGGGCCGCGGGCACGGCCCAGCCCGTGTGGTCGTTCCATGTCACGCCGTAGTCGGCGCTCACGTATATCTTGCCCAGGGCCGTGCGCTTGCTGCCGTAGACCTGTTCGAGGCCCATCGCCATGAAGCAGTCCTTGTGCGCCACCACGTGGAGGTCGCGGAGCGCGGGCAGGGTGTACTCGCGCGTGTAGTTGTTGTAGCGGATCAGCCTCTCCGAGGTGGCGCGGCAGCCCCAGACCACGGCGCAGGTGTCGCCGTATGAGGCCTCGCGCAGACCGGCCATGACGTAGCTCTCCGTGCCGTACTTGCCCGAGAGCGAGGCACCAGTGACGTACATCGTGGGGAGCCACGACGCGTCCTCGTCGATCAGCCCTGCCGCAATGCGCTTGTCGATGGCCTCGATGCCCGTCTCCGTGGGCATGGTGGCGGGCTGGAGCGAGGGGTTGGCTTCGAGGGGATAGACCTTGCTCGCCACACCCATGTAGTCGACTCCGATGACGCAGAGTTTGCCATCCTCCATCACCGCACGCTGGAGCACGAAATCTCCGAGCAACGGGCAGTCAGCCACCTGACGCCATGTCAGGCTGTCGGGCGATGCCTGATAGACGTTGGCGACGAACTTGTAGCAGCGCGAATGTGCGCCGTCGTTGCTGACGACCTTGAATAGTATGGGCTTGCGCAGGTCCATGGAGTCGGTGCTGACGTAGTCAGTCCAGTCCTGGGCGTTGAGGTTGTCGTTGGGGTCGTCGCTCCACTGGCGGTAGCGCAGCACGCCCGAATAGGTGACGTTGAGGAGCGTGCGCGAGAGCAGGCTGCCGTAGAGCAACGGTTCGGGATTGGTGATGAGCGCCGTGTCTGCCATCTGGTCGATGCGGAATGCGTAGTCGGAGGCGGTGTAGGTCTGATAGTAGAGCGAGTCGGTGCCATCGGTCTTCGTGGTGTGGCGTTCGCGCTTGACAGTCACGAGGTTAACCTTCGATATATAGCATGTGCTGCTCAGTTCCACCGTCGACGAGTCGGTGTCTTTGCACGACACGAGGAGGGCAAGGACGACGACGAGCAGTGGCAGTATGTGTTGTTTCATAATGAACCGAATTTACAATCAGTCTGCAAAGATAGGCATTTTTTTTGGGTTTTACGCCATTTTTACATTTTTTTTGGGTTTACGCGCGCACACTTGACTCCTTCGCCGAGCGCAACGGGTGCCGTTTCCACCCAAATCTCGTCGGCGAGGCCTGCGTCGATGAGTTGCTGGTGGACGCTGGCGCCGCCCTCGACGAGCACCGACTGCACGCCCTCGCGGTAGAGTTCGGCGATCTTTTCCTGCGGCGAGCAGCCGCTCACGACGACCTTCCTCGGCTGGCGTCCGCTCCAGAGGCGGGCGGTCAGCTGCGGGCGGTCCAGCCGCCATGTGCGTCCGCCGACCATTATCGCCTCGCATGTCACGCGGCTGTGGTGGGTGGTCTGCATGGTGAGGGGCGTGGAGAAGAGCACGGGGGTCTGTCCGTCGCCCTCCTCGCGCAGGCGGTCGATGAAGCCGTCGCTGCTCTGCGCCCACTTGAGCACGATGTAGGGGCGGTGCTTCTCGTGGTAGGTGAAGAAGCACTTGTTCAGCTCGCGGCACTCCTCCTCGAGGACGCCGACGACAACCTCGCAGCCGGCGTCGCGCAGTTTCTTGATTCCCAGGCCGTCGACCTTAGAGAAGGGGTCGCGGCAACCGACGACCACCCTCGGGATGCGCTTCTCGATGATGAGGTCGGCGCAGGGGGGTGTCTTGCCCCAGTGGGCGCAGGGTTCGAGCGAGACGTAGATGGTGCTGTGCGGCAGGAGCTC
>JABUTZ010000044.1:3640-14550 GCA_021443415.1 Bacteroidaceae bacterium | reverse complement strand
ATCTTGCGGACGAAGGCGATGGTGAGCGGTTGGGCATAGATGTCGTGGTCGAGGCCGAAGATGTGCGTCTCGATGGTGCGCCGCGGACTGTTGTCGATGGTGGGGCGCAGGCCGATGTTGGTCATGCCACGCATCGTCTGCCGGCTGTCGCCGACGGTCACCTCCACGGCATAGACACCGTCGGCGGGCAGCATCTTGCGATTGTCAGAGAGACGGAGGTTGGCGGTGGGAAAGCCGAGCGAGCGCCCTATCTGCATGCCCTCGACCACGGTGCCGGAGATGCTGTACGCACGACCGAGAAGTCGGCTCGCCGTGTCCATGTCGCCCGCCGCCAATGCCTTGCGTATCAGCGATGAAGAGACCTTCTCGTCCTCCAAGGCGGTGGCGCGCACCACCTCGATGCCGTTCACCCTCCCCCACTCCACGTAGTCGTCGAAGGTGGCTGTGGGCGGTGTGTGGCCGAACCTGTGGTCGTAGCCCATCACGAGCACTCGCACGCCCATCGGCACAAGCACCTCGCGCATGAACTCGGGGGCGGTCATCGCCGCCATCCCGCGCGTGAAATGCAGCGTCTCGATGCGGCAGGCGGCGAAACGACGGAGGAGGGCCACGCGCTCGTCGCAGGTGGTGAGCAGGGGTTTCGCCTCGCCTGTCACCACGGTGCACGGATGCTCGTCCATGGTGACGAGCATGGGCCGCATCGAGCGCTCGGCGGCGGTGCGCATCACCTGCTCTATCAGGCACTTATGGCCGCGGTGCACACCGTCGAACATGCCGATGGTGGCGACGAAATATGTCTCTGTCGTTTGATTTGTCATGCTACGGAGTGCAAATTTACGGATAATTTTATAAATTTGCAACCTGTTATGCAAAAACTCATCAAACCACTGCTCTCTTCTTACGAACGCGAGGAGGCGAAAGCCATCCTGCGCATGATCCTCGAGGACGTGCACAAGACCCCGTGGACGCGCTATGTGGCGTATGGCGAACAGGCTGTCGGCAACATCGACGACCTGCGCCGCGAGATCGCCCGTCTCGCCTCGGGCGAACCCGTCCAGCACGTCATCGGCCACACCGCTTTCTGCGGCCGTCGTTTCCGCGTCACTCCCGACACGCTCATCCCTCGTCCCGAGACCGCCGAACTTGTCCGCTGGATTGCCGACGCCGAGCAGCATCGCCCCTCGCCGCGCATCCTCGACATCGGCACCGGCACCGGCTGCATCGCCATTAGCCTCGCCCACCTCCTCCCCCACAGCCTCGTCACCGCCTTGGATGTCAGCGAGAAAGCCCTTGCCGTGGCACGCGCTAATGACAGTGATGAGATGGCAATAAAGGGCAACGATGACGAGCCGACGCACGATGTCATGCCAAGCGAACGCTGTTGCATGCAGGCAAGCGACGGCAAAACGAACCATGACAAAGCGTCAATAGACGGCAGCAATAACGTAGAGGCAAATGGCAGCGCAATGCCAAATGCCAACAAGGTGACTTTCCTCCTCCACGACATTCTCTCCCCCACTGCTCCACCCGTCCCGCCCCAGGACATCATCGTGAGCAATCCACCCTATATCCGCCGGAGCGAGTCCGCCACGATGCACCGCAACGTGCTCGACCACGAGCCCCACCTCGCCCTCTTTGTCCCCGACGATGACCCGCTTCTATTTTACCGCGCCATCGCCCGCCACGCCCGGACCCTCCTCGCCCCACGCGGAGTCCTCTACTTCGAGCTCAACGCCCTCCACGCCACCCAGACAGCCGACCTCGTCTCCTCCCTCGGCTTCACCAACGTGGAACTCCGCTCCGACCAGTTATCCCGCCCCCGCTTCCTACGCTGCGAAAAAGCGTGAAAAGCGCGCCATAATCTGCCGCAACTGCACAAAAAGTGCCATTTGCAGCAGAATAAGCATAGGTTTATTTTGCCGCAAATGACAATTTTTACGGCATTTTAGCGGAATAAGTTGGCAAATCCATGGGCTAAAAAACGGAATAAGTGGACATATATATCGCGTAAAAAATGGAATAAGTGGCAAAAAACACTGTTAAAAAAACGGAATAAGTGGATTTTTTCTTTGTTTGACAAGGAAAAAATTGTAATTTTGCACAAGATTTAAACGATACTATTATGCTTGAGCGCAAGTTCACACAATGCCTGGAACGCTTCCTCACGGAAGAGCACCACAAGATACTGCTTGTCAATGGTGCGCGACAGATAGGCAAGTCCTATATCATACGACACGTAGGGCGCAAGATGTTCCGGCATTTCGTTGAAATAAACCTGAAAGAGGACAAGGAAGGCATGCGTGTCTTTGCAGACGTGCATACCACCGGCGACCTCTACATGCGTCTGAGCAATTATAATCGCAAGCCCCTGGGGGACAACTCTGACACCTTGGTGTTCCTGGACGAGATCCAAAGCTACCCCCACCTGATGACACTGCTGAAATTCCTCAACCAGGAGTCGCGCTACAGGTTCATCGCAAGCGGGTCGCAATTAGGCGTCGCCCTGTCGCAAACGCCATCGGTGCCACTTGGCAGCGTGACCATAGAACAGATGTACCCACTTGACTTTGAGGAATTTCTGTGGGCGACAGGTGTCGGCAAGGAATGGATTGAGAGCATCAGGGAACGTTTTCTGCGCCAGGAGGCATTGGACGAAAGCACGCACAACCTCATTCTCCAGCGTTTCCAACACTATCTGCTTGTAGGAGGACTGCCCGAGGCAATCAACAAATACCTGAGCGACAGAAACATAAGTCGTGTCCGGCAGACACACAGGGACATCCACAACCTGTACCGCATCGACGCCTCACAATATGACGATGACCACCGGCTGAAGATTCGCAAGATCTACGACCTCATACCCAGCAACCTGGAAAACAAGAAGAAGCGCATTGTATATAAGGACATTGAGGGCAAGACAGGAAAGACCTTCTCCGACTATGCCGACGAGTTTGAGTATCTGACCAATTCGGGTGTAGCCCTGGAAGTGTCCGCCATCAGCAATCCCCGCTTCCCCCTTGTGGAGTCAGAGCAGAAGCGCCTTGTCAAGCTCTACCTGAACGATGTCGGGTTGCTCACCAGCCTCCTTTATGGACTGAATGTCAATGCCGTATTGCAGGACATAAGAAGCATCAACCTCGGCACGGTGTACGAGTCTGTCATCGCCCAGGAACTGCTTGCGCATGGTTTCAAGCTCCATTATTACGACAACAAGAAGACAGGCGAGGTGGATTTCCTGATAGACGACTATGACCACTTGACGGTTTTGCCGATAGAGGTGAAATCCGGGAAGGACTACACCCAGCACAGCGCACTGTCAAAGTTTCTCGGAACCCCAGACTACGGTATCGACTGCGCCATTGTTTTCTCCAACGAGCGACTGGTCTTCAAGAAAAAGGGCACGACCTATCTGCCCATATATTACTGCATGTTTCTGCAAAGCGAGTGTCGCGAAGAGCCAGTAATACTGCCTGCATTGGAAGAAATCTGACATATCCGGCAAAAGAATCTCCCGAAAGTGTGATTTTCCGCGCCAACAATTGGATGGTCACTCCCTCCGCTGCGGTCTTGACCTGTTCAGCCGTTGTGGCAGTCTTCGCGAGTTTGTCCGCAATCCTGCCGAGAACTGCGTCGCCGACCCCCTCAAACTTGGCTTTCAGCGCATCGAGTAGTTCCTTTCTCATGTTGTCGAATTATTGGTTAAATGATTACAACGCAAAGGTATATAAAATTTCTTTAATGTTTGTGCAAAAAGCATGGGAATTTCACTTTGCGACAAGAAAAATCTCCACGAAGTCCTCGTAGTCAAGCAGTGTCGTTTGTCTAATCTTCATGTTTTTAGCGGTTTTGTTTGGTGGTTATGTGTAAAATGTCTAACTTTGCGGAAAATTCGAATGCCATGAAAACCAAGCAAGAACTTTTGAAGCACTGCCGGTATTACCATGAGGGGGATGAATGGTGCCCTGACTCTGTTGCCGATAGCAAGTTAAGAGCTTATTTCTTTTGGAAAGGTGAATGGCTCTGGGTAACAAGCAATGGAGAGGTCGACGAGGAAATTGGCTCTCTTGTCGCTTATGGGCTGTCAGACGAACAAATGGAGGCGGATGAGAAAACACGTATATTTACGAGTATTCCAATTGGTCTTCGTGCATGTCTGTTCGCCGTATTCGGGTGTGGCACAGATTGTTCGGGGGACGAAGTTGCCAAATATTTCACGGAACGCTTGGAAGAATATCTCGACTAAACAGGTTCTACAATGATGTAGACATATTCGCCTTTTCTCTCCATTTTGATGAACTTCCATCGCTCCGCCGCCGTACCGAGAACCTCCATCTCGTGGGGGAACTTGGACAAGTGACATATTGATGTCGCACTTGAATGGGTCGCAGTTTGAAGCACGACCGGATATATTAGTTTGTCTCCAAACTGTTCACTTGTTTGTCCGATTTTGCTTATTGCAAAGCCCTCACTGACACCACTCTCAGTTGACCATGATGCCGCGCCCAACATATCCCCATCTCCGTTTTTAAGTAGTTGGGTGAGATAATCCAAGTCTTTTTGCGAAAGCGACATGCCACGATATGTAGTACCTCCGTTCCATTTCGGAGAGGCTTGGATGAAACGCTCCAGACTCTCGGCGCGCTCCTTGACTCCTTCCATCGTATGACCTCTGTCACTTCTTGGTGTGAATTCCGCCCCACGTTGATATGCCCTAATTTCATAGTCCCACTGGAAGGAGAAGCTGTCAACAGCCCTTGCCATCAAAGTAAATTCCTTGTCGATACCGTCCAGCACCTTCTGCAATGCCTGCATCTTGCCAGAGTCGTATTTCCGTTGGAGTTCCTGCGCCATGGCAGCGAGCTTTTTAGGCGTGTCGCAGGCAAGGATGGCTTGTATGTCAGCAGGATCGAACGCCTTGCCCTCCTTTGTGTTGGCGAATGCCTTTATCGAGGTCTCCACCACATTGGTGTGCTGCATCACATAGGTTCTCGCAAGGTCGGGATTGTTCAAATAATATGCATTTGATACAGAGAGATGCGCGCCTTGCGCCTTGGTGTTGTTGGCCATAGTCACCCCGTCGGGCTTCGAGGCCGCGAGGTCGCCGGCATTGACTGCGGCGGTCTTGCCGGCTTTCTTCTGCAGCGACGCCATCTTTGCCCTGGCGGCGTTCACAAGGCTCTGGGCGAGGTTCTTGTCACCGCCGGCGACTGCCGCCTGCGCCTTTGCCAGCATGTCGGCGAAGGGTTTGGACTTGGTCTTGAAACCTTGGAGGGCGGCGAGTTCCGCCTTGATTGGCTGCCATTCGATGAGGTTCTGCGCCTTGTCGGCGAGTTTCTTCCATGAGTCGTGAGCCACCTCCCATGTCCTGTATTTGTCCTTGCTCTGGGTGGCGAAGTAGGCTTGGTTCTCGAGTTTGGTCTTGAGTTTCTGCAGATTGGCAAGGTCGGTGTCGAGCGCGAAGTCCCCGTAGCCCCATTCCTTGAAGTCGGCAAGGCGTTTTTCCATCGCCGTCTGCACCGCCTGCAAATCATTGAGAGAGAAGACACTGTGCCAGTGTTCGGGGTTGTCAAGGATTTCCGCCTGCTTGATTGCACGGAGCCTGTCCTGCAAGCCCTTTATCTCATGGGCGAGCGGCTTGGTCATGCGGTTCATGGCGGTGAGGTCGCCGCTCTTGATAGCATCCTCTAACGCCTGCAATGTCTGTGGGTCGATGTCCGTCCTGAAGTCCTGTGCCACCTTGAAAATCCCGTCGGCTTTCTTCCTGATGAGCCTCTTGCGGTTCTTGTCCGCCTCCCATGCGTCCTTGATGCGCTGCACATCCTCCGGGGTGCGTGCGGCATGGGCGTCGGCACGCTGCTGCAGGAATGCGATGCGCTGGTCGAGTTCCGCCTGCGGGAGAGTCTCCAAACCCTCTATGCTGCCTTTGGGCAGGAGCCCCTTTGCCACCGACTGCCGGAGAGCCTGTATGCGTTGTCTGTTGATGTCCTCCTGCGTCAGCGGCTTCGGAGTCTTGATGCCGAGACCCTGGTTATAGTACCCTTTGTTGTCCTTGACGAAGTAGGGCGTTTGCAGCGGTCTGCGCCCATCGCGCTCCCTCTCCTCGTTCTTGGCTTGGAACTGCCTTGCGAATGCCTTGAACTCCTTCGGCGTGTCGGTGACTGCGTTCACGCTGTCCGTGCTTGTCGGCTGTCCGTCGAGTATGCGCTGCGTGTCCGACTCCATCTCCTCATCGGTCATTTCAGCGACGCGATGATGGCTCGCTCCCTGTCGGAAAGAACCGCTCGTTCCGCCGCCACACGTTCCGCCGCCACACGTTCCGCCGCCGCACGTTCTGCCGCTGCACGTTCGGAGAGGAGGAAGCCGCCGCCGAATATCTCCTTGCTGCTGTCGAGGCGAGAGACGAAGGCGCAGCTCTCGCGCGGCACCTTCCACACGTAGTCGTCGAGGCGAGTGACCACCTTGCCCAGCAGTGCGCTGGTGACGATGCTGTCGGGGTAGATGATTTTCCTCATCTGCTTACTGGGCTTGCGCGCCTTGTCCGCCTCCTCGCTCGCCCTGTCCACCAGACGGCACAGCACGCCGTCCATCGTGAACGCGTAGTCCTCGTGGTACATGTTGGTGAGAAACGAGGTGCGCACCACCGCCCCGTTCTCGTAGGTCACGTCGCAGTGTGAGCATACGCAGGTCACGCCTTTCTTGCGCCCGTAGCCGAACAGGGTGAGCGAGGGGGCGAAGAGCCAGAACTTCACGTCGTTGGCGAGGTAGAAGTCGACGATGGCCGCAAGAATTGAGAACGGCGGGTTGTCTATCACCACGTCGTTGTCCAGGTAGTCGTACCTCTCGTAGTCGCCGCCGGGGTAGAATGGGCGCACCACGTTCCAGCCCTCCAGCGGCATGACGTTCTCGTCCACGTACCTCAGCACGGTGTCATACACCAGCGGCGGCGTGTAGCAGTCGTCGGTGGTCTTACGGGGCTTGAACTTCTCCACGAAGCCCTCGTAGTCAAGCAGTGTCATTTGTCTAATCTTCATTTTTCAGCGTTTTTATTTGGTGGTTTAATTTATTTGTCCTACCTTTGCAGTGCGAGGGATGCAACCGTGGCTTATGCTTCGTGGGTCTGTCGTTCCCCAACTCTGACACTATTTTTTAGGGTCGGAGTTTTTTAATTATGCCCTCGGGGGATATGAAGACTATTTCTGCGAATTGCCGCCACTGGTCTCCTGTGGCGTTTCGGAGTCCGTTGAATAACTTTAACCCCTGCTCTATGTCAGCGAGGTCGGCTCCGTTAGGGAGATAGATGACTGCCACCTCAGCTCCAGGCTTGCTGACGCAGTGTTTGAGTGCGCTGCGTATGTTTTTAGGGGTTGCCGTTTCTGCCGAGGCTATCTCCATCAGTCTATCGTTCCACGTTCCCTCTGTGCTTTTCTGCTTGTAATGGTTGCTCGGTTCGTTGCCAAGTATAACCTTTTCTCCGTTCATGTAGGCGACATCTCGCACCGACCTCTCGTAGTGTCCAGTGTGTGGGTCAAAGTTATGTCCGATGTGCGTGGCTTTCATGCCGCCGCTCTTTGGGTCGTATTGCACATCTGTATAGTTATTGTCTGCAGCCAGCGCATTGGCGGTATGCTTGTTATAGTCCCGACGTACAAAATCGGCGAGTTGCTCTGTTTCCGTGTCGCCATTGGTCAAAGCGATATATTTTGAATTATCTCGGAGAAAGTAGGGCATAGACTTCCACCCCTTTGCCCTCTCCTTGTTGCCAGAGAGCCAGTCCTTGAACTCCTTCGGCGTGTCGGTGACTGCGTTCACGCTGTCCGTCGAGGTCGGCTCTCCGTCGAGTATGCGCTGCGTGTCCGACTCCATCTCCTCATCGGTCTTCAGTATCGTCTCGACGTGGCAGCGGCAGTGGGGATGCCACCCCACGAACTTGAAGTCCTTCGGGTAGAGTCCCTTGCCGTCGCCCTGTTTCTTGCTGGACAGCTGGTCGCAGATGTCCTCGAAGGGCGCGCCGTTGAGCGTGTGGTTGTTGCTCATCACGACACGGATGCCCACCACGAATTCCATCTGCTGCCAGCGCAGGTAGTCGCTCGTGCGGTAAGCCATGTTCGTCTCCGTGACGGCGAGGCGGCACGCGTTCTTGTACGAAGAGCGGTAGATGCCCTGTCCGGGGTGATAGTCGCGGGGGGTGAAGTTCTCCCACTTTTCAAAAAACATTTAGGACAATATTGGGTTTTCAGAGCAAAACGACACAACATTTGCAAAACAATGCCGTTGTTTCAAATATTATTCGTAACTTTGTTCCCGAATAGTCCTATTGCACCCTAAAGGAATCAAAGATATGGCACTGTACATCAACAAAGGCAACGAAGCGTTCAAACGCGCTCTGACGAGCGAATACGTTGACAAGACCGGTCTGATAGCAGAGATCAACAGCACTCTCTTCACCGAGAAGAGCTTTACCTGCGTCAGCCGTTGCCGCCGCTTCGGCAAGTCTATGGCGGCAAAGACTTTGTGCGCTTACTATGACCACTCGTGCGACTCCCGCGAGTTGTTTCGCGGCTTGGAAGCAGAGCGCCACCCGGACTTTGAGAAGCACCTGAACAAATACCCTGTCATATACGTCGACATGACAAACTTCCTTACGGAACATGGTCACAATAAGAACATTGTCAGTATAATTCAGCGTGAATTAAAGGTGGAAATCCATGCGGCATATCCCGATGTGGAGATGAGGGCGACAGACAGCCTGATGAAATTCCTGAAACGTATCGCTGACATCACGGGCGACCGCTTCGTCATGATAATCGATGAATGGGATGCCATCTGCCGGGAGTTTGACACGGAGAAGCCGATGGACGACTACGTCATGTTGCTTCGCCGCATGTTCAAGAGCGTTGATGCCATGGAGGTTTTTGCCGGTGTTTACATGACGGGCATCCTGCCAATCAAGAAGTATAACACGGAGTCGGCGCTGAACAACTTCTGGGAGTATTCGATGGTTCAGCCAATGGGGCTTGCCAGATACTTTGGCTTCACAAAGGCAGAGGTGCAGATGCTGTGCGAGAGGCACGGTATGGACTACGACGAAATGGCAAAATGGTACGACGGCTACAGCATAGGCTCCGAGCCTTCGATGTTCAATCCAAGTTCCGTGATGAAGGCCCTTGCCGCCAAGGAATGTGACAACTATTGGGCGACAACGGGAGCGTTTGACGCGGTGGCACGCTACATACAGATGGATTTCGAAGGACTGAAGGGCGACATCGTCAAGATGCTTGGTGGCGGTTCTTGCCCTGTCAGCACCATACGCTTTGGCAACGACCCCAACATCATCAGGTCGAGGGACGAGGTGCTCACNGCTCGTTATATCCAGATGGATTTCAAGGGGCTGAAGGGAGATATTGTCGAGATGCTGGCAGGAGGACGCTGCCCCGTAAAGACCAACCGCTTCAAAAACGACCCTAACCAGATTGCATCAAGGGATGATGTGCTTACCATCCTCATCCATCTTGGTTATCTGGCATACGACACGAACACGCAGACCTGCTACATCCCCAACAAGGAGGTGGCTGACGAGATGGAGGGCGCCATTGAGGACAACGGCTGGCAACTGGTCATCGATGCCATCGAGGAGTCGGACGAACTGCTGAAATGCCTGCTTGACGGCGAGGCCGAGGAAGTGGCTGCCGGCATACAGAAGATACATGAAGAGAGCACCAGCATACTGAAGTACAACGACGAGAACTCCCTCTCCTGCGTCATCAACCTCGCCTTCTATTCCGCCCGCAGCAAGTACAAGATAATTCGCGAACTTCCCGCCGGTCGCGGCTTTGCCGACGTGGTGTTCGTGCCGTGGCGCAATGTCGATCTCCCCGCCATCGTCGTGGAGTTGAAATGGAAGAAGGAAGCCGTCACCGCTATCGACCAGATTAGGCAGAAGAACTATCCAGCACCACTAAAGGACTATGTGGGCGAGGTCATCCTCTGCGGCATCACCTACGAGAAGGATGAGAAAGAGCATGCTTGCGTGATAGAGCGCATATAAATCACACAATAACGTCAACATTCAAAATCCTGACAAACGCCCATAAGGGCAAAAACAACCGCAGCCCGGAGTATTGACTCCGAGCTGCGGTAACGTTTTGTGTTTAGTCTATTGTGGGACAAGATTACCTGCGCACCATCTTCTTGCCATTGACGATGATGACGCCCTTGTAGGTCTTGCCTACCCGGATGCCCTGCAGGTTGCGGGTGTCGGCGGCTTCCGCGTCGGTGTCGGCGTCGGCGTCGCCGATGCCGGTCGTGGTGCCCTCGCCGAAGATTGCTATGCCGCGTGCCTCGGAGACGGGGTCGGAGTCGAGGAAAGCTTGACTGGCGTCGATGTAGCACTTGCCGTACTTGACGAGGTTGCCCTTGGGGTTGGCGTACTTGAGGGCTGTGGTGGTGAAGACGATGCTGACGGGCTCAGACTCGGTGTTGTCCTTGCCGTAGACCTTCCTGCCGTCGGCTTCGAGCACGCCGAGGAGTCCGTGGGTGTCGGTGTCGTCGGTCACCTCCTCTTCCGAGGGGAAGAAGTTGACATACGCCTTGTCGGCGGTGAAGATGTAGGGATGTGTGGCGGCGAGCAGCGGCTCGGTGTATTCGTAGCCGTAGACGTCCTTGCCCCTTATGCCTGCGAAGTTATAGACGGCTGTCGCGCCCTCGATGGTTCCCGCCGTCGGGCGGATGACCGAGTTCAGGCTCTCCGTTGATGCCTTCATGACAATGCCCTTCGCCTCGTCGAACACGGGGAAGGCGTCCTCGTCGATGGTCTGTCGCCATGCAGGGTTCTCTCCAGCCACGGAGCCGTTGAGTAGCCATGCCACCTCGCCGCTCTTGAACTGGTTTTCGGTCTTCTCGGTGGCTTCGCC
>JABUTZ010000044.1:0-2870 GCA_021443415.1 Bacteroidaceae bacterium | reverse complement strand
TCGCCTGCAGGCACTTGTAGCCGAAATACACCTTGCCGTGGTCGCTGTCGAGCACGGGGAAGGCGTCGCTGCCGAGGTTCTGGCGCCATGCCACGTCGCCATCGGCTGTGCCGCCGTTGAGGAGCCATGTCACCTCGCCGCTCTTGAACTGGTCTTCGGTCTTCTCGGTGGCTTCGCCAGAGCCGGAGCCTATGCCTTGGGGGCAAGAGGTGTTGAGGTAGTAGCAGTTGGTGATGGTGGCAGCTTGACCCTTTCCGCACACGCCGCCAGAATAGTAGCTTCCGCTGACCGTCCCTGTGTTGTAGCAGTTGGTGATGGTGGCATTTTGACTATCCCCGTACACGCCGCCGACATATCCGTTTCCAGTTACCTTTCCTGTGTTGTAGCAGTGGGTGATGTTGGCAGCTAGACCAATTCCGCACACGCCGCCGACGTAGTTGCCGTTTCCACTGACCGCGCCTGTGTTGTAGCAGTTGGAGATGTTGGCATATGTGCCATTTCCGCACACGCCGCCGACGTAGTCGCGGCTTCCGCTCACCGTTCCTGTGTTGTAGCAGTTGAAGAGGGAGCCGTCACTAAATCCGCACACGCCGCCGACCATTTCATTATTTCCGCTCACCGTACCTGTGTTGTAGCAGTTGGAGAGGGAGCCGCAATTCGCTCCACCAATACCACCAACTCTACCATCTGCTCGGAAGTAACTATCCACAACACCTACGTTCTTTATCTTGGCAGTGTTGTCAATCTCGCCGAACAGTCCGACAGAGGCCATGTTCGTATTATTCACGTACAGTCCGCTGATGGTGTGTCCTTGGCCATCGAAGATTCCTTTGTACCAGTAGTCGTATCCTATGGGTGTCCATACTCGGAAGGTAGAGTTGTTGTCACAGAGTGAACCGTCGGTCTTGAGCACGCTATCGTTCACCACGATGTTGTCGACGAGCATTCCGTTGATGCCTGACTGGCCGCCGTTCACTTTTTGGGCGAACCAGTAGAGTTGGCCGGCGTTGGCTATCTCGTACACGTCGTCTGCGTTCTTCGTCGCGGGTTGGTAATCGCCGCAGACGGAGCAGAAGCCGTTGTCGTAGGCATGCTCCTGCGGTGTGTCGGAGATTGCGTCTTTGTCGTTGCCGTATATTTTCTGCTGGCAATCCTTGTAGCCGTAGTATACGCGTTTGTGTTCGGTGTCGAGCACGGGGTGTGCGTCGCTGCCGAGGTTCTGTCGCCATGCGATGTCGCCTTCGGCAGTGCCGCCGTTGAGGAGCCAGCATACTTCGCCGCTCTTCAGTTGCTCCTCGGTGACGGCGGTGGTGTTCGCCGATGTGCTTGTGGCCGTGCCCGTCTTGTAGTAGAGCCTATCGACGGAGCCGATAGCACCGTTATCCGCGTAATAGACCGAATAGGTCTTGCCGTCTGTCTGCGTGTTTTTGACGGCGCCCACGTTGAGGCAGTGCGACATCTTGCAGGTGGTCGATTTGACGTAGCCGAGAATGCCCGCCGTGGTGGTGTTGTCTGCAGACAGGCAGTTGGTGATGTCTCCTGCATTGAGGCAGTCGGTGATGGCTCCGTTGTTGATGAATCCGATGATGCCACCGCAGGTTTCTTTGCAGGAGACGTTGAGCGTGCCGTAGTTGGCGCAGTGGCTCAGATAGAGGGTGCTTTGGTGGTACTCTTCTTGGCCGCCGAACCATTCGCCCGAGGCAACGATGCCGCCGCAGTGGGCATCTACGACACAGTCCCTGATGGTGAGGTTCACGTGCGAGGTGATGTGGCTCATCTTCACGGTGCCGTAGGCGATGCCTATCACACCGCCGATGTAATACACCTGCTGTCCTGGCGTGATGTCCACCGAACCCTTTATGGTCAGGTTCTTCACTTCGGCGGTGGTGTCTGTCGGTGCGTTGATGATGCCAAACAGGCCGCCGGCATAGAGATAACCCTTGTTGCCCGCCTTCGTGGTGGTCACGTTCACTCCGCTGACGGTGTGTCCGTCGCCGTCGAATACGCCTGCGAAGGCGTGCTCATAGGTACCTATCACATAGCCGTTGGTGTTGCCCGTCAGTGTGATGTCGGCGGTGAGTTTGCCGTGGATGGCATTGGTGCCGCCGTTCACCAGTTGGGCGAAGGAGTAGAGTTGTCCTGCGTTGGCAATCTCGTAGACGCCGTCCGCGTTCTTCGTCGCGGGTTGGCTTTCGCCGCAGGCGGTGCAGAAGCCGTTGTCGAGGGCGTGCTGCGGCGTGTCGGTGAGTGCCTCTTTGTCGTTGCTGTAGGCTGTATGGCAATTCTTGTAGCCGTGGAATACGAGTTTGTGCGTGGCGTCGAGCACGGGGAAGTTGTCGCTGCCGAGAGTCTGTCGCCATGCGCTTGCGTCGTTGGCTTCAGCGCCGTTGAGGAGCCAGCACACTTCGCCGCTCTTCAACTGCTCTTCGGTGACGGCGGTGGTGTTCGCCGATGTGTTTGTGGCCGTGCCAGTCTTGTAGTAGAGTTCGGAGACGGCGCCGATGTTTCCATTTTTCGCGTAATAGAGCGAATACACATTGGTGGCATTCGCCGTGTTCTTAACGGTGCCTACATTGAGGCAGCGCGACATGGTGACGGTCTGAGAGTTGACGTAGCCGAGAATGCCACCCATGCTGGTGTTTTCTGCAGACTGGCTGTTGGTAATGTCTCCTGCATTGAGGCAGTTGGTGATGGCTCCGTTGTTGATAAATCCGATGATGCCACCGCTGATTTTTTTGCAGGACACGTTGAGCGTGCCGTAGTTCGCGCAGTGGCTCAGGGTGAGGTAGCTTTGGTGGCAACCGTCATTGTCGCCGAACCATTCGCCCGAGGCAACGATGCCGCCGCAGTGGGCATCTACGACACAGTCC
>JABUTZ010000043.1 GCA_021443415.1 Bacteroidaceae bacterium | reverse complement strand
AGTGTAGAGTGTAGAGTGTAGCGTGTAGAGAGTAGAGAGTAGAGTGTAGAGGGTAGAGAGTAGAGAGTAGAGGGTAGAGAGTAGAGGGTAGAGTGTAGAGGGTAGAGGGTAGAGGGTAGAGGGTAGAGGGTAGAGGGTAGAGAGAAGAGAGAAGAAAGGAAGGCAAAAATTCCGCATTTGTTTATAATCACCGCAACGTACTATAAATCAATACATAACAAGACAACACCCCGAGATAACGCCCCACGAACAGCATAAAAGTGTCGTTCGTGGGGCGTTTTCTACCCCTATTTGACATGTTTTTCAAATTAAATTTGTAAATTTGCAACCAGAAACGACAACCTCCAAGCAGATATTATGGCACAGATCATAGGCAGGAAACAGGAGATACGAGAACTGCAACGAATATACAATCTCAACGAGGCGAGGTTGGTGGCAGTGTATGGGAGACGACGCGTGGGCAAGACGTTCCTTGTGCGTGAGTTGTTCAAGGAGCAGTTTGTGTTTTATCATACTGGCGTTTCTCCGGTTGAGCTCAAGGGCAAGAGTCTAATCCAGGCTCAGCTGCGTGCGTTTGCCGGTACACTACGCGATTTCGGTTTCAAGGCGCCTCATTTGCCGAAGGACTGGAGCGAGGCTTTCCTCTTCCTTCGTCAGCATCTGACCGAAAGGCGAGCCGGCGGCAGAATGGTCGTTTTCATAGACGAAATGCCGTGGTTGGACACCCCGCATTCAGGCTTTATCACTGCCTTTGAGCATTTCTGGAACAGTTGGGCGTCGGGGGTGGACGAACTGATGCTAATCGTTTGTGGCAGTGCCAGTTCGTGGGTCCAGGACAACCTAATCAATTCGGCTGGCGGCCTTTACGACCGTGTGGGTTGCGAGATGCAATTGAGTCCTTTCACCCTCGGCGAGACGGAGCAGTTGTTAGTGAACAATGGCGTGTCATTAGGCAGATATGACATCACAGAAGTCTATATGGCGACTGGCGGCATTCCTTACTATCTAAACTACCTTCAGCCGGGACTGAGCGCAAGCCAACAGATCGACTTGCTGTTTTTCAACAAGAAAGCCAAGTTGAAGGATGAGTACGAGCGCTTGTTCCAATCGACTTTTTCCAATCCCGACCATTCACGCAGAATAGTGGAAATCTTGTGTGTGCGGCATGCCGGTTTCAGCAGGGATGAGATTTCGACGAAGGTAGGTATCAGCGGAAAGAATCTGACACGGCTTTTGCATAGCCTGGAGGCAGGTGACTTTATCGCCAAGTACCATCCGTTCGCCAAGAGCAAGCGTGAGCAGCATTACAGGCTGACCGACCATTTCTGCCGTTTCTGGATAGAGCAGGTGATGGACAAGAATCGCTCCGACAACTATTGGCATGCCAATCACATATCCAATGCTTTCCATGCATGGCGTGGAATAGCGTTTGAGGAGTTGTGCCTGTCGCACATCGCCCAGATCAAGACAGCGCTGAAGATTGCCGGTGTCGCCACGGAGGAGTCCGCCTGGGTCGTAAAAGGATCCGATGAGAGAAGCGGGGCGCAGATTGACTTGGTCATCAAACGCTCCGACAACATCGTCAATCTCTGTGAAATGAAGTGCTGTCAGGATGAATATCAAGTAACAAAGGAGGAGGAAATGAAAGTCCGTGGCAGAATCACCGCCATAATGGAGCATCTCAAGAAACGCCAAAGTCTGAATGTCACACTGGTGACCAACTTCGGACTGAAACATGGCATCCATAGCGGCATATTCTCCAATGTCATCGTCCTCGACGACCTATTCTGCTAATGAAAATAATAGATGGAAAGCAAAACAGGGATGGAGAAAAGGAAACGGACGCCAGTGAAAGTATGGCTTGCGATTGCGGCGTTCCTCGCGTTGGTGTGGACTGCGCCTGTAGTGTATGCCCATTACAGCGAGTTGGAAATCAGGTGGGAGGATGAATACATGGAGGTTGAGGGACATCACGGGGAAAAGATTTATTACGCGGACATGAAGGAGATTTCGCTCCAGCCAAAGCTGCCCAGAACGATAATGCGCTCAAACGGCTTCGCATGCTGCACGACTCGTCTTGGCGAGTATCTGAGGGAAGACAAAAAGACGATAACGTTGTTCACCCACTCCGACTCCTGCTGCATCAAGATAGAGTGCACGGACGGCAGCATCTTCTACCTCAACGCCAAAACCGTCGGCAAGACAATGGAAGTCTATGACAGGCTAAGGAAAGGGAGATAACGCCCCACGAACCGCATAAAAGTGTCGTTCGTGGGGCGTTTTCTACCCCTATTTGACATGTTTTTCATCAATTTGCCAGCGGAGTGCCGGCGGAGTCGATGCCGTTGACGGTGACGCGGATGGGACCGCGCTTGCCGTTCTTGAAGGCGCGGAGGGTGACTTTGCCGTCGGAGTCGAACATGACGTAGGGGAGCCAGAGGAGGGTGCGACGCGTGTCCGCCTTGGGGTCGGCGGGATGGCGGCGGCTGTAGTCGGGGGCGTAGAAGTCCTCGCACTGGTTGAAACCCTGGCGGATGTAGAAGCGGTCGCGGTAGGTCATCTGGCGCGAGCCGTCGCGGAAGGTGCGCAAGTCGACGACCACCTGCGGCTGGTCGTCGCCGTCCCAGAGCGGATTGCCGTAGTGGCGCGGCGCATAGTCGGTGTAGACGAAGACGGAGTCGATGTTCTCGAGCACGTTGAACTTGTTGAGCTCGTTCTTCGCCGCCACGGAGGGCGAGGTCTGGTACGCCTTGTAGATGCGGTACTTGTACTTGGTGGGCGACTCGCCGCTGGCACGCTCCATGTCTGGCGAGAGCTTGCGCGAGTCCTCCTTGAAGTCGTAGCGGACCTTCATCATAAACTCGGGTACCTTGCTCCAGAGCGAGTGGGGCACCTGCGGGTCGGGGCCGCGCCACGCGCCGTTGACACCCATGTCGCAGTCCATCAGCACACGCGCTATGTCCGCCGCAAAGCGGTCACCTCCAATGTAATAGCCGGGGCACACGCCCGCGTCGCACACCATGTTGAACGCCTCGTAGGCGGACATCGCCACGGCGGGGAACTCGCGGTTGAGGCGGCGCATCATGCCGCGGTTGCGGCGCACGACGAGCTCGCTCATCAGTCGGTCGTCGAACGAGCCCGTGACGAGCGTGTCGTGGCGGTCGCTCATGAGTTGCGTCTGATAGAACGAATAGGGTTTCGGATGGCGCGGGAAGGCATCGCCGATGCGGACGTACAGTTCGGGGTACTCGCTCTCGCGGGCGTCAACCCAAGCATATTTCTCCAAGTTTTTAATCTTCGTCGTGTCAGCCGCCGCAAGGTGCATGTAGAACTGGCCGCAGAAGTCGGGCTGCTCGATGGTGAACGCGCCGCGCACGGTCGTCTGGCTGCCCTCGAGCACAGGTTCGGAGGGCGAGACGAACGACGCCTGCACGCGCACCTCGCGCTCGAGGTCGGGCGGCAGGATGGTGTTGCGGTCGCGCAGGTTGTCCTGGAGGTTGACGATATGCTCGATGTCGGCGTAGTCGTTGTCCTCGTCGCCCATGTCCTCGAAGACCTGCACCGCCTGCTCGTCCTCGAAGGCGCTCACCTTGCGCAGCGTCGTGTAGTGGTAGACACCGCCCACGAGGCGCGGCGTGCGCGGTTCGTTCAGGTGGTCGACGACGAAAGCCTCGGGGTGCGCCTGCACCTGCCAGTTGAAGCGGCGCCAGCCCTGTGTCGCCATCAGGAGATCGAGATGGGAACGGCGGACGGAGTCGTCGGCTTCGAAATAGTAGGACGGTTCCTCGATGAAACCCTTGATCTCGCTGCAGAGGAGCATCTCGGTGAGTATGTTGCCGTTGTCGGCGGCGAGGTTGCTCGTGAAGGCGTCGGTCACAGAGGCGGAGAGCACGGACGTGCGCTGGGAGGGCGAGCGGCGACGGACGGAGAGCGAGATGGGAGCGAACGGCTCGTACTCATCCTGTAGCCCTTCGACAACCAGCTGGCAGTCAGCCGCATGGCGAGAGTTGAACACCAGGCGGTCTGCCAGGATGCGCCCTTCGGCATCAAAGACAGTGAGGTCGAGGACACCGCGCGGCAGAGTGTCCAAAGAGAGGCAGACAAAAGCGGAGCCGGCGTTGAAATTCAAGCATTCGAAATGGCGCACCAAGCCGTTGTTCATCACCGTGAGAGCCAGCGGCGAAGGCACGTTGGAGTGGACGGCGACGGACAAATGGCTGTCAGTCAACTCCGGACTCACGACGGCACCCGAAGGCAGCGGTGCAGGCAGGGCGACATCCACCGTGCGCCCCTCGGCGTCGGTGAAGACAGCGCGCAGCCCCTCGGCATAGGCAGGCAGGGCGACCACTCCCCTGCCCCTGTTGGCGGTCGGGGCGGAAGCCACCGTCTCGCCCTTCGCATCGCGGACGGCGAGCGAGCCGCGCACATGGCGCCCCTCGGCTGTAGCCGCCTCGAAATAAAGGCGCGAGGGCATGCCAAGCACGGCGTTGCCACCCTCGGGATAGACGGTCACAACAGGGCGCGCATCAGCCTCGCGACTGCCCGCAAGGCGTTGCATCGGACGCTCGGTCATGTCGGGGAAATACTCGCCCGGAACCTGCGGAGCGTCGTATATGGGGAAGACACGACCGTAGAGCTTGTCGTAGTCGCGATAGAACTCGTGCGCCATCTCGCGGCGCAGGAAGAGTTGCTCGTTGAGGGCCTTGTGCGGCAGTTCGGAACGGCCGAAGTTGAGCATCCAGCGCGTGTAGGCACGCAGTTCGTGATAACCCGAATAATAGGGCGGCGTCTTCTTCAGTACGAACGAGCCCGCGCCCATGCCAGCCTCAAGTTGCACGATCTGGCGCTCGACGAGGTAGCCGTCGGCGTTGAGCAACTCGACGTAGAGCACACCGCTCAGAGCCGAGAGCGTGCCGCGGTCGGAGCGCGTGACGTAGGCCTTGTAGAAGATAGTGTCGCCGAGAAAGTAGGCGCTGTTGTCCATGTGGACGAACACCTTCTCCTGCGGGAGGCTGCGGCCGAAGAGGTGAACACGCCCCCCCAGGGAGTCAAGCCCGATGGACTGCGCCGCCGCCGAGAGCGCAAGCAAGCTTGCGATGAATGCGACAAATAGTTGCAGTCGAAGATGGGCGGGCAATCGGCTCATTGCTCGAAAGTTACGGCTGATTGTCCTATGCAGTTGCCGTCGGCGAAGATCTGGATCTGGTAGCGTCCCGCCTGTAGGGTCTCGACGACGTCATAGTACATGATGACCACCATGTCCTCGCCGCTGTACTCGACCGTCTTGCGCGCCGAATACTCGATCTCGCGGTCCTCGAAGGCGAAGGTGCCTCCCTGCGAGAGCGGCTGTCCGCCGGGGTTGAGTATGCGCAGGTAGATGGTGCGGTTGCCCGGCTGGGCGGTGATGTTGCGTGCGATGTGGAACGAGACGGCGAACTTCTTGAAGTCCTTCACCTTCTTCGCCGCCTTGTCCTTGCGGTTGAGGGGGGTGATGGCGATGGACGTGGCGTCGAGCTGGGCGGCGATGGTCACCTTCTCCGCCAGCGACTCGCGCTCGGCGGAGATGGTCTGAATGTTCTGCTCCTGAGCGGCGAGGCGCTCGCCCTGGGCGGCGTTCTCAGCCATGAGTTGCTGGTTGAGCTGGTTGAGGCTGTCAATCTCGTGGACGTAGCCGCGGAGGATTTGGCGCAGCGTGGCGAGCTCCTTCTTGAGGCGCGTGATTTCGGCCGCGTCGTTGGCCTTCGTGCGGCGCAGTTCGTCGAGGAGCTGGCGGGTGCGCTCCTGCTCCTGCTCGAGCTGGGCGATCAGGCTGTCGTTGGTGATCTGCGTCTGCAGCTCGCTGTACTGTCGCGCAAACTCCTCGTACTGGTTCTCCATCTCGAGCTTGTCCATCTCCGCCAGTTCGACCATGAGAGCATTCTCCTCCTTCTCGCGCTGGAGGGAGGTGAGCAGATAGACAACGGCGGCGACAAGGACGACCACCACGAAAATGCCCAACGAGGCTATTAGATTCGATTTCTTCATACGTGCAAGAATAAATTTCACTGCAAAGTTAAATATTTTCGGCGAGAAAGGGAGGGATTTTGACAAATTTTAGTTACTTTTGTAGAAGATAGCAGCAACTAACCAACCAAAAATAATGAACAAACATTTCCAACGCATCGCCATCATCGCCATCGCCATGGCATGGTGCGGCTCGCTGAGTGCGGGCATCAGAAAGGTCAGCAGGATCAACAGCACGACCATCGAGCTGACCGACGACAAGGGAGTGACCACCACCATCGACTTCTACGGGCCGAACATCTTCCGCCTGTTCCAGGACCCCAAGGGAGGCATCGTGCGCGACCCCGTCGCCGAGCCGCCGGCAAAGATTCTGGTCGACAACCCACGCCGCAAGATAGTGGACTGGCCGCGTCAGGTCGATGCGACGGGCGACAAGATATCCATCGCCACCGAGGCGATCACCCTCTACGTCGACCCCGTCACGATGTTCATCAGCGTCAAGGACAACCGCACGGGCAAGGTGGCCTTCCGGCAGACAGGCGCCTTCGAGTACAACGACCGCGGAGTCAGCTTCACGCTCGCCAACCAGCCTGACGAGTACTTCTACGGCGGCGGCGTGCAGAACGGACGCTTCAGCCACCGTGGCACCATCATCCCCATCGTCAACACCAACAACTGGACGGACGGCGGTGTCGCCTCGCCCACGCCATTCTACTGGAGCACAAAGGGCTACAGCATGATGTGGCACACGTTCGCCCCCGGCCGCTACGACTTCGGAGCCACCAAGGAGGACGCCGTCACGCTGAGCCACGAGACCGACTATGTCGATGTCTTCTTCAGCATCAGCGAGACACCCGTGGCCCTGCTCAACGACTTCTACCAGCTGACGGGCAAGCCCGTCCTGCTGCCCAAGTTCGGCTTCTACGAAGGACACCTGAACGCCTACAACCGCGACTACTGGAAAGAGGTGGCCGACGGCGCCGAGGATGCCATGGGCATGGTCGGCAAGGGAGGCAGCGTGAAGTTCGAGGACGGCAGATACTACAAGGAGAGCCAGACCGACAACGGCGGCGTCAAGGAGAGCCTCAACGGCGAGAAGGGCAACTACCAGTTCTCAGCCCGCGCCGTGGTCGACCGCTACGCCGCCGCCGACATGCCCCTCGGCTGGGTGCTGCCCAACGACGGCTACGGAGCCGGCTACGGACAGACGGAGACGCTCGAGGGCAACGTGGAGAACCTCAAGGAGTTTGGCGACTACGCCCGCTCGAAGGGTGTCGAGATAGGCCTGTGGACACAGAGCGACCTGCACCCGAAGGAAGGCATCGAGGCTCTCCTCCAGCGCGACATCGTGCGCGAGGTGCGCGACGCCGGCGTGCGCGTGCTCAAGACCGACGTGGCATGGGTGGGCGCCGGCTACTCGTTCGGACTGAACGGCGTGAGCGACGTGGGCGAGATCATGCCCTACTACGGCAACGAGGCGCGCCCGTTCATCATCTCGCTTGACGGCTGGGCGGGCACCCAGCGCTACGCGGGCATCTGGACGGGCGACCAGAGCGGCGGCGAGTGGGAGTACATACGCTTCCACATCCCGACCTACATCGGTTCGGGACTGAGCGGCCAGCCCAACATCTGCTCGGACATGGACGGCATCTTCGGCGGCAAGAACATACCGGTCAACGTGCGCGACTTCCAGTGGAAGACATTCTCGCCCATGCAGCTGAACATGGACGGCTGGGGCGCGAACCCGAAATATCCGCAGGCTCTCGGCGAGAAGGCGGCAAGCATCAACCGCCACTACCTCAAGCTGAAGGCGATGCTGATGCCCTACACCTATTCTATCGCGCACGAGGCAATCGACGGCAAACCGATGCTTCGCGCCATGATGCTCGACTATCCCAACGACTACACACTCGGCACCGCCACGCGCTACCAGTTCATGTACGGGCCGTATATCCTTGTGGCCCCCATCTACCAGAACACGCGCATGGACAGCGAGGGCAACGACATAAGGAACGGCATCTACCTGCCGGAGGGCGAGTGGTACGACGCCAACACGGGCAAGGTGTTCGAGGGCGGTGTGATACTCAACAACTACCCGGCGCCGATAGAGAACCTGCCGCACTTCTACAAGGTGGGAGCAATCATACCTATGACGGCTCCGCACAACAACCCCAACGAACCGATAGCCGACAAGTTCCGCCAATATACCATCGTGCCGGGCGGCCACACATACTTCACGGAGTATGACGACGACGGACGCACGCAGGCCTACCTCTACGGCGAGCAGGCGTACATCGGCATCGAGCAGTCGCTGAACGAGAAGGGACAGCTGACAGTGAAGCTGGGCAAGGCGCAGGGGTCGTTCGTTGGCATGGCGAAGAGCCGCGTGCTGTCGTTCCAAATCATCACCTCCGCCGCCCCGAAGAAGGTGCAGGCGAAGCTGAACGGCAAGAAGGTGGCAGTAGTGAAGAGCGAGGGAATGGAGCAGACGGCATTCTACAACTACAGCGACGGACTGCTCAACGTGTTCTTCCCCAACGGCTACACCACCTCGGACGACGTGGAACTGACAATCGACGGCGTGGCGCTGAACAAGCAGCACACACTGCTCAACTCGCACGGCGCGCTGACAGCGCCAAAGGCGCAGATCACAGACGAGAACACCATGTCGTACACCGTGACCCCCTCGTGGGAGAAAGTGCCTGGCGCGGACTTCTATGAGATAGAGTTCGAGGGCATGCGCTATAGCACCATCACCGACACACAACTCCTGTTCGAGGATCTCACACCCGTGACGGACTACAAGTTCAAGGTGCGCGCCGTGAACGCTGACGGCGCGAGCGACTGGACGGCGCTGAGCGTGACCACCAAACCCGACCCGCTGCGCCACGCCATACGCGGCATACGCGCCGAGACGACGTGCGAGAACCAGGGCGGCCAGGGCATCGACAAACTCTTCGACTTCGACGAGGCGCGCAACTGGCACACCGCGTGGGGCAAGAACGCCGTGCCGTTTGACATCACGGTTGACCTGCGCACCGTTAATGTGCTCGACAAACTGCAGTACATGCCGCGTCCCGACGGCGGCAACGGCGTGCTGCTGAAAGGCTCGATAGCATGGAGCATGGACAAGAGCACATGGAACGAGGAGACGGCGTTCGACTGGGAGCGCAACGGCGAGGTGAAGGAGTTCACGTTCGCATCGCACCCGACGGCGCGCTACCTGAAGATACACGTGGAGGAAGGCGTCGGCGGCTTCGGCAGCGGACAGGAGATGTACATCTTCCGCGTGGAGGGCAGCGAATACTACATACCGGGCGACGTGAACCACGACAATCGCATCGACGAGAACGACCTCACCTCATACATGAACTACACCGGACTGCGCAGCGGCGACCCCGACTTCGAGGGCTACATGAACCAGGGCGACCTGGACAAGAACGGTCTCATCGACGCCTACGACATCAGCGCCGTGGCGATCGAGCTCGAGAGCGGCGTGAGCAGCCGCCGCGTGCCTGCCATCGAGGGTGAGATCACCGTCAAGGCGGACAAGCAGGCGGTGAAGGCGGGAGAGACAGTGCGCCTGACCGTGAGCGGCAAGGGCATGGTGAGCGTCAATGCCATCTCGCTCGCCATTCCCTATGACGCGACGCGCTGGGAGTACGTGGGCATCGACGCCGGCGGCGCCAAGGAGATGCGCAACCTCACCTACGACCGCCTGCACTCGAACGGACAGAAGGCGCTCTACCCCACTTTCGTCAACTGCGGCGAGCACCCCTATCTCGAGGGCGACGCCGACATCATGACCATCACCTTCAAGGCGAAGGCGGCGGGCAAGGTCGACCTCCAGACGCAGGACATCATCATCGTGGACAAATACCTGAACAAGAAATAACAAAACTACCATGGAGAAAATCATCGGACTTATCGACGCTCCGTTCACCCCGTTCCATGCCAACGGCGACGTGAACCTGGAGCCCATCCCCGCCTACGCCCGCATGCTGGCTAAGAACGGGCTGAAGGGAGTGTTTATCAACGGTTCGTCGGGCGAGGGCTACATGCTCACGCCCGAGGAGCGCAAGCAGCTGGCAGAGGCGTGGATAGCCGCCACACGCGACATCGTGGCCTCGGACGGCAAGCCGTTCAAGGTCATCGTGCACGTCGGCAGCTGCTGCGTGCGCGAGAGCCGCATGCTCGCCGAGCACGCCCAGGCAATCGGGGCGTGGGGCATCGGTGCGATGGCTCCCCCCTTCCCCAAGGTGGGACGCATCGAGGAGCTGGTTAAATACTGCGAGGAGATCGCCTGCGGAGCACCCGACCTGCCCTTCTACTACTACCATATCCCCGCCTTCAACGGTGCCTTCCTGCCCATGACCAAGTTCCTCGAGGCCGTCGATGGCCGCATCGCCAACTTTGCGGGCATCAAGTACACGTTCGAGAGCATGTACGAGTACAACCAGTGCCGCCTCTACAAGGACGGCAAGTACGACATGCTCCACGGCCAGGACGAGACCATCCTGCCCTGCCTCGCCATGGGCGGCGCGCGCGGCGGCATCGGCGGCACGACCAACTACAACGGCAACAACCTCGTGGGCATCATCGAGGCCTGGCAAGCCGGCGACCTCGAGAGGGCGCGCGAGCTGCAGAACTTCTCGCAGGAGGTCATCAACGTCATCTGCCACTTCCGCGGCAACATCGTGGGCGGCAAGCGCATCATGAAGCTCATCGGCCTTGACCTCGGCCCCAACCGCACCCCGTTCCAGAACATGACCGACGCCGAGGAGGCGCAGATGCACGCCGAGCTCGAAGCCATCCGCTTCTTCGAGCGCTGCAACAAGTTTTGACGGGAGTTGACGGGAGTTATGCGCCTGACGGCGCTGGGAGTTAACGGAAGTAATATCTGCCTGCGGCAGATTGGGAGTTAACGGAATATATGAAGAAAGCCCTCCGCGACTGGTGCGCGGAGGGCTTTCAGTATGGTAGGGGCGCTGTGTGCGGTCAGTCGCAGACGGGGCGGATGGTGAGGCCGAAGTAGCGGTCGAGTGAATAGATAATCTTTCCGTTCTCTTCGTCGGCAGCTTGCGACCATGCCTGCGATGTTCTTGTAAATGGCGTTCCTGTCCATGAGTAATTGGATTCGCCAGTGACGAGACTACTGCCGATCATGTAGCCTGACATGGGAATGAAGATGCAGTTGCCCTCAAATCCCAGCATTTTGCTCGTCACCATGAATCCCTTGACACCGTTGTAGTCATCCATCCATTGCCAGCTACAGTTGGCATACGCCATCAGTTCGTCCAGTTCAGCCTTGGTGGGCATACGCCAGCCACCGCCGAACCTGCAGTGTGCCACGTCCCAAGCCGAGCCTTCGATGCCCGTCTTGTTCGTGACGTACGCCTTGAGGGGGTCCTTGTCCGTGCCGCAGTCAGAGGCTGAGGTGCCTGTGCTGCCCAGTTTGGAGAAGTAGAGGGTCCAGGTCACATTGTCGGTCGTAGCGTAAGGCTCCGTGCACCCCCAGCCATAGTATTCGCCGGCGTCCTCAGGACTTGTCGCACCGAGGTTCATGTTCGCCCACTTGACGCTCAGTCCGAGGTCGACGGCTTCGGGCGCACCGGCATTGGAGGCGACATAAATCGGACGGATGACAAAACCATTGCAACGATCAAAGTTG
>JABUTZ010000042.1:12750-22209 GCA_021443415.1 Bacteroidaceae bacterium | reverse complement strand
CTGGCGCCCGCGGAGGAGCACACATACACCTTCAACGCACAGGTCGCCACCATGGACTCGCGCCTGGACTACGAAGAGGAGGGCGGCAAGATGAAATGCCACTGGGAACTGGGCGACACGGTGACCGTAAAGGACAACGCCGGCACGGAGACCTACAAGTTCGCCGTCACCAAGGTGAACGCAGACGGCACGGCGGTGCTGAGCTACACCGGCTATATCCTCAACGCCAACGCATTCTCGGGCACAGCCACCTACGCGCCACGCGACGTGGCTAAGGTCAACCTGCAGAAGGCCAACAACAACACCGAACACCTCAAGTACGGCGAGACGATGGTGGCAACCATCACCAACCAGAAGCTCGAGGGCTCCACCCTCGTCTTCTCACACCCCTCGACGGCCGTCTACAAGGTCAAGTTCAAGGTGCCCGTCGAAATGACCAACGGCGGCACGATGTACCTGAGGGGCGCATGGACTCAGGAGGCCACCGTCACGCTCGACTTCACGGCCTCGAAAAATGACGTGGTCACCGCCTACATGATTCACACGGGCGGCACCATCGCCGTGGGCAACCCCATCAAGATTCTCGTCAAGATCAACAACAAGATATACGGCTACACGCACTACAGCTCCAAGGACCTGACCTACGAGACAGGCAAGTACTGGGTGGCGGACATCGCCAACAAGAAGATGGTCATCGAGGCTGAGCTGCCCGTGCCGACACCCATCGACCTCGACCTGCCCAGCGGACTCAAGTGGGCGAACTTCGACCTCGGAGCGGCAGGCGAAGGAGAGATTGGAGGCTACTACGGCTGGGGATGCGTCGAGCCGTACGACACAAGCACGGGATCAGTCACCTGGACAGACTACTTCCACAAGTTAGGTCTGACAGGCTCGTCATATTCACTGGGCACTTGCGGCTCTGCCGACGATCCTCTGCGGTCTTACGTCCTCAACATGACAAACATCTCCAACACCGAGTGGGATGCCGCCAAGGTGAAACTGGGCGGAGGATGGCGCATGCCGACAGAGTCGGAAATCGACGAGTTGCTCACTGCCGCCAACTGCACATGGACAGTCACCAAAGTCAATGACAGGGATGTATATAAGGTAACAAGTAACACCAAGGGTACCTATATATACCTGCCTTTTGATGGATACATTGACGATTGGGCACTCTACCCCGATACCTACGGATTTTATTGGTGCGGAACTCCAAAGGGAAGTGCCCTTGAGAAAGCCAACGCCATATACTTAGATAAAGATGCACGCAGCCACCTAAAGTGGCCTTATGAACGTTATGTCGGTTTGCTCATCCGTCCCGTCTATGACCCGGGTTCAAGCCCCATGGCAGACCCCGAGCCCGTCGACCTCGGCCTGAGCGTCGAGTGGGCGGACATCAACATCGGTGCAGGCAGTCCCGACGAGGCTGGCTTCTACTATGGCTGGGGATGCACGAAGCCGTACGACTTGATTGATGACGTTGTCTGGAAAACGTACTTCAAGTATCTGGATCCCACATGCTCGGCGACAAGCATCAACGACGCAGGCACGAGCAAGGACCCGCTCCGTGACTATGTCTATCCCAACTACAAGAACCTCGACGGCAACTGGGACATTGCCCGAGTGAAGCTCGGCGGCGACTGGCGCATGCCGACCCTCCAGGAGCAGCAGGAACTGATCGACGAGAGCAAGTGCACATTGGAGTGGCTTCAGGTCAACGGAACATGGGGCCTCAAGGTGACCAGCAAGGTGCCCGGCTACGAGGGCAACTCCATCTTCCTGCCCGATGGGGGTATGCGCACCGGAACAACCATCGGCTCCAACACCATCTACTGGAGTTCCACCCCCATCAACCAAGCGACGCTCTACGCCACCCGTGCGCATGGCATCTTCATCAGTGAAAATCAACGCGGATTCTACGACAACTACCGCAGCGAAGGTCACCTCATCCGCGCCGTCCGCGAGAAGAAGTCGGCCCAGCCGGTCGACCTCGGACTGAGCGTCAAGTGGGCGACCTACAACCTGGGCGCGTCGGCCCCCGAGGAGGTGGGCAACTACTACGGCTGGGGCTGCACCGAGCCGTACACCAGCACCGAGAACGTGAACTGGCCCCTCTACTTCAGCAAGCTGAACGGCACAGGAACGGGCAACGGCGACTGCGGCACATCCAAGGACCCGCTCCAGAGCTTCGTCACGGATAAGATAAGCATCGCCGGCACGCAGTGGGACGCAGCACGCAAGGAACTCGGCGGCACATGGCGTCTGCCCACGAACGCCGAAATCCTGGAGCTGTCCACCAACTGCGACTGGGAGTGGCAAACCAACTACAACGGTGTCGCTGGCTTCAAGGTGATGAAGCCGTCCGACCACAACGTCTTCATCTTCCTCCCTGCCACCGGCTACCGCGAATACGAGGAAGTCAAGTCGCCCAGCAATGGCGACTGCTGGAGCTCAACGCCATACAACGGCAACAAGGAGCGTGGACACAGCCTGTACTACTACGACAATGCCCATGGCAGCAACCAGATAGGCTACCTCCGCTACTACGGCTTCACCATCCGCCCCGTCTGCGACTAAGCTCCACACATAACCCACATACGCATGGCACCGCCCATGCGCCCGCCCCGCGAAGTGGCAGAGGCACACACCCTCCCCGGATGTGCCTCCGCCACTTCTCCTTTGCCCCCCCCTCACCACAAAAACACCAAACGATTTACCTCAAAAATGTAAAACAAAATACCACAAAAATGTAAAATAAAATACCTCAAAAATGTAAAATAAACTTGCCTATATAACTAAAAATAACTAACTTTGCGGCTGAATAAAAATCACAATTTTTTAACAGAGGATTTATGGCATATCTACAACGGGTTTTTGACTCTCAACTGAAGGCTCATCTCAGTGCTATGGGTGCGGTGCTGATAGAAGGACCAAAATGGTGCGGCAAGACAACGACTGCCGCTCAGTGGGCGCGCAGCATAATCAGCCTGCAGGACACCGACCATCGCGAGGAATACCTGATGACAGCTGCGACCAAACCTTCGTTTCTGTTGGAAGGAGAGGCTCCACGCCTCATCGACGAATGGCAAGATGCCCCAATGCTGTGGGATGCGGTGAGAACAAAGGTTGATGAACGAGGCATGGCAGGACAGTTCATTCTGACTGGTTCCAATGCCATTGATGACAGCAAGATACACCACAGCGGAACGGGACGCATCTCGCGCTTGGAGATGCTACCCATGAGCCTGTGGGAGTATGGGGAGTCGAACGGCACCATCTCGCTGATGGATATGTTCGACAATCCACAGCAGGAGGTCTTTGCTCAGACAGAGTTGACAATGGAAGAGATCATCTTCGCTGCTTGTAGGGGAGGTTGGCCGGCAACGCTCAGACTGCAGGACGACACGTCAAAACTGCTTGTCGCAACAGAATATGTCAAGTCTGTTTATAAGAACGACATCTCACGCATCGACGGAGTGAAGCGAAACTCAAAACTGGCACGTCTTATATTGAAGTCTTACGCAAGAAACATCTCGACATTGGCAAAAACAGCGTCCATCTTCAGCGATGTGACGGCGGCGGACAACATAGAGTGTAGCCGACCTACATTCGAGAACTATGTTGAGGCGCTCGAGAAACTCTTTGTCATCATGGACATCGATGCGTGGTGTCCCGCCATCAGAAGCAAGACGGCAATACAAAGCCGTCCGAAGCGCGCCTTCTGCGACCCGTCCATCGCCGTTGCAGCCCTTGGACTGACACCCGATGCCTTGATGACGCAACTGAAAACATTCGGTTTCATATTCGAGCAGATGTGTGCACGCGACCTCAGAGTATATTCCGCCGCCCATGATGGTACGCTCTCCTACTACCGCGACCGATACGGACTGGAGGCTGACCTCGTCCTTCATCTTGCAGATGGACGCTATGCGCTGATTGAATGTAAACTTGGCAGCCATGAGATTAACGACGGTGCTTCACATCTCCTGGAACTCAAAAAACTAATCCAGGAGCACAATAGAGAGGCAAAGCAGGTACCCCTGCGCGAGCCCGACTTGCTCATCATTTTGACAGGAGGGCAAATGGCATACACACGTCCCGATGGTGTCAAGGTAATCCCACTGTCCTGCCTCAAGGACTGACTTTCTTTCTCTATCCACCACCAAACAAAATGAAGACAAAAATGCAGACCTACAATGTAAGTGAGGAACTGAACCGCACTTTTGGAGCCCCGGGACAGAAAGCCGCAAGGAGGCTGAGAGTCAGGCGTGGGGAGAATACAACGCACAAATATTTGGTAGAATCAGATAAAAGATATACCTTTGCACTGCCGCAATGAACATTTTCCGCCCGCACTTTGAACATTTTTGGACACGGCATTGAACATTTTCCCCCCGCACTTTGAACATTTTCGGACAAGACATTAAATGAATTAGGACTGCCGTTCGGGTGAACGGCAGTCCTAATTGCAATTTGGCGGCAACGTGGCGGTCGGAAGGTCAGCGGATGACCTTCTTGCCGTCGCTGATATAAATTCCCTTGGCGGTCGGACGGGCGATGCGGCGGCCATCGAGGGTGTAGGTGACGATTGATGCCTTGCGCTCAGCCTTGACATCACTGATGGCGGTGGGGATGAACGGCGTGGTGGTGTAGGGACTCCACGCGCCTTCCTTCTGGCGCGCGCTGTTCACGCCGCGCACGCGGGCAAAATAGGTGCAGGCGACAGCCTCGACGGCAACCTCCAGCTCGGTGTCCTTGACTCCCTCGACGAGGGTGGGATTGACATAGGGGTTGCCGTTGTCGGCGACCTTGAAACTGCCTACGTATGCACGGCCGTCGGTGGCGAGCACGCGCACCTTGTCGAGGCCCTCGGTGCTCAGCACTACGGTAATCGCCTGGTTGTCACGCTCGAGGGTGGTCTTCACCGCCGTGCCGATGACATTGTCGTCGGCGTCAACGCCGACGATGGAGATCGAGGCTGTCGACGACTGCGAATATGGGCTCGCGGTGACGGTAACCGCCACCTCGTCCCACTCCGAGGCGATCGACGGCGAGGTCAGGTAGCCCTTCGCCGACGATGAACCGAACTTCAGTCCCTTGGCGCCCTTGTAGAGCTTGTAGCCCGTGAAACCCGCCACGGGCAGGTTGGCGTCGAGCTTGCCGCTGATGTCGGCGCTCTGGTCGGTGGTGATCCCGAAGTCGAATGTGAGGTCGAAGTAGGTCTTCACCTTCTCGGCGGCCTCCTCGTCATAGACACCGTACTCGATGTCGTAGGAGTCGGCTCCGTCCACCTCCGCCCAGCTGAGGGCGAGCGACTTCTCCTTAGCCTCTACAGCGGGAGCCTCGGCGTCGGCGACCTTGATGCCTCCGTCAAACTCGAAGCTGATGATGCCGTTCTTCTCCGTGATGTTCTCGATGGGCTTGCCCATGAACTTGCGTCCGTCCTTGTTCTTGTTAAAGAGAGTGGCGGCAGGGGTCGACGTGTCGGTGAGCTTAGTGTTGCGCGAGGTGCCGGGATAGGGGTCGCCCGAGGATGTGCTCGACGTGGCCTTGTTGTCGGCGCAGATGGGCGTCATGCGCAGGTGGCTGGCGTTGTTGTTGGGCGTGTTCTCGGCCCAAGCCGTCGCGTCGTAGTCGACGTGGAGCACGAGCATGCCGTGGCCGTCGAGGTACGTGTTCCAACCTGTCTTCTGGACGTTGTAGAGCATGTAGTACTCGTTCTTGTTGCCCTGGTTGTAGAGGATATAGGCGTCGCCCTCCTCCTCGATGTCGGCAAGGCGGTCGATGGTGATGGGTTCGGTGAGTTCCTTGGGAGTGAGCCAGCCGCAGCACCAGCGCTCGTAGGCTGTGTAGCCGGTCGGGCAGTAGCCGTCGTTGCCGTAGCCGCCCTTGTCCATGAGGCTCCAGTAGTCCATGGTCATCTGGCTGTGACCATAGTTGGTGCAGTAGAAGTCGGGCAGGCCGAAGCAGTGGCTGAACTCATGGCAGTAGGTGCCCACGCCGCTCATTTGCTTGCCGCTGGTGCCGTTGAGCTCGCTGCTGCAGGCGTAGGTGTTGACCAGCACTCCGTCGAGGTAGAGGGTCTTGCCCGTAGCCGAGTAGATGTCCCAGGCGTGCTGCCAGATGGTGTTCTTGTCGGCTCCGTGCGCCTCGCCATAGCCGGCGTAGACGATGAAGAAGTTCTCCACCTGGCCGTCGCCGTCCCAGTCGTAGTCCTTGAAGTTGACCTGGTCGTCGACTAGCTTGGCGGCCTCGTAGGCCATCTCGCCGGGACGCACGTCGTCGCCTCTGGAGTCGTTGGCTCCGTAGTACGACATCTTGTTCGACAGGGTGACGGGGCCGACGACGTCGAATTTGAAGTCGAACATTCCGTACGACTGGTCGTAGAAGTAGTCGTGCACCGAGCCGTACTGGCCGTACTCCTTGTAGTCCTCGTCATTCATGACGCTCGAGAAGGCATCCTGGGGGTTGGTTATGCTCATCTTCTTGTCGGTGAAGTTGACGAGGATGACGAGTCCGCGGCGCTGACCTGTATATTGGGTGCGGCGACGGTCGGCGATGCGGCGCATGCCGTCCACCGAGGTGGCGGCCTCCGCCGTCTCCTTCATCTGGCGTGTCTGCTTGGGCACGTATTTCATCTTATTAAGGTCGAGCAGCTCGGCGCTGTTGTCGTCCGTCAGCCGGTAAGCCTTGCCGTCGTCGGCGCGCCAGTAGTGGCGGGCCTCGTCGCCCACGAGGGTGAGGGTGACCTCACGGCCGTTGACATTCACTGTTTTCTTCACCGGGCGGGCGGGAATGGCACTTGCCGCCGCCGACAGGCAGACAGCCGCCAAAACAAGCATTATTTTCTTCATATTATCATCTTTTTTTGCATAATTGGCACAAAATTACTCGTTTTTCCCCTTTCCACCAAACAAATTATAAATAAAAACACTAACTTTGCATAAAATAAGTAAGTGGCAGCTAATAGCTAATAAGTAATAGCTGATACGTAGTTGACTGATAATAAAAATAATTTAAACATAAATGCTTATGAAACGAATTGCTCTACTCCTTGTCCTTTGCTTGTCAGTAATCACCTGTGCCCTCGCCCAGCAGCCTTTCTTCAAGCTGAGCGGCCACGAGCGCGCCGCCAATGGTGCGTCGAAGGTCAAGAAGGCGTCGTCGGGCACCGTCGAACTGTCCTACCTCGACGTCAACCAGCAGATGTGGAACGACATGGGCATCAGCGTCAACGGCAACTGGCGCATCGGCGTAGCGGTCATCTTCCCCAACTCGATGGTGGCCAAGTATGCGGGCAAGAAGGTGACCCACATCAGCTTCGGCTGGAACACTACCAAGTTCTCGCCCAAGGCTGACTTCTTCGTGCGCACGAGCCTCGACGGCGAGAACGTGGCCTCCGCCTCGGCCTCGCTGGTCAACAAGCAGGCGGACGCCTCCAACTGGGAGGGCAGCTGGAACAAGATAAAGCTGGACGAACCCTACGTCATCGAGGAGGGCGTGGACCTCGTCATCGGCTACTTCGCCGATATGAAGCCCGTGGGTGCCGGCGAGTCGTGCATCCCGTTCTCGTCGTTCGGCACAGCGAGCCCCGAGAAGTGCCAGTACATAATGAACTGCTCCGTGTCGGAAGAGGAGGGAGGCAACCAGTGGATCGAACTCATCAACGAGCAGACGGGCAAGCCGACATCGCCCATCTTCGCCAGTGCGACCATCGTCGACGAGGGCGGCACGATGGTCAACCTCTGCGAGATCATGGACCTCTACTGCGTACCCGTGCAGACCAAGGACCAGGCCTCGGGCGGCATCATGCGCCTCGTCAACCCCGGCACCAACAACATCACGAGCGTCGAGCTCGTATACCGCTTCGGCGAACAGTCGCACACCGAGGCCATCAACTTCTCGCAGGCCATCACACCCGCCAACCAGTCGAACGTGAGCCTGCCCTTCTACGCCCTTGGCTCGGGCAAGCACACCGTCGAGGTGAGCAAGGTGAACGGCGTGGCTAACAAGGTGGCGACCCCGAAGGAATATGAGACCATCGGCGTGCCCGCCGATGTGGCCGCCAACTACGTGATGAAGCCGCTCGTGGAGTATTTCTGCGCCGAGAACGACCACAACTCAGCCAAGTACTACGAGACGATCCTCCTGCCCGGACTCGAGGTGAACGGCGAGCGCATGGTGGTGGTCAACCAGCACATGAATGACCAGTTCATGACCTTCGACATCGAGGCGGGCAACGAGTATGACGACGCGACGACCCTGCTCATCGACTTCGTCAACGGCGACCTCAGCCAGGTCTACATGCCCGTGATGGCGGTCAACCGCACGGCCTATCCCAACGTCCTCGACCCGACGCTCGCCATCGAGACCAACCCCGCCGTCTGGGTTGTCACCCCGATGTTCGTCGACGGCCTGCTCTACGAGCCGGCCCTCACCACGCCGACCTTCGCCAGCGTGGGTGTCGACGGCAAGCTCAGCGACGACAAGAAGGAGATAGCCATCAACGTGAGCGGCGACATAGCCGCCGGCGTACTGCCCGAGGGCGAGAAGCTCTACCTCACCGTCTATGTCATGGAGGACAACGTCTACACCAACAGCCAGGAGAAGCCCGACGACGAGGACTTCATGGCTCTCTTCCCCGGCGAGGACTACTGGCAGCAGAACGTCATCCGCACGTGCCTCACGCCGATGTACGGCATGGAGGTGGGCGACGGCGGCGCCTACGAGCAGTCGTTCACCGTCGAGATGGACAGCGACTGGGATCCCACCCAGATGACCGTCGTGGCCTTCCTCTCGCGCTCCAAGGCCAACGCCTGCGACAAGCGCAACATCATCAACGCCGCTGAGTCGAAACTCGGCCTCCCCGACGCCATCGCCGAGGTGAACGCCCACCGCGCCGCCCCGCGCATCTACAACCTCAACGGCCAGCAGATCACCCGTCCCACCAAGGGCATCTACGTCGTAGGCGACAAGAAGGCGGTGCTGTAAACACATCTGCGTCAATCTGCGTTAAAAAAAAATCAGCCACGGAAAATCGTAAATAAATAGTAAATAGTAAATCGTAAAATCGTAAATGAAAAGATTACCTTTATTCTTTACACTCTACACTCTATTCTCTATAGCCGCCGCTGTCGCCCAGCCCATCTGCTACGGCTACGCCCCGCGCACACTGTCGCCCGACGTGGTGACCGCCCACGGCACGGCAATGAACAACTTCATCGAGGCGGGCATCTGCCTCGACCCCGCCGCCGACCCCCTGCTCGCCGACCTAAAGGGTAGCAAGGTGGTGGGCGTGCGCTGCTACCTGCGCGCCGACTACAAGCAGAAGTCGAAGAAGTGGTCGTCGGTGTGGGTGCGCACGGGCAGCCTGACGGCAGAGCCCACAGCCCAGTACGAGAACTTCACCGAGGGTTGGAACGAGGTCTACTTCGCCACTCCCGTCGAGATGGGCGACGC
>JABUTZ010000042.1:4937-12728 GCA_021443415.1 Bacteroidaceae bacterium | reverse complement strand
TTTGAACTCAAGGGTACGCCCTACCCCATCGTGTGCTACTCCAAGGCGGCCGTCAACGACGGTTGCTTCATCAACATGGCGCAGGAGGGTTTTATCAAGTACGAGAACCGCGGCACCCTGCTCGTCGAGGCTATCATCGAGCCCGCCGACCCGACGGTCACGGGCACTGCCTTCGTGCAGGCTTCGGGCGCTCCCATGGCGGTGGCTCCCGGCACCGACTTCGACTGCACTCTCTATGCGCGCAGCCAGACGGGCGAGGCGATCTCGTCTCTTGAGGTGACCACGACGGCGGACGAGGGTGCGTCGGTGAAGACATACACCGTCGAGTTTGACACCCCCATCCCCGCCTTCGACGGCACGTTCGTGCCCTTCCGCCTCTGCGCCCCCACCACCGAGGGCGAGTCAGTGCCACTGCGTCTTGAGGTGACCGCCGTCAACGGCGTTCCCTGCCGTGCGGGCAAGGCGAACACGATCAACCTCTACGTCTCCGAGGATGCCTTCGTGCGCATGCCGCTCGTCGAGGAGTTCACGGGCCTCGCCTGCGTCAACTGCCCCTTCATGGTCTACTACCTCGACCAGGCCATCGAGCCCTACGCCCCCAACCTCGTCTATGTCACCCACCACGCCGGCTTCCTCGACGACCGCTTCACGCTGAGCGAGGACAAGGCCCTGCTCTACCTCTTCGGCGGTCCCAACACCTACAACCCCGCCGCCATGTTCGACCGCCGCGTGCTCAAGGGCGAGAGCTTGCCGATCATCTCCGCCAAGGAGGCTTCCAAGGATCCCTACACCGAGTATATCGAGCAGGCGATGGCGTTCCCCGCCAAGGCGAACGTGGAGATAGAGGCTGAGGAGACCGATGGCGTCGTCACCTGCCATGTGCGCGGCAAGATTGCCAAGGCAATGATTGGCGCCATCGACGGCATCCGCCTCACCGCCTACCTCGTCGAGGACGACATTCGTCCCACGGGCAACTACGCCCAGAAGGGTGTTACCTCCGACGTCGCCGAGGACGCTCCGAAGGACATGGTGGAGAAGTTCCGCCACAACGGCCTCATACGCATCGCCTTCACCGAGAACACGGGCAGCAAGCTGGACATCGACGAGAACGGCTACTTCGACGTGGTGTTCACCAAGGGCTATATCCGTCCGCTCTCGGCGGCCAAGGACACCTACCAGGAGGCTCGCCTCGACGCCTCGTGGGTGAAGAAGAACCTGCGCGCCGTCGCCTTCGTCCACAAGATGAACCAGGGCGAGCTCGACATCGAGGACAACTTCGTGCTCAACGCCACCCACCGCCACCTCAGCGGCTACGATGCCATCGAGAGCGTGCGCACCGACAGCCAGTCCGCCGCCGCCATCCACGACCTCCAGGGCCGTCGCCTCACCAGCACCGCCCACGGCATCTACATCATTGGCAACAAGAAGGTGGTGAAATAAAATCTGCGTTAAAAAATCATCCAGCATGAAAAGATTACCTTTATTCTTTATTCTCTATTCTTTATTCTTTGTAAGCGTAAGCGCCGAGTCCGTCTACCGCATCGACTTCAGCAAGGCACAGGCTGGATGGGACTGCGTGCAATACACGGGCAAGCCGTGGAAGTTCCTCGAGAACGCCTTCTACGACAACGGCGCCTACTACAGCGCCGTGACCATGGAGCGCAACTACTCGTCAACCTCGACGGCCAAGTACATGCTCACCTCGGGTGTCAAGCTGACCCCGGGCAAGTACAAGGTGCGCACCCTGGCGCTCAAGGAGGGCGGCTCGCCGTCAGTCACCCTGAGCTACTTCCCCCTCTCCGCCAAGGACGAGAGCGAGGTGATACGCATCGCGCGCCTCAACCTCGGCACCCACTACACAGAGGATGCCGTCGAGACGCACACCATCGAGGTGACCACCGAGGAGAAGTATTACTTCACCTTCGACGGTGAGACGGCGGCGGGCGACTATCACACGCCCTACCTCTTCCGCTTCGAGATTGTCACCTTCGACGACGAGGGTGGCGGCGAGTCAGGAGGTGGTGAGTCCGGAGGCGGCGAGTCGGGAGGCGGTGAGTCCGGCGGTGACGAACCCACGCCGAGCGACCTGCTCTCATCGTCGCTCATCGGCCAGTGGACAGCCATCGACGCCAACGGCGACGGCAAGACATGGGCCATGGGCACGACTGCATGGACATACAATGGCCTCACTGCGTCGAAGGGCGCCGATGACTACCTCGTGTCGCCTGCCCTCAGCGTGAAGGCGAACACCGACTACGAACTCGCGCTGACCTTCGAGCAGGCGGCCGCCTTCGACCCCGACAACGTGGTCATCGTCTGCGGCGACCAGCCCACAGCCACGGCCCTCACGACGCAGATTGGCACCATGAGCATCTACGGCAAGAACGGAGCCGGCACGGTGGACGGCCGCTTCCGCCTCTCAGCCCCCGCCGACGGCAACATCCATGTCGCCGTCTACCTCAAGGGCGGCGAACCGAACGGCTCTCTCGCACTGACAGCCGCCACACTGACCGAGGTGGAGAAGGCGACTCCCAATCCCGTGACGGGCTTCACCGCCTACTGGGACACCAACGACCACACGGTGACACTCCGATGGACGAATCCATCGACCGACACCAAGGACATGCCCATCGCCCAGCCGCTCACCATCAACATCTACGAGAACGGCAAGCTGATGGCGACTAAGGACGACCGCGTGGCTGGCACCGAGGAGACCTTCGTCTTCGCTCCCACCGCCGCCGGCGACGTGACCTATGCCGTCGCGGCAGTGCTCGCAGGCGTGGAGTCCGCCAAGGAGGAGCAGACCATCAACCTCGACGACAACAGCGGCACGTGGACGCTCGTGGCCTCGCTCGCCGACGTGACGCGCGACACATTCGGCGACTGGCGCACCGAGGACAAGTCCGGCGCCGGTTCGTGGGCCTTCGGCTGGGGCAACGCGATGGCATTCACCAACAAGTCGAACATCTACGAGGACGACTGGCTCATCTCCCCCGGAGTGACCCTCGACACCGACAAGCGCTACCTCGCCGTCTACGAGATACAGACCCAGGAGGCGTTCTCGGCGAATATCGCCGTGACCATCGGCGACGCACAGACCTCGGAGGCGCAGACGCGCACCATAAAGACGCACGCGCGCCTCTACCAGAACGGCTTCGGGAAGTTCACCTCGTCGCAATTCACCGTGACCGAGGGCGGCACCTGCTACTTCGGCTTCCACCTCACCGCCGCCGAGTGCATGGTCTATGTGCGCAACCTCGAGATCTACGAGGTCGCCCCCATCGGCACAGGCGTCCTCGCCCCCACGCAAAAAACCGCCATTCCATCGCAGTACGACCTCTCCGGACGACAGACAAAAGCCGCCCGCGGACTCATAATCCGCGACGGCAAGAAGCTGCTCCCCTCGTCGTTATAACGATATAACGTTATATCGATATATCGACCCGTCGAAATCTCGAGAAATATCTGTGTTAATCTGTGGCAAAAAACATCTGCGTCCATTTCGATTTCACCACACGAACAACAAGAACATCTGCGTCAATCTGCGTTAAAAAAACAGCGAAAAATCACACACGCCATATGCTCAAAAGATTTCCTTTATTCTTTATTCTTTATTCTCTATTCTTTGCCTCCGCCAGCGCCCAGTACTTCGGCACCCTTGGCACCGAGGGACTGGAGATGATGTCCGCACTCAAGTACGGCAAGATAGACTTCACCAACGGCATCTGCCTGACCGAGGGCTACTACAAGATGACGTACGAGAACAAGTACCAGCCCGACTACACGCAGGTGCTCTGCAAGGCATACGTGGCGGGCGGCGCCTGCTACCACGACGGCCTCATCTACTCCAACGAGTACTACGACCTCGAGCGCATGGACAAGGCGGAACCGATGTGGCGCATCTACGACGCTAAGACGATGGCGATGGTGAGCGAGCACAAGCTGCCCGACTACTGCCGCGCCACGACGACGGGCATCACATACGACATCACCGAGGATGTCATCTACGGTTTCAACGTGACCTACAGCGAGACCTACCTCGTGCGCATCGACCCTGCCACGGGCGAGATGACGCGCATCGGCGACTTCCTCGACCGCAACTGCAACTACCTCGCCATCGCCTGCCGCAAGGACGGCACGCTGTTCTGCATCTACCTCGACAAGACGACGAGCACGCACTACCTGGCGCGCATCCGCAAGAACGACGCGCGCATAGCCACCCTCGGCGTGCTCTCGTGCGGCGGCTTCATGGAGGGCGACCCCTTCGTCAACGGCGGCTACCTGCAGTGCATGTGGTTCTGCAACGCCAACGACCGCCTCTACTGGCTCCACCAGAGTGCGTCGGACTACTTCCCCCACGAGGACTACACGCCCGTGATGGAGATCGACATCGATAAGGTCTATGCGGGCATGGTGGCTTACTATCCGCTCCACCTGCTCACGGGCGGCACGTTCTTCCTCGAGCCCCGCTTCACAGCCCCCGCTACGGTCAGCGACTTCGAGTTCGTCCTCTCCGCCACCGACAACACGGCCGGCAGCATGGCGATGACGGCTCCCACAACCGACTACGTAGGCAACCCTCTGACGGGCGACATGACCATCTATATCCTTGACAGTGAGGACGGCAGCGAGCTGTCCGTACTCACCGCCAAGCCGGGCGAGCGCGTGCAGACGGAGGAGATGAGTTTCCTCCAGGGCTCGGTCGCCGTCTCCGTCTATGCCGTCAACGCCAAGGGCGAGGAGGGACTGCGCATCAAGCGCAAGTTCTACGCCGGCTACGACCAGCCAAAGGCTCCTACCAACATCACGCTGACTGCCGACAGACTGACCACGACGCTGACGTGGGACGCACCGATGGACGGTGTCAACGGCTATCCGATCGACACCGAGTCGCTCACCTACACCGTCGTGCGCTACCCGGGCGAGGAGACGGTAGCCACGGGTCTCAGGGAGCGCCGCTTCACGGAGACGCACCCGTCAGCCCTGACGCGCTACGTCTATCTCGTCTATGCCACCGATGGCACGGGACAGAAGGGCAAGAGCGCCTACTCCAACAACCTCATCGTGGGCTCGCCGCTCACGCCTCCCTACGGCGCGTCGTTCACCGAGGCGGCGGACCTCTTCAACTTCTTCACCATCATCGACGCGAACGGTGACAACCGCACGTGGACGTACGACACGAACGAGAACATGGCGATGTACTACTACAACGAGGAGAAGGCGGCTGACGACTGGCTCGTCTCGCCCCCCATCGTCTACGAGGCGGGCAAGCGCTACAAGCTGACTTTTTCCGCCTATTCATCGATGATGGACTACCCCGAGGCGTTCGAGGTGCGCTATGGCGACGGCCGCACGGCGGAGGCTCTGCCGAAGACTATCCTGTCCGTGCCGAGCGTGCCCGCCGAAATGACCGACTACTCCGTCCTCCTGCCCGAGGCGAAGACGTCGGGGGTCTATTACTTCGCCATTCGTTGCGTCTCGCCCGCCTTCCACGCCTTCCTCTACCTCAACAACGTGCGCGTGGAGGAGACCGACGACGAGGAGACCGACCCCGAGGGTTCGGTCGACGATGTCGTAGGCGAATACATCGTGCTCAACTACATGACCTACGAGAATGGCACCACGCTCTATCTCAAGGACATGCGCAACTTCACCATCACGGCTGACCCCGAGACGGAGGACGGCGTCATCCTCTCAAACTACTACATCAACCAGGCCGGTCCCATCGCCGCCACATACACGCCCTCGACGCGCAACATCACGATCAAGAGCGGCACTCCGCTGTTCGAGTTCAACGACGGCACGGGCTCGGCGCAGTATCTCTACGTTTGGGACGATGACTCGTCGGCTCCGACCAACCAGGACATCGTCTATTACTGGGCTGGCGAGGGCTGGGCTTGTCCGTCGCACCTCGTGCTGATGGTGGGTGCCGACGGCGAACTCTCGCCCTACGAGTTCGGCCTCTACAGTGCCATCTGCCCCGCCAACGGCGTGGTGGAGAGCAAGTCGTTCGTCTATGACCGCAACGCCTATACGGGCGAACTGGAGGTCTACCAGCAGTTCAACGAGCAGACTCCCGCCTACGTGCGCTTCACCGACAACAAGTTCCTCATCTACAATCTCCACACAATCGACTCCTACGGCTACGGCTGCCAGCTCCAGCTGACCTACGACCCCGCCACGGGCGCTGTGACCTCCAATCCGTCCATCTGCGGCGAGGTGCAGACCAACTACGAGTATCCCTACAAGGCGATGGCTGGCAGCGAGTGGGACTACACCCGCAACATTCCGCTCGGAGCCTACAAGGCTGGCACTCGTCAGGAGGGACAGATAACGGGCACCGCCGACCTCGAGAAGGGTGTCATCACGCTCAATCCGCTGTCCATCTACCCTGTGTCATACGACTACAACACGGGTGCCATGGCTGTCTACTACGAGAGTGTGTACGAGGCGATTAAGAGCATCACCATCCGCTTCACGCCCAACACCGAGGACGCCATCTCCGCTCCCGAGGCCACGACCTCAGCCCAGCCCGTCAGCGTCCAGTACTTCTCGCTCACCGGCCAGCGTCTCACCGCCCCCCGCCATGGCGAGATCGTCATCCGCCGCACCACCTTCGCCGATGGCAAGACGAAAACGGAAAAAGTAGCTAATAACTAATAGGTAATAGCTAATAGCTAATAGCTAATAGCTAATAGGTAATAGGTAATAGCTAATAGGTAATAGGTAATAGGTAATAGCTAATAGGTAATAGCTAATAGGTAATACGTAGTTGCGTGCAAAGTTGGCTGGAAAGCCGCTTGGCACCGAACAAACAAAAGAGGCTGCCCGACAACCATCGGACAGCCTCTACTTATTACCTATTACTTATTACCTATTACTTATTACTTATTAGCTATTACTTATTACCTATTACCTATTACTTATTACCTATTACTTAACCACAACTTTTTTTCCATTGATGATGTAGAGTCCCTTGGCTGGGCGGTCGAGGCGACGACCCTGGAGGTCATAGACGCCTTGCTTGTCGCTAACGGCTGTGGGCGCGAGCACGGGAACGAGTTGCTCGAGGCGCGCACGCACGGCGGCGGTGTCGTACGAGGCGGGGGTCTTGCAGATGGTGAAGAGGTTGCCGGCATCGGGCGTGAACCAGTCGTTTATGTCGATTCCATCGGCATATCCGGTGCCGATGTTGACTACGCGGTCGGCGGTGTCGGTCAGCATGAACTTGCCCGACTGCGCCACGATGTTGAGGGCGAGAGGCTCCTCGTCGCTGATGAAGAACTCGTCGCTGGCGACATTGTAGAGGTAGTACTGCTCGCCGCGCTTGAGGATACCCCACTGCTGGCAGGGGTCTTCGGTGTCGAGGCGGAAGTCGCTCTGCACGCACGAACCCTGGACGGTGTGCTGCTCGTCGGTCACCATGCTGCCGCGGTCGGTGTAGAGGAGGTAGGCGGTGCCGTCCTTCACCGATGAAATGGCGGAAATCACGTTTCCGACGGTCAGTTCGTACTCCTCGACGATGGCGCGTGCCTCAGCCGCCACAGCGTCGCTCATGCGACCGACGGCGCTGATCTTCCAGCGGTTGCCACCGTCCTGCGTCATCCACTTGTCGTCGACGAGGAACTGGCACGCACCGCCGTGCTGCAACCAGCAACCGCTCGCCGAGCTGGTCAGGATCCAGCGACCCTCCTCGTTGGCGGCGGACATCTTGAAATAGCCGTTCGGACGCTCCTGGACGGCCTTGCCCGTAGCGGGCACGAACTTGCGTCCCTCCACGTTCCATATATA
>JABUTZ010000042.1:1800-4825 GCA_021443415.1 Bacteroidaceae bacterium | reverse complement strand
AAGGTGTAGATGTCGCCATCGACAATCTGGTCGATGCTGGTCACGTCGTAGGCGACGAATGGGGCCTTGACACTGACGCGGCAGGTGGCGCTGATGGTGCCGCAGGTGGCGGTAATGGTCGCCACGCCCTCGCCGATGCCCGAGACAAGTCCGTTCTCCGACACCTTGACCACCGTCTCGTCGCTGCTCTTGTACGTCACCGTGGCACCGCGAGCCGCAAGGGGCTGTATCTCAGCGGCGAGCGAGGTGGCAGAGCCGACCTCGATAACCACGTCCGACTTAGCGAACACGAGCATGTAGGGCGTTGCCGACTCGTAGGCGGCGATGCGGTGCTTGGCCTCGGCGAGCGACTCCTCGCTCAGTGTGCCCGAGGGAGTGATGAGCCACTGGTTGCCGTCGTCCTGCGTGTGCCAGGCGTAGATGCGGAAGGCACCGCCCTCGTAGTGCTGCAGCCAGTTGCCGTTGGCGGTATTCTCCCATATCCAGCGACCCTCCGTCTTCGCCGCCTTGATGCTGTAGGTGCCGTTCGGACAGGGCATCGAGCGCTCGCCGTCGGCAGGCACGAAGCGGTTATGGGTCGGGTTCCAGATGTAGTATCCCTTGTCGCCCTTCACGATGGCGAACTGCTCGCTTGCGGTGCGCTTGCGCTTGCCGTTCTCCATCGTCGAGGGACCCATCGAGAGGTAGCCACGCAGGTTGACGCTGAAGTCATAGACCACCTCCTCGCTGAGCTGCGAGAGGTCGCTGACGGGATTGGTGTCGAAGGGTTCGCCGACCACCACCTGGCACTTGCCGGCGATGCCGTTGACGGTGGCGGTCACGGCGGCGAAGCCCACGCCCTGGGCGGTGACCACGCCGTCCTCGACGGTAGCCACCTCGGGGTTGGAAGTTGCCCATTCCACCGCGTTCGCGGAGGCGCCGAAGGGTGTGATGAGAGGCAATAAAACGGCAGTTTCACCGACAGCGAGCGTCTTGGGATTCTCCACGAACGTCACGCTCGTGGCCTTGACGACCTCGGGCAGCGAAGCCTCGTAAGCCTCCACCGCCTCGCGTGCGGCCGCCACCTTGGCGGCGTCGGCCTCGGCGACAGCCTCGATGAGCCATTGGTTGCCGGCGTCGAGGTCGCCGAGCGCCGCCACGGAGACGGCCTTCGAGGCGTTGTGTTGCAGAGCCTTGTCGGTCTGCGGACCTACGACCACCCAGCGGTTGTCGATGAGGGCGGGCAACATGGCGAAGTAGCCCTGGGGCTTGGCGTTGACGGCGATGCTCGAGGGAGAGATGAAGCGGGAGGCGGCCTGGTTGTAGAGATAGATGCCGCGCGAGGTGCGTATGATGGCGAACTTCTGCTTGTCGGTCACCTTGGTGTCGCCCGTGGTCAGGGCGTAGTTGCTCGCCGTCAGGTAGCCGCGCTTCTCAGCCATCGTGTTGAGGCAGAGAGTATACAGATGCTTGTCGCTCAGGTCGTTCTCCCCCTTGACCACGTAGGGTGCGAACTCGGTGGGTTCGCCCGGGTCGGGGCCTGTCATCTTGATGGTGCCAGTGCTTATCAGTCCTCCGTTCTTGTCGTAGATGGCATAGTGGTAGGGCTTGTAGCGGTCGGGGGTGAAGCGGAAGGTGAGTTCGACGTTTTCGCCCGGCGCAATCGCGGTGCTCTTGTCGTAGAGCGATGTCGTGGTGGCGGAAGCCGCGTCAGCCGCCTCGGCGCTCAGGAGGACATAGAGTCCGTTGTAGCGGGCGGCGGAACGGCTGGTCACGAGCACCCGGAACGTATTCTCCTGACCGTAGACGAACTCCTCGTCGAGGACGCGCGCGTCGAGGGCGGGATGGAGCGGGAGGACGTTGCAGAGCATGTGCTGGTTGCTCTTGTATCCGCCTGCCGCCACGGGGTCGTCGGGCAGGAGCGTGAAGTAGCCGTCCTGGAATCCCTCCCAGCCGAAGTTGAAGTGGAAGGTGTCATCAAACTTGCTGTATCCGTCGAGGATATATGCGTGTCCGCCGCCGGCATAGCCGATGGGCTGGTGGTTCTGGAGGTTGGCGATGACCATGCCGTACCAATCGTCGTCCTTGTAGCCGCTGCGGTAGATGAAGTCGCCGGCCAAGCCCAGCTGCGACTGCAGGGCCTTGTTGAGATCGCCGAGCGAACCGCCCGTCTCGCGGCCGTAGTAGAGCTTCGAGGTCATGCCGATGGTGGCCATGAGCACGGCCACGGCGTCGCCGTTCTCAGCCGTGAACGGATATTCGACGCCGCCGATATAGCCGTAGCGCTCGTGCATGAGGTCCCAGCGGTAGGGCGTGCCAGCCTTGATCTGCATGTCGGAGTCCTCGCCCATCTCGCCGAAGTTGTAGAGGGGCGTGTCCTCCTGGACGCAGTCGTAGCACTCGTTGCGCCAGTAGTAGGCGAGCATGGCTCCCTGGGTGGCTACGCAGCCAGTCACCGAGTGGACCACGCCCGAGTCGAGGTAGGGGCAGCGGCGGTTGTAGGGGTCGCCCTGTCCCCAAAAGGTCTGGATGAGAGGGGCGATGTCGTAGGTGCCGAGCGACTTGCGCAGTCCTCGCGGCGTGTTCGTACCTGTCGCCTGGGCGTTGGTGATATAGCGGCTCCACTCGTCGAGCAAATACACGAGGGCGGGCGGGAACTTCGTCTCGTCGTATTCGCCCTTGTCGACGACACCGATTATGGAGGGTGCGCAGTCGTCGCCGGCAACGATCACAAAGCCTTGGTTCTCACCGCGCGAGAAGACATAGAGGGGCGGTGTGGCGGTTGCCGACGCGGCGGCTCGCCGTGGAGCATTGACCAGTCTCGGGGCGATGTTCCCGCGCACGTACTTCCGTGCCAACGATGTCGCCTGCTCGCGGCCTATCGGGTCGGCGAACAGCGCGAGGACGCAACAGAGCGTCGTCAAAACAGTCAAGATTCTCTTCATGGTATTGTAGTTAGTTTAAGTTAAGCCATCCGTAGTCTGTAGTCTGTAGTCTGCAGTCTGTAGTCTGCAGTCTGTAGTCTGTAGTCTGTAGTCTGTAGTCT
>JABUTZ010000042.1:0-1653 GCA_021443415.1 Bacteroidaceae bacterium | reverse complement strand
AACTAATACGTAGTGAATATGATTAGGAATTTCCTCAAGATTTTCATGGGTGCCGCCATCGTCTGCGGCGCCACTTCCTGCTCTTCGATGCTGAGCAACACGCGCACGATGACGGCGCTTAGCCAGGGCGTGCAGGCGATGACCCTGAGCAACGCCCAGGTGCAGCAGTATGTCAGCGAGGCTGTCGTCCAGCTCGACCAGCAGAGCCAGATCGCCCCCGCCAACAACGCCTACACGCAGCGTCTCAACCGCCTCACCAAGGGCATCACATCCGTGGGCGAGACTCCGCTCAACTTCAAGGTCTATCTCACCAAGGAGATCAACGCCTTCGCCTGTGCCGACGGCAGCGTGCGCGTCTATTCGGGACTGATGGACTCGATGACCGACGACGAGGTGATGGGCATCATCGGCCATGAGATCGGCCACGTGGGCAAGGAGCACTCGAAGAACGCCATGAAGCAGGAACTGCTCAACACAGCCATCCTCAACGCCGCCGGCTCGCTCAACTCGACCGTGGCGAGCATCACCGACAGCCAGCTCTGCGAGCTCGGCAAGTCGTTCATGTCAGCCCGCTACTCGCGCAAGCAGGAGACCGAGGCCGACGACTACGCCTACGACTTCCTCAAGGCTTCGGGCAAGAACCCATACAACATGATCCTCGCCTTCGAGAAGATCAAGACGCTCGAGAGCGGCAGCTCACAGCAGTCGTCTGCCGCCTCCTACTTCTCGAAGATGTTCTCCACCCACCCCGAGACCGACGAGCGCATCGCCCACATCCAGGAGCGCTGCACCCAGGACGGCTACAAGCGCCCCGCGAACAAGTAAGCGTCCAAAGGGGGCAAAACCCGTTCGCAGCTCCTTGGGAACACCAACGACAGCACCCTGTCCGCCACACGAGCGGACAGGGTGCTGTCAATGTTCTACTGTCTGACGGCGCGGTCAGTTGACAACGAAATAGACGGCGAGCCAGTGGGCGATGCTGCCGGCGAGGACGAAGAGGTGCCAGATGCCGTGGTAGTAGGGACGCGAGTCGCGGGCGTAGAAGTAGGTGCCCGATGTGTAGAAGAGTCCCTCGCAGAGGATGCAGACGAGGGCCGCCGTACCGATGTTGCGATAGACGGGGACAGCCATCAGCACACCGCTCCACCCCATCGCGAGGTAGATGCCCAGCGAGAGGGCTGGCCAGCGGCCGATGAGGAAAATCTTGTAGAAAGCGCCAGCCACGACGACAGCCCAGAGCAGGGCGAAGACGAGCCAGCCGAGCCAGCCGCCCACGACACAGAGGCAGATGGGCGTGTAGGAGGCGGCGATCATCACGTAGATGCCGATATGGTCGATGATGCGCAGGGTGCGCTTCACCGCCGACGAGCGCCAGAGGTGATAGATGGTGGAGGCGAGATACATCGTCAGCATGCCGCAGACAAACACGGTGACCGACATAGCACCTACCCAGCCCAGCCCGTAGGCGGGTATGAGCAGGAGCCACGACATGGCGAGCGTGAAGAGCACACCCACTCCGTGGGTCCACGTGTTGAATATCTCGTCTCTTGTCACTTCGTTTACGGGAGTTATGCGCCTGCGACGCTGGGAGTTAATGAATGGGAGTTATGCGCTTAACAGCGCTGGGAGTTAATGAATGGGAGTTATGCGCCT
>JABUTZ010000041.1:18882-26610 GCA_021443415.1 Bacteroidaceae bacterium | reverse complement strand
GGCGGGCAGATTGACATTATGCCAAGGGATGAACACCATGTCGGCGAAGCCTCGGCCCGCGGGCATCTCGCGGATTATCTTGTACTTGTTGCGGGCGGTGTAGAGGGCGAGGTTGATGACGCAGGCGAGGGCATTCTCATCGTTGTATTTCAAGATGCTCGCATTTCGCTCGTGAGCTGCGTCGATGCCTGCGGCCACTGCCTCCGCCTCTCCGTCGAGGAGGTCGCGGAGCAGGTCGTCAGAGTCCCTGAGGGTGTCCATCACGTTGGTCCAGTTGTTCGCCTCGATGGCATTCTGCAGTTCGCCCGCCACCTCCATGTTGGGTACAAAGCAACGACGCTCGTCCCTGTCGTATGCAAGATAGCCGAGGTGGATGAGCACGGTGAACACGTCGTTCTTGTTGTTGATGATGGCGGGATCGTTCTGGAAACTGGTGGTGTTGACCGGGCACGAACCGCCGCCGAGCATCGTCACAATGTCGCCTTGCAAACCATCGAAGTCCATCTGGATATAGCGCGTCACGGCATCGAAAGAACCTGTCGATGCCCAGTAACCTTGGTAATACTTGGCCGCTATCGCCTCCATGACCGAGTTGGGGTTGAACATCGAGGGTTCGCTGCCGATTCTGTAGCCGTCGTACCATTTCACCATGTCCTCGAACTCCATGCCGTGCCTCTCGCAGAGCATCCGCACCTCGTCGCGCGTAAAACCGAAATAGCCTGCCATTCCCTTCGGATCTATCATCGAATACTCGCGGAAGTTGTTGAGTGCCGACTCGGTCTTGTACTTCTTGATGGGGAGGATGCCTGTCATATAGACTCCGGCAAACACGCGTGACGCGGACGAACTCTTGAACATGCGACGCAAGAGATTGACATATTCGCCCATAGCATCCCTGTTGTTCTCAAGTTCGCGACAGATGGCATCCCACTCGTCAACGATAAAGAAAAACTGCTCACCGGTGGCGTTCGCTATGCGCAACAGATAATCCATCAGGTCGTCGGTCTCCTTGACAGCCACATCCGCATACACCTCGGAAATGTCTTCTATAAGCGTGCGCTGGATGATGTCCACTATTGACCTTTCACCGTGATACTTGGTGACGAAGTCTGTCATGTCGACATAGATGACGGGGTATTTGTTGAGATGCTCCTCAAAGGTAGGATGGGTCTCTATCTCCAGCCCGCGGAACAAGTCCCGCGAGTCGCACGACTTGTCATAGTAGGCGCAGAGCATCTTTGCCGCCATCGACTTGCCGAAGCGGCGGCAGCGGCTCACGCACGTGAAGCACTTCTCACTGAACAGCGTGTCGTTGGTGACGGAGATAAGCCCCGACTTATCGATGTATTCGCGTTGCAAGACTCGCTTGAACGCCACATTGCCTATGTTGATGTAATTTGCCATGTCGTGTGATTTTTTGCCCTGCGGACAGGTGTCCGCAGGGCAAAGGGTCCGTACAGCCGTCAGGCGGGCATCATTTCTTCAGCATGACGCTGTTGACGACGCGGATGGAGCTGACGAGCTTCTCGGTGCTGGTGAAGACATCGACGTTCCAGACGTGGGTGCTGCGGCCGATGTGGACGGCTGTGGCGACGGCGCGCACGGTGTCGCCCTCGTGGGCGCTGCTGATGTGGTTGCCGCTGACCTGCTGTCCGACGACGAAGCACTCGGGCGGACAGGCGATCATCGAGCCCAGTCCGGCTACCGTCTCGGCGAGGGCGAGCGTGGCTCCGCCATGGAGGATGCCAAAGGGCTGGCGCGTGCGGTGGTCGACGGGCATGGTGGCCTCGACACGCGCGGCATCGGCGTAGGTGTACTGGATGCCGAGGTTGCCCATGAGCGTCGACGCCGACTGCTCGTTGAGGGCGTCGAGGGGAATCTCCGTCTGCTGCACCTCAGTGAGGATATACTGCTCGATGGCCGCGGCGCAGCCGTCCTCGGTGTTGGGCGTCGTGATGCGGTCGGCGCAGCGGCGCACACTCTCGGGGGCGTTACCCATAGCCACGCTGAAATGGGCGCTCTGGAGCATGCCCACGTCAGCCACGCCGTCGCCGATGGCCATCACGTCCTCGGGCGTGATGCCCAGGTGCTTGACGAGCACCGCCACGGCGCTGCTCTTGTCGACACCCTTGCCCTGCACCTCGAGGAAGCCAGGGCCCGAGGTCAGCACGCTGTTCGTGCCCGCCAGCTTGCGCTGCCACTTGTTGTCGAGCTTGTCCATCTCCTCCTGGTTGTCGCCGATGAGCACCACCTCGGTGGGCTGGAAGTCGACCATGATGGAGAAGTCGCTCACCTCGCGGATGGTCATGTTGTTGATCGCCGCCTCCATCTGCACACGCGGATGGGAGGGGTTGTCGGTGACGATCTCGCCGTTGTGGTAGGTGAGGAGCGAGCACCCGATCTTCTTCGCCTTGCTCTCGAGGAAGGTGAGCTGCTCGGGGTCGATGCTGCGGCGCATCAGCACCGTCTGGTCGGAGGCGCTAATCACCTTGGCGCCGTTGTAGGCAATCACAAAACCGCCATAGACAGGCAGGTCGAGGTTCATCGCTATGCGCACAAGTCCGTGCGTGGGTCGTCCGCTGGCTATCGCCACCTTGACACCCATCTGCTGCACCTTCTTGACGGTGGCTATGGTGCGAGCCGTCAGTGCCCGCTGCTCGTTGAGCAGAGTTCCGTCGACATCGAGCACAAGGAGTTTCGGGGTCATTGTCTTCTTCGTTTTAAGAGGTTTAGATTATATAGATTATATAGATTATATATATTGTATAGAGCCTATAAATTTAATCCACAACGTATTACCTATTACTTATTAGCTATTACCTAATCCGCCACCACCTTCTTGCCATCGACGATGTAGAGGCCGCGCGAGGGCGAGGTGACAGGCTGTCCGTTGAGGTTGTAGATGGTCGATTTGGCGTTCTTGGCGGCGATGACGGGCGACACGGCGGTGACGCGGTCCTTGAAAGCCTGCCAGTCGGAGCCGATCTCGAAGATGTAGTTGGGCGTGGAGCCGCCGGTGACGATGCGCTTGCGCTTGTTCTCGTCGGTCTCCACCGTCCAGTAGTTGGTTCCTGCGCTCTCGGCGTTGCGGATGGCCCAGAGGCCGTCGCGCTCGATGAGCTCATACGAGTTCCAGTCGGCGTAGTACTGGTTGGTGCCGAACACGCCCTTCTCGTTGATGTAGCTGTGCGTGCTGCCCACCTTGGCGGTGGTAATCTTGAAGCGTCCGTCCTTGCCGCTCTCCTCGGTGAAGGTGAACATGTTGGCTGTCTTGTCGAGGGTGGCGAGGAAGTAGGGATAGGAGACGGTGATGACGTCCTTGAGCAGTTCGTTGCCGTAGGCGATGTAGTACTGCTTGCCGCTCTCGATCACCGGGTGCTCGATGGCTCCGTCGACAGGCTCGATCTCGAGGAAGAAGTTGCTGGCGGTCGTCGTGGTGCTCGTGCCCATGATGATGTAGTCGTTCTTGATGCTCCAGAACTTGGTGCCCGCCTTGCCTCCGCACTGGATGGCGCACTTGCCGTTGCGGCGGTAGACCTCGTAGGTGTTCCATTCGGGGTCGTAGGCGTTGAGTGTCTTGTCGGCCCAGAACTTGCCGTTCTCGTTGACGTAGCGTCCGTCCGCCACGCTCGTGATCTTGTAGCGCATCGTGGTGCCGTCGAGCTCTATGCGCCAGTGCTGGCGGGCGGGCTTGATGTCGTCGACGGTCGAGGTGAACGTCGGACGGTCGCCCGTCTTGTTGGGGTCGTCGCCCGTGTTGGTGAGGTACTGGTCGCCGTACTTGATGAAATAGACGCCGTCCTCGAGCACCTGCACCTCAAACAGTCCCTCGGGCACCTCGTAGCCCGCCTGCTTGTAGAGCTGCGCCAGGCGCACCATTGTCTTTGAGATATAGGGCTGGAGCACGAGGGTGCCGTAGGTCGGGCAGATGCGTCCGCTGCCGCCGTACCACGTATGCGACTCAAGGGTGGTCGCCTCCACGGCCAGGTCCTTGATCTTCTGATAGGCGGCGACGAACGTCTCGGGGTCCTCGTTGTCGAGGGCTATCTGGAGAGTGTCGAGAAGGACGCCGCGATGGCCGGTGATCTCCATGGCGCGCAACCACGGACGCATCTCCTCGGAGACAGCCGCGTCGCTCTCGTCGGCGAGCAGGGCGAGGGCTCCCGTGTAGATGTCATTGAAGAGGGTGCCCGCGGGAGTGCCGGCGGCGAGGGCGGCGGTGAAATAGCTGCTCTCGCCCGGGCGGCTGATGCGGTCGCTGCCGGGGTTGACGCTGTTCTGGCAGAAGAGTCCGAACTCGGCTCCGTGCGCCGGGTAGAGGTACTGCCATGCCTGCTCCCACGAGCGGTCGGCGTCGTAGGCGGCCATGTTCCACAGGTAGTCAGCCACCGAATAGACGGTCACCTTCGAAGCCTCGGGAAACTCCATCGGGTTGGCGGTGAAGCCGCACACCTTCTGATAGAGCTTCGAGTCGAGACCGTCCGTCTTGCCCATGAAGAGGTGGGTGCGGCTATAGTCGTTGACAGGCCAGTTGTGCCAGATGAAGGGCTTGACGCCGTAGCTGTTGATGAAGTTCTGCACCGAGTTGCCGAGCTGCATGTCCATCACGTTGGCTCCCGTCCACATGATCTTCACGTCCGACTCGCGCGTCTGGCTCGTCATGTCGGGCAGATACTTGGAGTCGCCCATGCTGTAGAACGTGCCGCAATAGACGGCGGGGCAGCAGATGAACGGCTCGCAACCCTCGTGGGTGTTGAGAAACTCCTTGGTCATGCGGTTGAGGATGGCCGCCTGGGTGGCTCCGTTGCCGTAGGCGTCGTCGAAGAACATGCCGAAGGTGCGCACACCTATTTTATATAGTTGCTCGAATTTGGCGTTAAGCTGGGTGTACTGCGCCTCGGTCAGGCTCTGGCCCGTGTGGACGGCCCACACGAACTTCACCTTGACCTGGGCGGCGTACTCGACCAGTTCCTTCAGGCGCGAGAGCTCCGCCGTGGGGTAGAGCTCGCTCCACTTGCCCCAGTGGTAGGGGTCGTCCTTCGGACCGTAGATGTACATGTTCATCTTGTTGTCGGCGAGGAAGTCGAACATGCGCAGGCGCGCCTCGTGGGTCCAGGGGTTGCCGTAGAAACCCTCGACCACGCCTCGGTCGGCCACCATGGGATAGTCCTTCACCTCGGCGGCATAGACGGTGGTGGCATGGCCGGTGTTGGTGCGGTCGGCGCCGAGCAGCTGGGCGAGAGTCTTCTCGCCATAGAAGAGTCCGCGCTCGTCGTTGCCGGCGATGACGATGCCGTCGGCGGCGAGACGGAGGTAGTAGCCGTCCGCCGAGGTCGGGATGAGCGACTCGTAGGCAGCCACGGCCTCGTCGCCGCGCACACCCTTGGTGACAGGTATTGCGCTCACGTCGCTGGTTATCTCCTCGCCCCAGGTGATCTGCTGCGGCAGGGGCGACAACACGGGCTTTTGTGCAGACAGGCTGACGCATAGGGTCAGCATGACGATGGTCAGAAGGTTTCTCATATTGGTCTGGTTGTTTTGATAAATCACGGTATGATTTTGAACGCATAGCCCTGGCTGCGCAGCCATTCGATGCTGGCGGGGAGGGCGCTCTTGAGTTTGTCTATGCTCTTGATGCTGTCGTGGAAGGTGATGATCGAGCCGTTGCGCACGTAGCGCTTCACATTATTATATACGTCCTCGGCGGTGAGCAGGCACGAGTAGTCGCGCGTCACCACATCCCACATCACCACGCGGTAGCGGTTGGTGAGCCTCATGTAGGAGTGCATGCGCATCCAGCCGTGGGGCGGGCGCACGAGATTGGTGCGTAGCAGGACGTTGGCCTGCGTCACGTCGCGCACATACTCCACACTGTCCGTCTTGGCGTTGTTGAGGTGGTGCATCGTATGGTTGCCGATGCGGTGGCCCGCCTCCTTGATGGCCTCGAAGAGTTCCGGGTGCTTGCGCGCGTTGTCGCCCACGATGAAGAAGGTGGCGCGTATGCCGTAGCGGTGGAGTGTGTCGAGGATGAACGGCGTCGCCTCGGGCGTGGGTCCGTCGTCGAACGTGAGGTACACGACGCGTGCGTGGCGGTTGATCCGCCACATCGCCCTCGGATAGAGGAAGCGCATGAGTCGTGCCGGCTGTTCGATGAGCATCGTTTCAGGTAATAGCTAATAGGTAATAACTAATACGTTGTGGGGTGCAAGTTGTCTTCCATGAGCCCTACCCCCATTTCGGGGGGAGTCGGAGGGGGGCTTTACTCTACCTTGATCAGTTCGAACACCTGCTGTTCGTCGCGTACGCGCTTGATGCGGTCGCCGCTGACGGTGAGGAAGCCGTTGCCGGCCGAACCGGCTGTCTGGATGCTGTACTTGCCGGCGTTGCCCTTGTTGATGACGAAGGTGTGCCAGCTGGCATCGTAGGGGTTCGAGGTCGATTGCCAGAACGTGCCCAGCTCGTTGACGTAGCGTCCGTCCTGGACGTTGGCTATCTTGTAGCGTCCCGTCTGGCTGTCGAGACGTATGCTCCACTGCTGGCGGGCGGGGTTGATGGTGTCGTTGTAAGCCACGAAGACGGGGTGGTCGCCCACGCGGTTGGGGTTGGCCTCGGTGTCGGTCAGGCGCTTGCCGTCGCAGACGATGTAGTACTGGCTGTCGTCGACCACGGGCTCGGGGAAGAGTCCCTCGCTGTTGCCCCACTGCTTGCGGTAGTAATACTCGGCGTCGCGCATCGTCTGCTTGACGTATGGCTCAAGCACGAGGGTGGCTACGCGCGGGTTCGGGCTCTTGATGCTGCCCGGGAAGTCGCGGCTGACGATCTTCTGCTGCGAGTGTTCCCACATGCGTATGCCGCCCACACTGCCGCGCGCCATCATCTTGTTGCCCGCGATGGCGGACTGCTTGGCACTGATGGCGAGCGAGGCGCGTGTGCCCGTGATCTCCATCACGCGGAGCCAAGGACGTATCTCATCAATGAGCGGATTGCCCTTGATGCGGAGCAGCTCCTGGGCGGCGTCGAGCATGCGGTTCACCTCATAGGAGATGGTCTGCGTGTCGCCGTCCTTGACGGCCTTGGCGAGGCGCGCTGACTCCTCCATGCGGCGCATGCCGTGGCCGTTGGGACCCAGGTCGGTGCAGTACTCGCAGAAGGTCTCGAACGCCGCCGTGTGGTCGGGCATGAGGGTGCGGATGGCGTTCTTCCACGAGGTCTGCGAGTCGTAGGCGGCGAGGTGCCATGTGTAGTCGGCTATCGAGTAGAGGCTCACCTTCGAAGCCTCGGCATACTCCATCGGGTTGCTCACGAAGCCCGCGAGGCGGTCGCTGATGGTGAGGTCGTTGCCGTAGGTGGCACCCATGAGCAGATGGTCGACACAGTAGTCGTTGACGGGCCAGTTGAGCCAGATATAGGGCTTGCGGCCGAGGGCGGAGATAATCCAGTCGACATCAGCCTCGTTGATCATGTCCACCACCGTGGCTCCCGTCCACATGACGCGCACCTCGGGGTACATCATGCGTCCCAGCGTGGGCAGGTAGGTCTTGCCGCTCCAGCTCTTGTTGTACTCAGTCGGGCACATGATGAGCGGCTCGACGTCGGTGTGCTTGCGCACGAACTCGTCGGTGATGTAGTTGAGCAGTCCCGCCTGCTTCTCGGCGCGCGCTCCCTCGCCGCCGATGTCGTCGAAGAAGACGGCGAACGAGCGTATGCCCATGTCATAGACGCTCTCCA
>JABUTZ010000041.1:8273-18321 GCA_021443415.1 Bacteroidaceae bacterium | reverse complement strand
GCAAGCTATCTGCAAGTGGGTGCAAGCTATCTGCAAGTGGGTGCAAGCTATCTGCAAGTTAGGTGCAAGCTATCTGCAAGATGGATGCAAGTGGGTGCAAGCTATCTGCAAGATGGATGCAAGTGGCTGCAAGCTATCTGCAAGATGGGTGCAAGTGGCTGCAAGCGGCTGCAAGTTGGTTCCTTTAAGCCCTCCCCAGTTGGGGAGGGTTTGGGAGGGGCTTTTACTTCACATACTCGCTCCAGTCGGTCAGGCGCATGTCGCCCTTGCGGAGGAACGTGTCGTGCATGGCGAAGGCGGCCGAGAGGCAGTGGTTGGTCTGTCCGCCACCCTTGGCGGCGAGCTTCTGGTACTCGCGCAGCATGGGACGGTAGTCGGGATGCGCCACCTCGATGAGGGCCTCGGCCTTCTGCATGTCGCTCTTGCCGCGCAGGTCGGCGACACCATACTCAGTGATGACAGCGTCGATGTAGTGGTTGGTGTGGTCGATATGGCTGGCGAAGGGCACGATGCTACTGATGGCGTCGCCCTTGGTGGTCGAACCGCAGGTGAAGATCGACAGGTAGGCGCTCGAGGCGAAGTCGGCGCTGCCGCCGATGCCGTTCATCATCTTCGTGCCGCAGATCTTGGTCGAGTTGACGTGGCCGTAGATGTCGCACTCGATGGCGGTGTTGAGGGCGCAGACACCGATGCGGGCGATGACCTCGGGACAGTTGGAGATCTCCGACGGACGCATCACGAGCTTGTCCTTGAAGAAGTCGATGTCGTCGTAGATGCCGCGCAGGCAGTCATTGGTGACAGTCAGCGAGCAGGTAGAGGCCGACAGCACGCGACCCTCGCGGATGAGTCCGACGGGAGCGTCCTGGAGCACCTCGGTGTAGATGTTGAAGTTGGGCACCTCGGGGCAGTGGCCAAGGGCGCCGAGCACGGCGTTGGCTCCGCTGCCCACACCGCTCTGCAGGTTGAGGAACGACGAGGGGATCTGGCCCGTGCGCATGTTGTGCACGAGGAAGTCAGCCACGTTCTGGCCGATCTGCGTCGTGATGGGGTCGGCATCCTTGAACGAGCGTGCCTCGTCGGGAATGTCGCACTCGATGACTCCCACGATGCGGTTCCTGTCCACCTCGACATAGGGCTTGCCGATGCGGTCGCTCGCCTTGGTGATCATGATGGGAGTGCGGTAGGGGTGGGTCTCGAGCTCATAGACATCGTGCAGGCCCATCGACTTGGGGCTGTGGAAGGCGTTCTTCTCGAGGATGATGCCGCGCTGGGCAAGACGGCACACGGTGGGACTGATGCCGCCGGCGGCGGTCAGGTAGATGCGCACCTTGTCGCCCACCTCCTCGTACTCGCAGCACTCGATGATGGCCCAGTCGACCATCGGCACGTAGTGCTGGCGGATCTGCGTGGCCATGTTCGAGAGGTTGAGGTCCGAGTAGTTGATCTCGTTGCAGTTGACGTGCTTGCGGAAGTCGGGGTTGGTGGTGTAGGGGGCGCGGTAGTCGAGGGCGTGTGCGTTCGAGAGGGCGCCGTCGCCGCTCTGTCCCGTCGATGCGCCGGTGAGCATGTTCACGCGGAACGGGCGTCCAGCCTCATGCTCGCGCTCGGCCTTCTTGGCTATCTCCGCGGGTGTGCACTTCGCCGTGCCGGCGGGTGTGAATCCGCTCAGGCCTATTGTCTGACCGTTCTCGATCAGCGAGGCCGCATATTCGGCCGTAATCCTTTGTAATGACATAGTGTTTTTGTTGAGTTTGACGTATATTTCGTACAAAGATAGTGAAAATCTCCCGTTCCGACGGCTTTTTTCGCAGAAAAAGGCTCCCACGACATCAAAAAAGTCCGCCACCATGCCCCGCGGCAGGAAAAAAATGACTATCTTTGCATGATATGAGGATGTTCTCCTCGCCCTCCCTTCTCTTTTATCCAACGAAAAATGAACAAAGCAAGACCCGTATTCAGGAACGGCCTGCACGCGATGCTGGCCAAGGCGCTGATGATTGTGATGATGACCGTCATGGCGGCGGCCCCCGCCCGCGCCGTGCTCAAGGAGCGCACCCTCTCGAAGACGCTCAAGGTGCTGTGCGCCGAGCTGGAGCTCAACTACAAGAAGCAGAAACGCTTCATCGAGACCGCCGAGCGGCGCACCGAGAAGCGCCACAACGAGCTCGTCACGCTCACGAAGCGTAGCCAGCAGATCTCGCTAATGCTCTACTCGCTGCCCTCCGACTACGTGTTCGACATCACCTACGCCTGCTCGCAGGCGACGTCGCTCTACGACGAGTTCAACAAGGACATCGAGAGCGGGACGACGTCGTTCAACTACCTGAACCTGCTGCTCGACGACGTGAGGCGCTACGACGGACTGATCCGCGCCCTGGAGAACCTGCCGCCGACGCTGCCCCACTCGAAGTCGCCGCTGGTGGAGGCGGCCAAGAAGGACACCGCCGCCGTCGTGGACACGACAGCCGAGGCGATGAAGATAGACGAACTCACCGAGGAGGTCAACGAGGGGCAACCCTATGAGCTCACGGAGAGCGAGCAGGCAATCCGCGACAAGTGCATCATGTATGCCAAAGCCCTGCGCAACAACTACCTGCGCTTCTACAAATACATGAAAGCCGACGAGCGTCACTACAAGAACGTGTCGGCATGCCTGACCGACCTCAACAACTACGCCCTGTCGCTCTACGACAAGCTGTACAATAGCCTGACGGAGCCCGACGAAGACTATTTCACGGTGCTGGCATCGCTCCCCACGAAGTTCAAGAGCGGAACGAGCAAGGTGAAGGAGAAATACGAGCGTCTGGAGCCTGACAGCGACTGGCGCGGACCCGTGGTCCTCTTCGTGAGCATACTGATTATCTTCTACATGTCGATATCGTCGGCGCTGAGCTACCTGCTGATAGTCCTGCTGCCCAAGATGCCCAACCGCGTGGGTCGCTACATACGCACGCACAGAATCTACCAGGACAAGAAGGAGATGATCTCCTACGCGTTCGGCGTGGCTGTCTTCGCCATCGCCATCGGACTGGTCAAGTTCGCCGTCGTCGACAACCACCTCATCCTCATGGCGACTTCGTTCATGTACGTCTATGCATGGCTGTTCTTCGTCATCATCCTGTCGCTCACCATCCGCAACTCGGGCGACAAGATGAACCATGGGTTCAGCAGCTACATCCCCTTCCTTTGCACGGCTTTCTTGGTGATTATCATGCGCATCGTGTTCATGCCCAAGTCGGTCATGAACCTCATCTTCCCGCCTGTGATCCTCTGCACCATGATATGGCAAATCTTCAACATGCGCAAGCATCGCAAGTATCTCGCCACCAGCGACCTGACGTTCGCCTACATCTCGCTGGCCGCGATGGTCTTCGCCTCCCTCTCTTCGTGGGCGGGCTACACGCTCATGGGTGTCGAGACAATAGTGTGGTGGAGCTTCCAGCTGGCATTCATCCAGACCGTGGCATGCATACGCGACATCGTCGAGGAGCACGAGAAGACGCGCTTCATGACTCGCCTCCGCATCAACCACCACATCGCATCGAGCGTCAGCGACACACATCTGCTGGAGCGGATGCGCAACGGCGACTTCATCAAGTCGACATGGTGGCTTGACTTCCTCCGCACCACGCTCATCCCCATCTTTGCCGTCATGTCCATCGTGCTGAGCATGATATGCGAGGCTGACTTCTTCAACTCCACCTCGATGTACCGCGAGATGTTCGAGGCGAACTTCATCGACGTGCCCGACGTCATCCAGGTGTCGATGCTGAAACTCTACATCGCACTGCTCACGTTCTTCGTCTTCCGCTATGTGCTCTACGTGGTGCGCTCAAGCTATCGCATCGCCAAGGTGAGCAACGCCTCGCAGCAGAAGCAGCAGAACCCGAACATCACGCTCGCCAACAACGTCATGGTGCTGCTCGTATGGGGTGTCTACTTCATCTTCTGCCTCGTGCTGTTCAACGTGCCCAAGAGCGGTGTGTCGGCCATCTCCGCCGGTCTCGCCACGGGTCTGGGCTTCGCCATGAAGGACCTGCTCGAGAACTTCTTCTACGGCATCTCGCTCATGACCGGACGCGTGCGCGTTGGCGACTACATCGAGTGCGACGGCACGTTCGGACACGTGGAGAGCATCACCTACCAGAGCACGCAGATCATCACGCTCGACGGCAGCACCGTAGCGTTCCTCAACAAGTCGCTCTTCAGCAAGAACTTCCGCAACCTCACCCGCACCACCAACTACACGCTCGTCAAGTTGCCCGTCGGCGTCGCCTACGGCACCAACGTCGAGCATGTGCGCAAGGTGCTCGTCGACCACCTCAACGCCTTCTACGACAAGTACAAGGAGGCGCACCCCAACATGCGCCGCCCGACCATCAACGAGAAGGGTTTCAGCGTGGTGTTCAGCGAGTTCGGCGACAGCAGCGTCGACCTCCTCGTCATCTTCTGGGTGCTCGTCGAGCAGCGCATCCCGTTCAACGGCATGGTGAAGGAGCAGATCTACGTCGCCCTCAACAACGCTGGCATCGAAATCCCGTTCCCGCAGCGCGACATCCACATCATCAAGCCCGCCGAGGCGTGAACCCCGGGCAGAGAGCGGCTAACATTCGTACGCATCGATGCGCATCTTGATTCTTAATACGAGCGACAACATGGGGGGGGCGGCGATTGCCGCCCGACGGTTGGTGCACGCGCTGAGCGAAAGTGGGCACGAGGTGCGGATGCTGGTGCGCGACATGACGACGGACGACCCTCAGGTGGATGCCGTGGAGGGCAACCGCTGGGCGAAGGCCATCGACCGCGGCCGCATATTCGTGGCGAACGGCTTCTCGCGCGACAAGATGTGGCTCACGGACGCAGGCTTCTACGGACTCAAGGTGACCGACAACCTGTGGTTCAAGTGGGCGGACATCGTCCATCTGCACTGGGTGAACCAAGGGTTCCTCTCGCTCAGCGAGATAGGGCGCATACTGCGCTCGGGGAAGAAGGTCGTGTGGACGATGCACGACATGTGGCCCGTGACGGGCATCTGCCACCATGCCGTCGACTGCGTCAAGTTCCACAGCCCGAGCAACGAATACGGGGGCGGCTGCCACCACTGCGAACAGCTCTGCCGGCCCTCGGGCCGCGACATCTCCTACGGTGTCTTCCGCCGGAAGTCGCAACTCTACGGCGCGACGCGCATCACCTTCGTGGCCTGCAGCCGCTGGCTCGCCGACCAGGCGCGCAGGAGCGCGCTGACACAAGGGCATACGGTCGTGGATATTCCCAACCCCATCGACACGGAACTGTTCGCTCCTGACGGAGCGAGACTACAGACTACAGACTACAGACTACAGACCGCCAATGCCTCATCCGGCAGCGCTCTACACTCTACACTCTACACTCTACCCTCTAAAGACAGCGCTCTACACTCTACACTCTACACTCTATCCTCTAAAGACAGCTCTCTACACTCTACACTCTACACTCTACACTCTGACAAAAAGCGTGTTTTGTTCGCTTCCGCCAACGTGAGCGACGAGAGGAAGGGGATACAGTATCTCGTGAGGGCATGCGAGAGGCTCGGGGACCTAAGAGAGCAGGTGGAGCTGGTGGTCATCGGAGGCAAGAGCGGCGGCGTGGAGCGGATGTTCGACGGCTGGACGGTGCGCGTCCTCCCCTACGCCACGAGCGAGCGCGACATGGCGGCTCTAAACGCCTCGGTCGACGTGTTCGTCACGCCCAGCCTGCAGGAGAACCTGCCCAACACCATCATGGAGGCGATGGCATGCGGAACGGCATGCGTGGGATTCGACGTGGGCGGCATACCCGAGATGATCGATCACATGGCGAACGGCTACGTGGCCCGCCTGCGCGACACCGCTGACCTTGCCAACGGCCTGCGCACAGCCCTCGCCAACAGCGAAGCGTGGGGACAGGCCGCCCGCGCGAAAGTGCTCGCCAACTACTCATTCACCTCCGTCGCCAAGCGCTACACGGAGATTTACAATCAATGACATGGAACTGACTGCTTTGCAAATCGGATTGTTGGTCGCCCTCGGCGGACTGGCGGTAATCAACATCGTGGCGTTCATCGCCTACTGGATGGACAAGCGCCGGGCGCAGAAGGGCTACTGGCGCACTCCCGAGGCGACGCTTCTCCTGCTCGCCTTCTTCGGCGGGGCACCGGGGGCATGGTGCGCCATGCGCGTCTTCCGCCACAAGACGATGCACTGGAAGTTTCGCATCCTCGTGCCGCTGTTCACCCTCCTCTGGGTGGCGGGACTCGGCTATGCGGTCTGGTACGTCAACTGGGGATGAATGTGCCTACGGCACGTTGAAGATTGTTGAATGTGCCTACGGCACGTTTGAAATTGTTTTTAGCTTTTCAATATGAGAGAGGGACTGCGCGAGTATGTCGAGGCGGAGGTGCTGCCGCGCTACGACGAGTTTGACGGGGCGCACAGGCGCGACCATGCGGAGATGGTGATTGCGCAGAGCGTGGAGATAGCGCGCCGCTACGGTCTGGACGAGGACATGGCGTATGCCATCGCCGCCTACCACGACACGGGAATGTGCGGGGGACGCGAGACGCACCACCTGACCTCGGGGCGCATCGTGCGCGAGGATGGTCGCCTGCGAGAGTGGTTCGGCGAGGAGGAGATCGAGGTGATGGCGCAGGCGGTCGAGGACCACCGGGCATCGTCCGACCACGAGCCGCGCAGCATCTACGGACGTGTGGTGGCGGAGGCTGACCGCTTCATCGATGCGGACACGATAATCAGGCGCACCGTGCAGTACGGACACGACCACTACCCCGAACTGAGCCGCGAGGAGCAGTTCGTGCGCATGGTCGAACACCTGAGGAAGAAATATTATTATGGAGGCTACCTCAAACTGTGGTTTGAGGACAGCCCCAACGCCTCGCGCTTGGAGGCGCTGAGAGCGGTAATCGCCGACGAAGGGTTGCTTCGCAGGAAGTTCGAGGAGATTATCTCACCTGCTTGCGACCGTCGATGACATAGAGTCCCTTGGCGGGAACGTCGATGCGGCGGCCCGTGAGGTCGTACGCCTGCGACTGGCTCCCGGCGGCGGTCACACCCCTGATGGCTGACTCTATGAGACCCACCGTGACGTCTGCCACGAGGTCCTCGGCCCCCGAGGTGTGGGCGACGCGTATGGCGGTGAGGCGCACAGCCTCAGCCGTCTGTCCCTCGATGGGAGTGAGGAGGATGGTCATGAGCGGTGTGCCGTCGAGGGCGAACACGGTGTCGTCCAAGGAGTAGGCGAGGACGCGTGTCATGCCCTCGAACTCGCCGTAGCGCACGGTGTGGGCGGCAAGGGGTGCGCCCGCCTCCACGTCACTGACGAGGAAGGCTCCCGCACAGTCCACGTCCATCTGCAGGTCGCAGTAGTCGGTAGCCTCGGTGGTGAGGCCGACGGCCACCTGCCATGCCTCGCCCACCTTGGTGACGGAGGTGGTGAGGGTCTGGGAATAGAGTGTAGAGTGTAGAGTGAAGAGAATAGAGAGAATTATAAACTTTTTCATTGCTGCTGGTGGTTTTAACGCAGATTGACGCGCTGTTGGTTTTTTAACGCAGATTGACGCGCTGTTGGTTTTTTAACGCAGATTGACGCAGATGGTCTTAGTTATTTGTGGGATGTCATCAAATTGACGCAGATGATTTTTGCCACGGATTAACACGGATTTTGCCACAGACTGACACAGATTTTGTCACAGATTAACACGGATTTTTTTCGGGATTTCGAATTTTCGAAGGGTCGATATAACGTCATAACGACGAGGAGTGGAGGCTCTGTAAGCCCTCCCCATTTCGGGGAGGGTTTGGGAGGGGCTTTCCTTAGTCTATCACTACCTTTGAGCCGGCTACGATGTAGACGCCCATGGGGAGGTTGACGGTGGTGGTGCCGCGGGTGACGGCGGCGCGTGTGACGAGTTGTCCGGCGAGGTTGTATACCTCTACTGTGCCGTCCTTGACGCACTCGATGGTGAGGTCGTCGCCGCCGCGCACGAGCATCTCGTCGGCACTCACAGCGTCGATGGCCGTCGTCTCGGCGAAGAGGGCGTGGGCGTTGCCGGCCATTAGGTCGGTGCCCTCGGGGCTCGCAAGGATGATGTTGCCGATGCGCACCATGCGGTCAGCCTTGTCGGCGGGGATAGCGTCGAAGCGAATGTCGAGGACCATGTTGTTGGCATCGCCCGCCTCGATGCGCGTGCCGTCCTGCGCCATCACGAGCACACGGTAGCGGCCGCCGCCGAGGTCGGCGATGCGCGTCGCGAACGCCGCGAGGGCGTCCGCCGTGCGCACGTTGGTCAGCGTGGCTCCCTCGGGCAGCACGACCTCCATCTGCAGACCGGCGGTCAGCTCGGCGGTGGCGAGGTTGACCTCGACCTCCTTCTCCTCGCCCGTGCGGACGGTGAACGGAGCGATGGTCATCTCGGCGTCGACGCGTGGCATCCGGGCGCGGGCGGCGGGCATTGCGTTCGCCTCGTCGAGGATGGCGCGCACGATGAGCTGGAGGTCGCCGACCGAGTAGATGCCGTCGCCGTTCATGTCGGCATTCTTAGTATTGAAGACATCGTTGGGCAGGCCGAGGAGGCGGTTGACGAGGCAGATGGCGTCGCCTACGGACACGCGTGTGTCCTCGTTGATGTCACCCATGCCATACTCGGTGTTGGGCAGCTCAAAGGCGCGCATGTTGCCATAGACCCAGTCGGTGCGCTTCCTGAGCCACTTCTGGGCGGTCTCGGCGTTGTCGGCGTAGCTCTTGCCGTCGCCCCAGCGCGTGGCGTTGTTGAGGAACGACGGGTTGGCATACTGCTGGTAGTCGCTGACGTAGTCGATGAGCTCGTCGCGGTAGTTGTCCATGAACTCCGTCCAGACGGCGTAGCGCGACTCCTGGACGGCGTCGCTGTAGTTCTGTATGTCGTAGAAGAAACCGCCGTAGCGGCCGCCCGAGCCGTAGTACTTGATGGCGTTGTAGAGGTCGCTCTCGGCGTCGGCGATGTAGTACGAGTGTCCCGCCTCGTAGCCGAACGCCCAGTCGAAGTCCCATGCGGGGCCCCAGCAGAACTTGTCGTCCTCGTTGGTCATGTCCTCGCGGTAGAGCTTGACGCTCTTGGGGTGCATCAGCTCGGTGTTGCGCACCACGTCGTTGACCAGCATGTAGCGGCTCCACGACTCGATGTCCATGAGGCGTTCGTAGGTCTCGGTGTCCTTGTACTTGACAGCCTCGGTGAAGTCGCTGAACTGCGTCTTTATGGTGGTCAGCTTCTCGTTGCGCACCGCCGGGTCGGTCTCCTCGGCGAGGTCAGGCTCCTTGATGTTGACGGGCAGCGAGTAGTAGTTGTCCTGGAAGCGGTAGGTCTCGTCGTAGTAGGTGTCGAGCTCGAGCATGTAAGCGTTGGTCTCGTCGATGGAGACGGAGTTGTTGCCGAAGCCGGGGTTCTCGGTGAACATGTACGAGCCTATGTACGAGCCGTTGACGTAGAGTTCGACGGGGATGGCGTGGTTGGCTCCCGCCGAACCGGTCATCGTCGCCACGCGGAGGGCGATGGGGTTGGAGAGCATCGAGCCCGACTGCGACTGGGCGATGAGGCACCAGCTCTTGCCCTTGGTCAGTCCGAAGGGCTTCACCTTCTCGTTGAACTTCAGGCGGTAGGGTTTCTTCGAGGCGCTCCACGACGAGTTGCCGCGTCCGCGCATGTTGACGGCGGTGGGCTCCATGTCGGGGAAGACTCCCCCTCCGTCGATGGTGAACATGCCGGAGAAGTAGGTCGTCTTGTTGTAGTGTATGTCATAGAGCGTCGCTCCGTTGTCGAGGTCGATGTCCACGCGCGGCACGTTGGTGGCGAGGTCGGTGGCGAAGGTGGTGACAATCTTCACGTCACGTCCCCACGGACGGGTGCTGTAGGCGTATTCGGCCTCCTGGATCAGCTGCGGTTCCGTGCCGCCCGAGTCGGGGTCGATCTCGTAGAGGTAGAGCTCGCGCATGCAGAAGTAGTTCTTGTAGGCGGCGGCTGTGAGCAGCAGGCGCAGGT
>JABUTZ010000041.1:0-8267 GCA_021443415.1 Bacteroidaceae bacterium | reverse complement strand
GTCTTGCCCAGGTCCACCAGCGGGCTCTTGTATGTCTCACTGTCGGCGGTGGGCAGGTCGGTGAAGTCGGTGATATTCGTCCATGTCGCGCCGTCGTCAGAGGCCTGGAGCATGATGGCGTTGGGCACGCGGTTGGCGAACGTGGTGACGAAGCCCCACTTGATGTAGCGCAGCGGTTTGTCGAGCCTGATGTCAACGTACGGCCACTCGGTCTGGTCGGGGCGGTTGCGGTTGTAGTTGAGCGGCGTGTAGACGGGGTCGTTGGTCCACGTCGAGTGGTAGTAGGTGTCGATGTTGCCGTCCACGAGTTTGTCCACGCCCTGGTCGCGTCCCGAGGGGGCGTTGGTCGAGAGCTGGTCGGCGGTGAGCGTCACCTGTGTCTCCTTGCCCTCGATGGACGGCTCGCTCCATATCTCGTCCTGCGTCTTGATGACCTGTAGGATGCGGTAGCCCGGGCGCGCCAGCGTGTAGGTCACCGTCTTGTCGAAGCGATTGCGGTTCTGGTGGCTGAGCTGTCGCTTGTTGCCGTGGTAGACATTTACAGACTCCTCGGTGAGCGAGAACGAGGGGCAGAGCGTCTTGCCGATGCAGCCCGTGACGTAGAGGCGTACGCTGTCGGCTGTCACCTCGCCGTCGATGTCCTTGACGAGCACGTCGTTGTACTTGTTGTTGAGCTTGAACGTGCGCAGGCTGGGGAAGTCGGCGGTGATGACGGGAGTCTCGACCGGCGTGCCGCTCACCACGGTGTCGCCCTTGAGCACTATCGTGCCTCCCTCGTGGCTCTTGACCATGTTGTCGGGCACGAGCAGCACCTCGCCCTCAGGTGTCCGTATGGCGAGCGTGTCGGTGGCTTGTCCCCAGAGCTCGACGCTCTGGTCCTCGCCCTCCTCCGCCTCTTGCGGGGTGACGGGCGTCGGCTTGGTGTACTTGGCTATGGCGAGGTGATTGCTGTCGGTCCACGGCGAGAAGAACATGCGCTTGGCGTAGGCTCCGAGGTAGGTGTGGACGGGTCCGACCGTTCCCTCATAGGTCTCCACGTCGCATACCACCCACTCGCCGTCGACGAAGTTCTCGCTGTAGGCGCGCAGGTCGTCCTGGGTGCGCATGGCACGCACGATGGTGAACGCACCCGCCGTCGCCTTGTCGCCGTAGGGTGTCCACTCGCCCGTGTCGGAGGTGTCGAGCATGTCGTGGAGGGCGACATGCTGGAGGTATGTGCCCGTCTTGGCGTGCTTGATGTTGAACGCCGGTATGTTGTCGCCTGTCACGCCGGCACTCTCGAACACATACTCGTTGTCGTCGGTCACGGCGGAGGTGAGCGGGCCGTTGGCGGCGGCATAGCCGCTCTGTGCGCGCGTGTAGATGGTATAGGTGGCTCCCTTCTCGGGCGAGAACGACGCCAGCGAGGGTGTCTCCGACTCGGCATCCTTCATGAGCTTCTCCACAATGGCGGCGTCAATCTCGTAGATGGCGAACTGCGAGCCCGAGTCGTAGTCGGGGCCGTCGTGCCAGAGGCAGACACCCGTGCTGCGGAGGTCGTTGAGGTAGCACGGCTGCATGTAGATGGTGCCGTACCAGTCGATGTCGATGGTCGTGTAGAAACCCCAGTAGTCGCCCGAGTACATCTTCTCGGCGGTGAACGGGGCGGGGTTGACGGGAGCTGTGGTCAGCTGGACGCTCTCCTCGCCGGGGCTGACGATGTACTCCTTCGACTGGCAGTTCATGAGCGAGAACGTGTAGTCGTCGATCGCCTCCGCCTTGAACACGTAGCCCAGGTCAGAGGTGGTCAGCGCCACGGGAGGCTCTGTGTAGGTGGGGTTCTGGCTCACCATTCCCCTGTCGACGCACATCATGGCGCCCGAGCGCACCACCTTGAACATGTAGTAGCCGGGAGAGAATGTGTCCTGTGCCGAGACGGTCAGGGAGAGGAGAAGAAATAGCAGCGAATAAAGGGTGTGTTTCATGGCTGAGCTAACGGGATTTACTATTTGACAATTTACAATTTACGATTTATTTGCAATTTGGCTTATTTACGATTTTTCGTTGCCGGCTTTGCTGTTGGATTTTTAACGCAGATGGACGCAGATGGTCTTGGTTGTTTGTGGCATGGCGTCAGATTGACGCAGATATTTTTTTCGAATTTTCGAGATTTCGAAATTTCGAGATTTCGACGGGTCGATATAACGTTATAACGACGCACGGCGAGGCTTTTTTATTTCAGCACCTCGTTGACGAGGCGGTCGGCATGCGCCCACTTGTCCATGAGGAACATCACCCAGCGTATGTCGACGCCGATGCAGCGCTGGAGGCTGGGCTCGAAGGTGATGTCGCCGCTCATGGCGTCCCAGTTGCCGTCGAAGGCGAGTCCGATGAGCTCTCCCTTGCCGTTGAACATCGGACTGCCCGAGTTGCCGCCCGTGATGTCGTTGGTCGAGAGGAAGCAGAGGGGCAGGTCGCCCTTCTTGCGGTCGGCATAGCGTCCCCAGTCGCCGCTCGACATCAGCTTGACGAGCTCGGCCTCGAGCTTGTAGTCGGGCGTGGTCTCCTGGAGCTTTGTCTTGTCGATGAGCTGTGCGGGCCATGTCTGTGCGTCCTGGTGTACGCCGTCGGTGCCCGTGTAGTCCTTGATCGAGCCGTAGGAGAGGCGCATCGTCATGTTGGCGTCGCTGTAGTGGGGCTGGTCGGTCTGCATGTCGAGGATGGCCTGCGTGAGCAGCTCCTCGTTCTTGGCTATGCGCTCGAGAGCCGTGGCGTTGTCCGCCTGCAGGATCATCATCTGCGTGCGCAGGCCGATGCCTACGCTGGCGGGGTCGTGATAGATATACGACTGATAGTCGGGGTTCAGGGCCATGTAGACACCCGAGATGTCCGTGGCGGGCGAAGAGGCGAAGAGGCAGTCAGCCCACAGGCCTATGTTGCCGTTGAACTTGCCGCGGATCTCGTCGCGGAGGCCCTGGAACTGGTAGCGGCGTGGCACCTCGCGGAAGTAGTTGCCGATCACAGCCACGGCGGCATCGCGGTCGACGCGCCAGTCGTAGTTCTTGTAGCGGGCCTTCGCCGCCTCAGCCACTGAGGCACGGTCGGCGGAGTCGGCGACCATGATCTGCTGCAGGTTGGACGAGTTGCGGAAGAGGTCGACGCTGTTGCGCGTCTCGTAGGTGAAGTAGAGGGCGCGGTAGGAGTCGTGCACGGTGGCGTAGTCCGCCGCCATCTCCTCGAGCATCTTGCCGTACTTGGCCTGGCGTGCGGGATCCTGCGCCACCCATGCGGCAATCTCCTGCTGGAGGGCCTGCTTGCGCTCGACGACGCCCAGCATCTTCAGGGCGCGGTTCATGCCGATGGAGTTCTTCCAGTAGTTGGACGACTGTGCGTACTTGGTGCTGTATTTCAGGTCGATGGCGCGGTCGCTGTCCATCCATTTCTGCCATGCCGCCTGTTTGACGCCGCGCACCGAGATCATCGCCTCGTTGATGCAGTCCATGCGGTTCTCGATGCCCCACGACGACATGTAGCGGCTCGTCGAGCCAGGGAAGCCCACGGTCATGCAGTAGTCGCCCTCGCTGAAGCCATTGATATTCACGCGCGCCCAGCGCTTCGGGCGCAGGGGCACGTTGTCGGCCGAGTAGTCGGCGGGCGAACCGTCGGGAGCCGTGTAGACGCGGAAGACGGAGAAGTCGCTCGTGTGGCGCGGCCACATCCAGTTGTCGGTGTCGCCGCCGAACTTGCCAAGGCTCTCGGTGGGGGCGAAGGCGAGACGGACGTCGCGGTATTTCTTGTACACCTGCATGAGCGTCACCGTGCCTCCGTAGAACTGGTCGACCGAGGTCATGTAGCCCGGGTGGGCCTGCTCATACGCCCTGCCGATGCTGTCGACATTGACGTGGGCGTCAGCCTGGGAGGTGAGGTCGACGACATCCTCGAGGAAAGCCACCCAGAGTCCCTCGGCGGGTCGCTCGTCGGCGAGCGTCTTGGCGGCGAAGCCGTTCTTGAGGATATCGTCCTCGGTGGTGGCGAGGGCGTTGATGGCGGCATAGCCGCAGTGGTGGTTGGTGAACACCAGTCCCTGGTCGCTCACGACAACACCCGAGCAGAATCCGCCGAAGAGGACGACGCAGTCCTTGAGCGAGTTGCCCTGCTTGTTATACAGTTGGTCTTGAGTAAGGGTGAAGCCCAGGGTCTTCATCTTATCGTACGTGCGCTGGTCAAGGTTGTAGAGGGTCCACATGCCCTCGTCGGCGTGCGCCTGCGTCAGCGACGACAGCGCGCAAAGCAAAAACAATGCGATTTTTTTCATTTGTATATGGATTATCATACAAAGGTAAAGAAAAAATCATTATCTTTGCACACGATAGTGTTAAAATCTACAAAAACACCCTCAAAAAAAGCATACCTAACCCCCGAACCCCCAAACCCATAACCCCTCAACCCCCCGAAAAAATGAACATCGCGATAATAGGATACGGCAAGATGGGCCACATGATAGAGCAGGTCGCCACGGCGCGCGGCCACAAGGTCGTGTGCGTCATCGACATCGACAACCGCGGCGACTTCGACAGCGACGCCTTCCGCAGCGCCGACGTGGCGATAGAGTTCACGGCCCCGCACGTGGCGTACGACAACTACCTGCGCGCCTGGGAACAGGGTGTGAAGGTGGTGAGCGGCTCGACGGGCTGGACCGAGGAGCACGGCGACGAGGTGCGCCGCGCCTGCACCGAAGGGGGCAAGACCCTCTTCTGGGCGTCGAACTTCTCGGTCGGCGTCGCCATCTTCGACCGCGTCAACCGTTTCCTCGCGCGCATCATGAACGGCTACGGAGACTACCGTCCATCGCTCGAGGAGACCCACCACACGCACAAGCTCGACGCTCCGAGCGGCACCGCCATCACGCTCGCCGAAGGGCTCATCGAGAGCGTGGATAGAATTGAAGACTGGCGCATGGTCGAAGCTCACAACACGCTGACGGAGAGCACACTGCCCGTGTCGGCGATACGCCGCGGCGAGGTGCCGGGCATCCACACCATCCGCTGGGACAGCGAGGCGGACTGCATCTCGCTCACCCACGAAGCCCACAGCCGCAAGGGATTCGCCCTCGGCGCCGTCCTCGCCGCCGAATACACAGCCACGCACCAAGGGCTGCTGAGTATGAAAGACTTATTTGATTAAAGAACAGAGTGTAGAGTGTAAAAAACGGCTCTCTACTCTCTACACTCTACTCTCTACACTCTACTCTCTACACTCTACTCTCTACACTCTACACTCTAAAATGAACGCCTGGTTTGTAATCATAATGGTGCTGAGCATCACGGCTCACCTCATCGCCACGATGGTGGTGGGCGTGTTCGCCATACGCCGCGTGCAGTACCTCTCGCTCGCCGTCATCTTCGGCATGCTCACCGTGTCGCTGAGCATCTGCCTCGCCCTCTTCTACAGCTATGAGGAGACCATCGACGTGGGCATCCTCCACCCGAGCATCGTGCTCCCCCTGGCGGCATCGGCCTTCCTCGAGACGCTCTACCCCATCTCGTTCGTCATGCCCGCCTTCCTGCAGTGGCAGCGTTCGGTCAAGTACGCCATGCCCGTCATCGTGGTCGTCGTGGGCTACTTCATCGGAGCGATGATTGTCGGCCACGCCCCCGTGCTCCACACGCTCGACGACGTGCGCGACAACCTCTTCCTCGTGCCCGACGTGTTCATACGCATCGTCGCCCTCCTGCTGAGCATCAACTACATCTTCGGCATGATCTTCCTGCCGCGCCGCATGCTGAAGGGCGGCACCGAGATACCCGCCTACATGAAGGCGTACTGCTCGTGGCTCGCCATCACCTACGTCTTCTTCACCGCCCTCGCCATCCACTTCAGCTGGTGGCTGCTCTACATCGTGATTGTCGCCATCACGATCAACAACATGGCGTTCATGCTCCAGTCGCTGGAAAAGATCGCCGAGAACCTGCCGCGCCCCGTCATCGAGGACGTCACGCAGATGCCCGTCATCGAGACACAGGAAGATGCCGTGCCGCAGGACTTCAACGACGCCAACCTGGTGCGCTTCCGCCGCGCCGAGCAGTACATGCAGACGACGCACGACTGGACCAATCCCCTCTTCACGCGCGAGCAGCTGTGCGAGGCGGTAGGCTTCGGCCGCCACCTCTTGCTCCAGAGCCTGCGCTCGCAGGGCTACAACAACGTGCACGAGTACATCACCGCCTACCGCGTCAACCATCTGCGCAAGCTCGTGGAGGCGCACACGGCGGACAGTCTGACCGCCGCCTGCGAGCAGTCGGGCTTCGCCACCCTTGTGACGGCCCGCTCGGCATACAAAAAACTGCTCAAACGCGACCTCGACAACGACTGGGGCGGCAGGCAGTCCGCTCCCAGGGTTGAGGAAGAGGCGTGAGCAGTTGGGCTCTACAATTCGGTTTTTACGTCAAAACAGGGACATTCCTTGATGCGCTCCCACGGGTCGACGATGCCGTTGCGGTTGCGGTCGGGGCTGATGTCGCGATGTCCGAGGGCGACGGCCCCGGGGTTGTCCTTGAGCAGGATGCGCACCGTCGAGCGTAGGCTGACGCGCTGGGCTTGCGTGCGCGTGTCGGCTGGCCGTCCGTCGTCGCCGATGCCGCCGATGTAAGCCACGTGGACGGAGTGGCTGTTGTGACCTCGCACGCCGTTCGCCACCTGCTCCATGTCGAGGAGCGTATGCACGACTCCCCAGCGGTCGACGAGGAAGTGATAGCCCGGGGCGTGCCAGCCGAGCGCCTGCCAGCCTCGTCGTATGCCCTCGACGGAGGCAGAGGGGCGGGTGCCCGTGCAGTGCACGAACACCCGCGTGATCTTACGCTTGGTCATTGTCGTCGTTCTTTCTGGGTTCGTCGTCGTTCTTCTCGTGGCTGTCGATGACAGAGCCGAGGAGGGTGATGAGGGGTTCGACAATGGCGAGAAGCAGTTGGAGCACAAATTCAGTTGACTTTTTCATTTTTTTGGGGTTTAGGGGTTGATGGGTTAATGGGTTAATTTTGCAGGCCCTCCCCGGTTCGGGGAGGGTTGGGGAGGGGCTTCCCTTAGTTGATCACCTGCACGCGGACGCCCTCGGCGCCGATGGCCACGGCACGCTTGATCGCCATGCTCGGGGTGAAGCGGATGTTGACGCGCCTGATGTTGTCGTTGACGGTCCAGTTGTCGAGGTCCGGGGTGAGGACGTTCTCGATGGTGAGCTGGAGGCTGCCGAGGTCGCCGAGCGAGACGGTGTAGCCGTTCTTCAGTGCGTGGCGGCACTCGATGAAGAGGGCGTTGAGGACGGCGAGCGTGTCGGCGCGGGTCACGGTGTTGTTCTCGGCGCAGAGCTCGGCGAGGCTGTCGATGCTCAGGGTGCCTGCGTTGACTACTCGTCCCGACGTTCCGTTGAGACCTGCGATGGGATGACCCGATACGGTGTTCTTCTTGATTTTAATCATTTTTTTTAGGGTTTTGGGGTTAATGGGTTGGGGGTTAATGGGTTAATTTTGTAGGCCCCATTTCGGGGAGGGGTTGGGAAGGGCTTCCTCTCCCCCCGGTTGGGGGGAGTCGGAGGGGGGCATTAGACCTTGCCGCTCTCGATCTTGGTGACGCGGAAGGTGATGTCCTTCTGTCCCGGCTGCATCTTGTCGACGAACGAGCGGCGGGCGCGCATCTTGACATGGAGGCCCTTGACCTGCGAGATGTTGAAGTCCTGGGGCGTGTCGGTGCGGCTGGTCTGGGCGGCGAGGTAGAGGTTGCCGATCTCGCCGAGCGAGACACCCTGTGCGTTGCGGAGGGCGTAGATTGACTGCTCCTGGAAGGCCGCCAGCACGGCGATGATGTCCGCCTTGGTCACGGTGCAGCGTGCACTGATGCGCTCCACCATCTCGTTGAAGTTCAGCTGGCCGTTGCTCTTGAGGCATGCGCCATACTCATACTTCTCCTCCTTCGTGTTCCATCGGTTGCTTACGATTACGTTCAGCATAGTTGTAATGTGTTTTTAGGGTTTAGTTGATGTGTTTGTTGTTCTCTCGTGTCGCACTCGAGGTGTGTTGACCGGTCTCCTTTTGTTTGACGATGCAAAGTTACGACGCTGTGAAAATAGCCCCCGCGCCAAACGCCGCCGCCACCGCCACGCGCACCCCAGACACGTTTTTGTTTAACATTTGTTTGCAGGAAAGAGCAAAAAGCAGTAACTTTGCTCTGGTTTTTGAAGGAGTTATGCGCCTGCGGCGCTGGGAGTTAATAAATGGGAGTTATGCGCCTGCGGCGCT
>JABUTZ010000040.1:36215-41391 GCA_021443415.1 Bacteroidaceae bacterium | reverse complement strand
AGTAAGGTGCACCTTACTCGGTCGCTATACGGCAAACGGCTGTCCGCGAAAGTCTTGCGGACAGCCGTTTTTCTGTTTGAGAGAGCAAGCGTTTAGCCCTTTCCTCTCGGGCGGCGGAGTTGCCGTTGCCCTGCCGGGCCGTCTATTCGAGGTCGATCCTCATGTCGCCGAGGAAGCGGCCCGTCTTGCCCATCTGGCAGATGGGGATGTCGCGCCCGTCAGTGTTGCGCACCCAGACAGGCAACTCGAGGTAGGTGTGGCTATGGCCGCCGATCACGCAGTCGATGCCCGCGGTGGCGGCTACCACGCGCCGGTCCTCGTCCACGCCCATGTGGCTGAGGCAGACGACGAGGTCGCAATGCTCATCGTCGCGCAGCGTGCGCACCACGGCGTTGAGTGACTCCACAGGGTCGCGATAGACCACGCCGGGGCAGTTGTCAGCCATCACCATGCCGTCGAGGGCGCAGCCGACACCCGTGATGCCCACGCGCACGCCCGCACGTTCTATTATTATATAAGGATGCACGAGGCCGGCGAGCGCGGTGGCAGAGAAGTCGTAGTTGCAGTTGACCACCTTGAACTGCGCCATGCGGAAGATGCGCTCCATGCCCTCCAGTCCGAAGTCGAACTCGTGGTTGCCGATGGTGCAGGCGTCGTAGCCCATGTGGTTCATCAGCCGCACCTCGACCTCGCCGCGGAAGAGGTTGTAGTAGGGCGAGCCCTGCGAGAAGTCGCCGGCGTCGAGGAGCAGGAAGTCGGGCGAGCGGCGACGCTCGCGTGCGAGGTAGGTGGCGCGTCGCACGAAGCCGCCCTTGTCCGCCATCTCGCGGTTGGTGCTCAGGGGGTTGTAGGGAAGTATCTGGCTATGCGTGTCGTTGGTGTGGAGGATGCGGACGGAGTGGGGGAGGGCAAGGGGCGGAGCCATGTGTGGAGCGGCGGCCGTCACCACCGTGATGCGCCCCTCGACCTGCGCCTTCACCTTCTCGCCGCGCGCCGTGCACCGGCGTATGGCATCCATGAAGAGGTCGCGGAGCGGCACCTTCGTGTCCTCGCGCCTTAGGGCCTGCTTGAGGGCCAGCATCTTGTCGTTGCCGTCGGCGAGGTAGTTGCTCGTCGCCACCGTATATTCGCGGTCGGCGACGATGTCCTCGCCGCCCACCTTGGCACTCACCAGCTGCCGGTCGGCGGTAGCCTCTATCCGCAGTCCGCTAATCGCCTCGCCGCCCGACGCGACGATGTTGCGGCAGAGCTCGGTGAGCGCGTCGCCCCGCAGCGTGAGCAGTGAGAGGTAGTTCTCGAAGGGCGCAATCTCATAGACATGGCCCACGTTGACCTCGCCGTCGGGCATCACGCTGCGCAGGCCGCCCATGTTGGAGAGACCCACGTCGATGTGGCGGCCCCACTGCTTCTCCGCCGCCTCGCGCATCACGTCGCTCACCCAGTTGGAGAGCGCGCACTCGGGACGGCGCACGTCCATGCCTCCGTCGCAGATGCCCAGCACGGGCTTGACGAGGCTGTCGACGGCGGGGCTGTATCGGTCGAGCAGTTGCTGCGCCCCGCGGTCGGGCGACATGTCGAGCAGGTGGGTTATCTCGTGGCGAGTCGCCGTGTAGCCGACGACGCGGAGAGGCTGGGCGGAGGCACTTGCAGAGAATAGAGCGTAGAGTGTAGAGTGTAGAGAGAAGAGGATAAAGAATAAAGGATTAGTTTTCATGCTGGGAGTGTTTTTGAGATTTTATAGACTCTATGTATTATATGGACTNGTGCAGAGAATAGAGTGTAGAGTGTAGAGTGTAGAGAGAAGAGAATAAAGAATAAAGGATTAGCTTTCATGCTGGGAGTGTTTTTGAGATTTTATAGACTCTATGTATTATATGGACTCCATGGATTATATGGACTCTATGGATTCTACGGATTGAGTTGTTTTGGAGTTCAAAATTACTGAAAAAACGGGGAAATGCAAAATAATTGGCAAATAATTGGTGTGGGATGGCTTGCGAATGAAAGAAAATTTGTAATTTTGCACCGCTTTTCGGCGTAACCGCTGGCGGGAAAGAGAGACCCGTGGATGTTGCGCTGGGACGAACAAACAATTTTAAAACCATCAACACTACAATGGCAGATTTGATTAAAATTGCTGAAGAAGCGTTTGCAACTGGCAAGACCGTTCCTCAGTTCAAGGCTGGCGACACCATCACCGTTGCTTACAAAATCGTCGAGGGTAACAAGGAGCGTATCCAGAACTACCGTGGCGTGGTAATCAAGATTTCCGGTCACGGAGAAAAGAAGCGTTTCACCGTGCGCAAGATGAGCGGCACCGTGGGCGTGGAGCGTATCTTCCCCGCCAACAGCCCCAGCATCGACAGCGTGACAGTGAACAAGGTGGGCAAGGTGCGCCGCGCCAAGCTCTACTACCTGCGCAACCTCACCGGCAAGAAGGCGCGCATCGCCGAGAAGCGCGTTGTGTCGGCAGCCGAGTAATCTCTTCACTCCAGCAGAAAAAAGCAACAAGCCCATTCGCTTGTTGCTTTTTTTACGTTAAAGGCGCATATAATTGCGAAAAAGTTTGTAATTTTGCATATCGAAAACAATAATTATGCAACCATGAGCACCAAGAACAAGGACGGGAGGCTTGAGATAATCAAGATGATCGTGTCGCAGCAGGAGGTGGGCAGCCAGGAGGAACTGCGCGCCGAACTGCTCAAGTACGGCTATGAGAGTACGCAGACGACCCTCTCGCGCGACCTCAAGCAGCTCAAGATTGTGAAGAGCACCAACGCCGACGGCAACTACGTCTATCTGCTGCCCCACGTCAACGCCTACCACCGCGTGAGCGAGCTCCACCCCTCGATGGAGGGCATGCGCCGGTTCGGCGTGTCGAGCGTGCGCTTCAGCGGCAACATGGCCGTGGTGCGCACGCTGCCCGGCCACGCCGCCCATGTGGCGCTGGAGATAGACCAGCTGGACGCCCCCGAGATCATGGGTACGGTGGCCGGCGACGACACCATCTTCATAGTGATGAACGAGGACTCCGAGCGCATCGACCTGCTCAACCGCCTCAGCCAGGCGGGCATATACAACAAGGAGAATGAGAAACGATTCTACTAAGACGGCGGAGTGGGAGGACGACGGCATTGAGGTGATGGTGGCGGACGCCTCGCACGAGGTGTATGTCGACACGATCCTCGAGACCATCAGCGACTCGGCGCGCAAGCGCGGGTCGGGCATAGCCACGCGCACGCACGACTACCTCGCCACCAAGATGCGCGAGCGCAAGGCGATCATCGCCCTCGCGGGCCCCGAGCGCGAGTTCGCCGGCTTCTGCTACATCGAGAGCTGGGGCAACAAGAGCTTCGTCGCCAACTCGGGGCTCATCGTGGTGGAGAAGTTCCGCAAGCACCACCTCGCCACGCGCATCAAGCGCACGGCCTTCACGCTGAGCCGTCTGCGCTGGCCCGAAGCCAAGTTGTTTGGACTGACCAGCCAGGCGGCGGTGATGAAGATAAACACGTCGCTGGGCTACGTCCCCGTCACCTTCGCTGAGCTGACCGACGACGAGGCGTACTGGCGCGGTTGCGGCACCCCCGAGCACCCCTGCTGCCAGAACTACGACATCCTGGTGCGCACGGGCCGCAAGTACTGCATCTGCACCGGCATGCTCTACGACCCCGCCGACCACGTCGGCGAGCCGCTGCCCGTCGAGCTGCCGGAAGAGGTGATCAAGGATTTAGAGAATAGAGTGTAGAGTGTAGAGTGTAGAGTGTAGAGTGTAGAGTGTAGAGTGTAGAGTGTAAAGAACATCTGCGTCAATCTGCGTTAAAAAAAAAGGGCAGCAAAGAAAATAGTAAATAAGACAAATTGTAAATAAATAGTAAATAGTAAATCGTCAAATAGTAAATCGTCAAATAGTAAATCACATAGATGAAGAAAGTTGTTGTCGCCTTCAGTGGCGGACTGGACACCAGCTACACGGTGATGTACCTGGCAAAGGAAAAAGGTTATGAGGTGCATGCCGCCTGTGCGAACACGGGAGGCTTCAGCGCCGAGCAACTGCGAGTGAACGAGGAGAACGCCTACCGCCTGGGCGCCACGAAATATGTCACCCTCGACGTGACACAGGAATACTACGACAAGTCGCTGCGCTACATGGTCTATGGTAATGTGCTGCGCAACAACTGTTATCCCATCTCCGTGTCGTCGGAGCGCATCTTCCAGGCCCTCGCCATCGCGCGCTACGCCAAGGAGATAGGCGCCGAGGCGATAGCACACGGATCGACGGGCGCGGGCAATGACCAGATAAGGTTTGACATGACCTTCCTCGTGATGTGTCCCGGAGTGGAGATCATCACGCTGACGCGCGACGGCAACCTAACGCGCCTGGAGGAGGTGGACTACCTCAACGCCAACGGCTTCGACGCCGACTTCGCCAAACTCAAATACTCGTACAACGTGGGCCTGTGGGGCACGTCGATCTGCGGAGGCGAGATCCTCGACTCGCGCCAGGGACTGCCCGAGAGCGCCTATCTCAAGCACCCCACGAAGGAGGGACCCGAGGAGTTGCGCCTCGGCTTCGAGCGGGGCGAGCTCTGCTCGGTGAACGGCGTGCACTACGACGACAAGGTGAAAGCCATCCAGGCCGTCGAGGAGATTGGGGCGCAGTACGGCATCGGCCGCGACTGCCATGTCGGCGACACGATCATCGGCATCAAGGGACGCGTGGGCTTCGAGGCCGCCGCCCCCATGCTCATCATCGGCGCCCACCGCTTCTTGGAGAAGTACACCCTCTCGAAGTGGCAGCAGTACTGGAAGGACCAGGTGGCGAACTGGTACGGCATGTTCCTCCACGAGAGCCAGTACCTCGAGCCCGTCATGCCCGACATCGAGGCGATGCTCGAGAGCAGCCAACGCAACGTGACCGGCGAGGTGACCCTCGAGTTGCGTCCGCTCATGTTCCAGACGGTGGGCGTGGACAGCCCCAACGACCTGGTCAAGAACAAGTTGGGCGAATACGGCGAGACAGCCAAGGCATGGTCGAGCGACGACGCCAAGGGCTTCATCAAGGTCAGCTCGACGGCGCTGAGAGCGTACTACCTGGCGCACCCGGGAGAGCGGATGTAGAGAATAGAGTGTAGAGTGTAGAGAATAGAGTGTAGAGTGTAGAGTGTAGAGAATAGAG
>JABUTZ010000040.1:32411-35115 GCA_021443415.1 Bacteroidaceae bacterium | reverse complement strand
AGTCACCCAACGAACAACACCTACATCTGCGTTAATCTGCGTTTAAAACCAAACAACAAATTTATGCGCCTCTTTGATGTATATCCCCTCTTCCCCGTGAACATCGTGCGCGGCAAGGGCTGCCGCGTGTGGGACGACAAGGGCCGGGAATATCTCGACCTCTATGGCGGGCACGCCGTCATCTCCATCGGCCACTGCCATCCGCACTACGTCGAGACCGTGGGCGGGCAACTCGCCACACTTGGCTTCTACAGCAACTCGGTGGTCAACGACCTCCAGCGGCAGGTGGCGGAGCGACTCGGACGGCTCTCGGGCTACGAAGACTACAGCCTCTTCCTCGTCAACAGCGGAGCCGAGGCCAATGAGAACGCACTGAAACTCGCGTCGTTCACCAACGGACGCACACGCATCCTCAGCGCCGAGAAAGCCTTCCATGGCCGCACGTCGCTGGCTGTCGAGGCGACGCACAATCCCAAGATAATAGCCCCCATCAACGCCAACCGGCACGTCACCTACCTGCCACTGAACGACGCAGAAGCCTGGGTGGCGGAGATAGAGCGAGGCGATGTGTGCGCCGTCATCATCGAGTGCATACAGGGCGTGGGAGGCATACGCATGGTGACACCCGAGTGGTACGCCGCCGTGCGCCGCGCCTGCACCGAGACAGGCACCGTGTTCGTCTGCGACGAGATACAATGCGGCTACGGACGCAGCGGACGCTTCTTCGCCCACCAGCACCTTTTTGACACGGCGGACCGCACGATGGCCCCCGACATCATTACCGTGGCGAAAGGCATCGGCAACGGATTCCCGATGAGCGGAGTGATAATCTCACCACGATTTGAAGCCGTCTATGGGCAGCTCGGCACAACGTTCGGAGGCAACCACCTCGCCTGCGCCGCCGCCCTCGCCGTGATGGATGTAATTGAGAGCGAACGGCTTGTGGAGAATGCCGCCGAGGTAGGCAATTACCTGATGGAACGCCTCCGCGAGGCACGATTGCCCCACATTATTGACGTGCGCGGACGCGGACTGATGATAGGCATCCAACTGGACCGACCATACAAGGAGACGCGCGCTGCGCTGCTCCACGACCAGCATGTGTTTACGGGCTGCAGCGGAACGGACACCCTGCGCCTGTTGCCACCCCTCTGCCTAAGCCAGGCGGAGGCAGACGAATTTATTGACAAAATAAGCAACGTTCTATGATAGAGAAATTTCTGAGGCAGACAGAGTTTGCCAACTACGAGGATTTCATGCGCAACTTCCATGTGGAGGTGCCGGAGAATTTCAACTTCGCCTATGACGTGGTAGATGCCTACGCACGCAAGCAACCCGAGAAGGAGGCGATCCTGTGGACCAACGACCGCGGCGACGTGCGCCACTACAACTACCGCGAGCTCAAGGAGATGTCGGACAAGGCGGCGAGCTACTTCCTCCAGCTCGGCATCTGCCGCGGCGACAGCGTGATGCTCATCCTCAAGCGCCGACTAGAGTGGTGGGTCGTGATGATTGCCCTCCACAAGATCGGCGCCGTGGTCATCCCCGCCACCCATCTGCTCACCGACCGCGACATGATCTACCGCTGCCACGAGGCGAGCGTGCGCATGATAGTCACCGTGGGCGACGTCGTGGTGCTGCGCAACATCATCCGTGCGCGTCCCTACTGCGCCACGCTGCGCCACTGCGTGTCCATCGGCCCCGTCGTGCCTCAGCAGTTCGAGAACTTCTGGCAGGGCATCATGTCCGCCCCACGCTTCGTCAGCCAGCAGGGCAGGAACAAGAACACCGACAACTTCCTCATGTACTTCACCAGCGGCACGAGCGGCGAGCCGAAGATGGTCATGCACGACCACACCTATCCGCTGGCGCACATCGTCACGGCGCGCTACTGGCATAACCTGCACGAAGGGTCGCTCCACCTCACCGTGGCGGACACGGGCTGGGGCAAGGCGGCGTGGGGCAAGATCTACGGACAGATGATTGCCGGAGCCACCATCTTCGTCTATGACTTCGACGGACGCTTCGACGCCGACAAGATGCTGCGCGCCCTCGAGGAGTTCCGTGTCACCTCGTTCTGCGCCCCGCCGACCGTCTACCGCTTCATGATCCGCGAGGACCTGAAGCAGTACGACCTCTCGCACCTTGAGTACTGCACCACGGCGGGCGAGGCCCTCAACCCCAGCGTGTTCGAGGAGTGGCGCCAGAAGACGGGCATCATGATCCGCGAGGCGTACGGCCAGACGGAGACGACGATGGTGCTGGGCACCTATCCGTTCGTCGAGCCACGGCCGGGTTCGATGGGCGTGCCCAACCCCCAGTATCGCGTTGATGTCATCGACGACGAGGGCAACCATGTCGCCCCCGGTGTCCACGGCCGTCTGGTCATCCGCACCAAGGAGGGCAAGCCGCTCGGGTTGTTTAAGGAATACTACCGCAACGACGAACTCAACCGCACCGCACGCGAAGGTGGTTGGTATCGCACGGGCGACATCGTCTATTACGACGAGCAGGGCTACTACTGGTTCGTGGCGCGCGCCGACGATGTCATCAAGTCGAGCGGCTACCGCATCGGCCCCTTCGAGGTGGAGTCGGCGATGATGAGCCACCCCGCCGTCCTCGAGTGCGCCATCACGGGTGTGCCCGACGAGATCCGCGGCATGGTGGTCAAGGCGACCGTCGTGCTCACCGACGACTACATGGA
>JABUTZ010000040.1:23369-32388 GCA_021443415.1 Bacteroidaceae bacterium | reverse complement strand
GAGCACGTGAAGCGCGAGACAGCCCCCTACAAGTACCCCCGCGTCATCGAGTTCGTCGACGAACTGCCCAAGACCATCAGCGGCAAGATCCGAAGGGTGGAGCTGAGAAATAGAGAATAGAGTGTAGAGTGTAGAGTGTAAAGAATAAAGAATAGAGAATAAAGAATAAAGGTATAGTTTTGCTGCTGGAGGTCGTTATAACGACGAAATAAATCTGTGTTAATCTGTGGCCAAATCTGTGTTAATCTGTGGCCCAAGAATATCTGCGTAAATTTGTTCTCAGCGGCTAAGCCTACACCTACATCTGCGTTAATCTGCGTTAAAAAAACAGATCCGAAAAATCGTAAATGACGAAAATCGTAAATAAATTGTAAATAGTAAATTGTCAAATAGTAAATCACGTTGATGCAATCTTTCCTGAATGTAAAAGACCTCGGTCCCCTCGACCAGGCGTTGGCAGAGGCGATGGAGATAAAGGAGGAGCGCTTTCGCCATGTCGGGCTCGGGCGCAACAAGACGTTGCTGATGATATTCTTCAACAACTCGCTGCGCACGCGCCTAAGCACCCAGAAGGCGGCGATGAACCTCGGCATGAACGTCATCGTGCTCGATGTCAACCAGGGAGCGTGGAAACTGGAGACCGAGCGCGGAGTAGTCATGGACGGCGACATGAGCGAGCACCTGCTGGAGGCTATCCCCGTGATGGGCTCCTACTGCGACATCATCGGCGTGCGCTCGTTCGCCGGGCTCACCGACCGCGACTACGACTACGCCGAGACCGTCTATAACCAGTTCGTCCGCTACAGCGGACGCCCTGTCTTCGCCATGGAGACAGCCACCGTCCACCCCCTCCAGGCGTTTGCCGACCTCATCACCATCCGCGAGCACTGGTCGGAGGAGCGACGCCCCAAGGTGGTGCTCACGTGGGCGCCACACCCCAAGGCCCTGCCCCAGGCTGTGCCCAACTCGTTCGCCGAGTGGATGCGTGCCGCCGATGTCGACTTCGTGGTCACCCACCCCGAGGGCTACGAGCTTGACCCTCAGTTCGTCGGCGACGCCCGAGTCGAGTATGACCAGATGCGCGCCTTCGAGGGAGCCGACTTCGTCTATGCCAAGAATTGGAGCTGCCCGGGTGTCACGCGCCCCGGCGACTACGGCCGTGTCCTGGGCGACTACCACGACTACCTCCCGTGGACGGTCAGCGACCGCCAGATGGCGGTCACCCATGACGCCCGCTTCATGCACTGCCTCCCCGTCCGCCGCAACATGATCGTCACCGACAGCGTCATCGAGTCGCCACGCAGCCTCGTCATCCCCGAGGCCGCCAACCGCGAAATCTCCGCCACCGTCGTCCTCAAACGCATCCTGGAGACGCTTTAACACTTTTTATCCCCCTATAAGGAGATAAAATCACGCCGTTTTATCGCCCTATAGGGGGATAAAATTATAAAAATACTTGTTTGTTTACCGGAAAATCTGTATTTTTGCATCGAGAAAAACGAATAATATGGTAAACAAGGAGCCGTTGAAGCGCATCATTCTCGAGTATCAGGGAGTGGCGGCTGGTCTGCGCATGGTACCGCGCGCTGTCGGTTTGACTGACGGAAGTGGCTGTGTGTTTGTCGGTTTGCGCCGTGTGGGCAAGTCATATCTGATGTGTCAGCTGATGGCGCAGATGGTAGGGCGCGGACACCAGTGGAAGGACTTTCTCTACATCAATTTCGAGGACGAACGTCTGCATGGGTTCGATGTTGACGATTTCGACACATTGATGTTGTGCTATGGCGAGTTGTTCGGTGTCCGCCCCGTCCTCTTTCTTGATGAGATACAGGTGATTACGGGATGGGAACGATTCGTGCGCCGGCTCGCCGACCAGAAATACCAAGTTTTTGTCACGGGCAGCAATGCCAAGATGCTGAGTGGCGACATCGCCTCCACTCTCGGTGGCAGGTTGATGGAGAGGCGCGTCTATCCATTCTCGTTCCGAGAGGCGCTCCTCGCCCATGGTGTGGCGGTAGATGACAACCTGCCCTATTCGTCGCCTGCCCTCTTGGCGCGAGAGGTGGATGACTATCTCGCCTTCGGAGGTATGCCCGATGTGGTCCTCGCCCCCAAGGAGGCGAAACGAGCGGTGCTGAGCAACCAGTTCAACGCCATCTTCTTCCGCGACCTTGTCACCCGCTATGGCATCCGCGGCGAGTCGTCGTTGCGCACGATGGTCAGGAAGATGGCTGAGAGCGTTATGCAACCGCTGTCCTACAACCGCCTCGCCCACGTCGTCTCGTCGGCAGGGCAGAAAATCAAGGTGGAGACCATCTCCACCTACGTTGACTGTCTGATTGAGACGCTCCTTGTATTCCCGATGGAGAACATGGCGGCATCGCTTGGCGAGCGCGTCTCCGTGCGCAAGTATTACTTTGCCGACAATGGTTTCGTGCAACTGTTCGTGGCTATGCCTGACCCCCATCTCTTGGAGAACCTCGTCGCCTGCGAACTGCACAAGCGCTATGGCGGCGATGTCTATTTCTACAATCACAACGTCGAGGTAGACTTTGTCGTTCCTTCCGCAGGCATTGCCATCCAGGCGTGCTACAACATGGCTGACGAGGAAACCTTCAATCGTGAGACACGCGCCCTTGTTCGCCTTGCCGAGTGCAACGAGGAAATCCGTCAGCTCTTCATCATCACCATGTCCGACGACCGCACCCTCGCCATCGACGGCAGACTGATCACCGTCCGTTCCCTCGCCCGCTGGTTGCTGGAGCAACCCGTCTAATCCGCCTGCTGGCAGTAGGTGTGGAGGAGGCGGTAGAAGGGGTTGTGGCAGAGTGTGTCGGCATTGCCGATGACGATGAGTTTCATGCGAGCGCGGGTGATGGCGACGTTCATGCGACGCAGGTCGCGGAGGAAGCCCACCTCGCCGTGCTCGTTCTGGCGCACCATCGAGATGACGATGATGTCGCGCTCCTGACCTTGGAAACCGTCCACGGTGTTGATGGTGATAAGATGACGGTAGGGCTTGAACCACGGGTCGCGCTTGAGCATGTGGCGAAGGAGATAGACCTGGCCCTTGTAGGGCGAGATGATGCCCACGTCGATGCGCTCGGCGAGGATGCGCTCGCGCCCGATTTTCTCGAAATAGTCGTGGAGAGTGCTGACGGTCAGTTCAGCCTCGGCGGGGTTTACGCGGCTCACACCGTCGCGGGCGAAAGCCTCCGTCCACGCATCGCCGTCATTGTCGGACGACTGCGGAGTCTCTATCCACTCGATGGGCTCCTCCCAGTCGAGGATGCCGCGATACTTCACGCTCGGCGCACTCTCGAGTAGTCCGTCGTAGAAACACTGGTTGGAGAACTGCATGATGCGCTCGTTCATGCGGTATTGCACACGCAGCAGGCTCACCACCTCGGGGTGCGCCTCGACGATGGTCTGCATCAGTGTGTGGTCCAGACCACCCCGAATCGCCTCGCGACATTTCAGCGTAGGCGGCAGTTGGCGGTGGTCGCCCGCCAGTACCACGCGCCGGCACCGCTGGATGGCAATCCAGCATGAAGCCTCGAGAGCCTGTGCTGCCTCGTCGATGAAGAGAGTGTTGAACGACTTGCCCACGAGGATGCGGTTGGCAGACCCCGTCAGCGTGCAAGCAATCACGTTGCACTGGCTGAAAAGACTCTCGTTGATCTGCATCTCCAATTCCGCCGCCCTCTCGCGCAGACGCGCAATCTTCTGGTGGCGGCTGTCGGACGAGCCGTTGCGGCTCTCGTAGAGTTGCTTGATGGCGCGCCGCGTCGCCCACAGGTCGTTGTAGAGAGGGTGGGACTCGAACCGCCGCTCGTAGGTGCAGGCCAGCATGCGGTCGCCCACGCGCGTTGGGTTGCCGATGCGCATCACGGTGAGTCCGCGGTCGTCCAGTTTCTCGGCTATCCAATCGACCGCCATGTTGCTTTGGGCGCACACCATCACCTGCGTCTCGCGGCGGAGCGTCTCATAGATAGCCTCCACGAGCGTCGTCGTCTTGCCCGTGCCCGGAGGACCGTGTACCACAGCCACATCCTTCGCCCACAGCACCTCGTTGACCGCCTGTTCCTGACTCGGGTTGAGCCACGGAAAACGAAGCGGGTCGAAGGAGAAACGCGCCGTGCGCTGGCCGCCGTGGAAGATGTCGCGCAGTTCGGCGATGCGCCCTTTCTTGGCAGCAATCACGCGGTCCAAGGCGTTGAACATCAGTTGGTAGGTGTATTCGTCGAAGTAGAGTTCCACCCCCAGGTGGTAGGCATCCTCAATCTGCGCCAGCGCGTTGCGGTCGGGCAGGACGACCACCATGCGGTCGCCATCGACGAGGCACACCTGGGCGGTGAAGCGTAAGTAGCGCACCTTGCCCTCCTGAGCACCCACAGCCACGTCCTCGGTGAAGAAGACCACGGGTTTGCCCGGCTCGAACGAGTGGTCGGTGTCGAGGTGCTCCGTCCGTGTCACCTCCACCACCAGCTGGTCGAGCGAGTTGGTCAGGCTGCGCCCCACCGACAGCGGGTGCCAGCACACGCCGCGCGCCACTTTCCGCCGTATGCCCACACTTTCTGCCATACGTCGGAATTCGCCCTTTTCGTGCTCATATTCAAGCATCAAGAGCCTCTTCTGCTCCAAAAGGTTCGGTTTCACACTGCAAAATTAGCAAATATTTTGTTGCTTCGAAGCGGTTTTTTGCGTAAATTTGCACCATGATTCCACAAGACCCGTTCATGCTGGTGAGTTTCATCAACTTGCAGTTGAGAGACTACTACACCGACCTCGAGGAGTGCTGCGCGGCGCTCGACATCGAGCGCGACTGGTTGCTCGACACCCTGCTCAAGGCCGGGTTCGAGTACGACCACAGACAAAACAAGTTCTGGTGACTGGGGTTCGGCTTGCAGCCGAGACTACAGACTGCAGACTGCAGACTACAGACTGCAGACTACAGACTACAGACTACAGACTGCAGACTACAGACTACAAACTACAGGCTACAGACAAGGTGGTTGTTTGTTATGATCAAGGTGCTGATAGATACGCATATAGACGCGCTGGACGTTGAGGGGGCGATGAGCCTGCTCAGCGAGCAGAGGCGTGAGAAAGTGCGCGAGATAAGGCACGAGGGGACGCGCCGGCAGTCGGTGGCAGCTTACTTGTTGCTATGCAAGGCGTTAGGCATGGAGAAGCCCGTGTTCACCTTCACCGAGACCGGCAAACCGCTCCTGCGCGACCACCCGGAGGTGCACTTCTCCATGTCGCACTGCCGGGGAGCCGTTGCCGTGGCGGTGAGCGACCGACCAGTGGGCATTGATATCGAAAGCGTCAGGGAGCGTCTTGATGCCTCGCTCGTCCGCTATACGATGAATGACGACGAGGTGCGCGAAATCGAGGGGGCGGAACATCGCGAGACGGCGTTCATGCGCCTATGGACGCGCAAGGAGGCACTCGTAAAGATGACAGGCGAAGGCATCAGCGACTCGATGCGCAACACGCTGACCGACAGGCACGACGTGAAGTTCAGCTGCCACGACCGCGACGGCTTTATCTGCACTGTATGCAGGGAGAGAAGTGAAAAGGAGTCGCTTGATGCGCGGTTAGAACAAATCGGAATGTGTGCCAGTGCGCACAAGGCTTAATACCAGAACATTCTGGTCTATCTTGTATATCAGCAACCAGTCGGGTCGTATGTGGCACTCACGATGACCTTTGAAATCGCCGCTAAGGGCATGGTCGCGCATCGAAACGGGCAATGCTTCGCCATTTGCGAGCAATCCCACTACACGATACAACTCTTCGATGTTGCCTCCACGTTTTGCCATGAGCTTCAGGTCTTTCGTGAAGGTCTTGGTAGTCTTAATCGTATATTTCATGGTTCATCGCAGTGACAAAGTCATCGAAAGAGTCAAACTGGCGATAGTCGCCGGTTTCAAGTTCACGGATGGCATCGAGAGTCTTGCATGAAGCGGCAGAACGCTTGTTTGATGAGCGCACGCTCACCACGCCCTTGAAGCATTTGAGGGCGCTTTTGATCTTTGGCAGTACGGACGTGTCGTCGACGTTGACGGTGAACGTGTAGGAAACGAGAGCGGGAGTATTCATGGCGGAATGCGTTAATATTATGTGCAAAGTTAGCCAATTTTTCGTTGCCGCAAACCATCGAAGAGGACTTTTTTGACGTGCAAGGAGGCTTTTTCTGCCAAAAAAGGCAGTGGAACGGGATAAATTCACTATCTTTGTACGAGAAAACAACAACTAAAAAAACTCATAACAATGTTTGAAGGACAACCTAAAGGCCTTTGGGCCCTTGCTTTTGCCAACACGGGCGAGCGTTTCGGCTACTACACCATGCTCGCCGTGTTCATCCTTTTCCTGCAGGCGAACTTCGGCTGGACATCGGGTACCGCAGGTACCGTCTACGCCTCGTTTCTCGCCCTCGTCTATTTCCTCCCCATCATAGGCGGTGCCGCCGCCGACAAGTGGGGCTACTCGAAGATGGTGACCATCGGCATCTTCATCATGTTCCTCGGCTATGTGCTCCTCGCCATTCCCATGGGAGCCAACATGGTGGCGGTCGGCGCTATGGCTGTCGCCCTGTTGCTCGTCAGCCTCGGCACGGGACTGTTCAAGGGCAACCTCCAAGTGATGGTGGGCGACCTCTATAACGACCCGCAGTACGCCGATAAGCGCGACGCCGGATTCTCGCTCTTCTACATGCTCATCAACGTGGGCGCCATGTTCGCCCCGACAGCCGCCATCGCCATCATGAAGTGGGCGCAGACGAACCTCGGAGTGAGCGAGGCCGACTCCTACCACTTCGCCTTCGCCGTGGCTTGCGTCTCGCTCATCGTCTCAATCTCAATCTACTACGCCTTCAAGTCAACCTTCGCCCACGTCATCACCACGGGCAAGAAGGCGGCCGTGAAGACCGAGGAGGCAGGCGAGGAGATGTCCGCCGCCGAGACCACGGAGCGCATCATCTGCCTCTGCCTCGTGTTTGCCGTAGTCATCTTCTTCTGGATGGCGTTCCACCAGAACGGAGCCACGCTGACCTACTTCGCCCGCGACTTCTCCGCCACCACGGCAACGGGCGTCACCGCCATGGAGATGGACGTGACCAACCTCGTGGCCTGCATCTTCATCATCTACGGACTGTTCGGCATCTTCCAGAGCAAGTCAGCCAAGGGCAAGAGCATCGCCGGAGCGGTCATCGCGCTGGCAGTCATCTACTTAGGCTATCAGTACGGCAACGTGACCGAGGTGGCTGTGGACGCTCCCATCTACCAGCAGTTCAACCCCTGCTTCGTGATTGCCCTCACACCCGTGAGCATCGGCCTCTTCGGCTGGCTCGCAAGCAAGGGCAAGGAACCCAAGGCACCCGTTAAGATCGGTCTCGGCATGCTCGTGGCGGCATTCGCCTACCTGCTCATGACCGTGTTCACGCTCGGTCTGCCCGCACCCGATGCCGAGACTCCGAAGCACCTCGCCGATGTCAATCCCAACACACTCGTGTCAATCTACCTCATCCTCACCTTCGCCGAACTCCTCCTGTCGCCCATCGGCATCTCGTTCGTCACGAAGGTAGCCCCCACCAAGTACAAGGGCCTGATGATGGGACTGTGGTTCGGCGCCACCGCCATCGGCAACTTCCTCGTGTCCATCCCCACAATGCTCTGGGGCAATGAGCACTACGTCGTCTGGGGTACGCTCACGGCCATCTGCCTTGTAGCCGCCCTGTTCATCTTCTCAGTCATCAAGAAACTCAACAAGGTGGCGTGAGGCGAGTGTTGACGATAGTACGGAGACTCACGGCGGTATGTGTGTCGCTGCTGGCATTGGTGCCGGCGGTGGCACAGCCGCGTTTCGCACCGGCGAAGGCGTCGGTGGGCGTGGGCGACATCATGTTTCAGTCGCCCCACAAGGTGACGTTCGAGTTCACCAACACGGGCAACCGTCCGCTGACCATCGCGGCGGTGCACCCTTCGTGTGGCTGCGTGAGCGTGGACTATCCGAAGAGAAAGGTGGCGGCGGGAGCCTCGGGTACCATCACCGCCATCTACGACGCCGCCATGCTCGGAGTGTTCGTCAAGGAACTTGAGGTGGTGACCAATGCCAGCAACGAGCCTGTCTATCTGACCTTCCACGGCAAGGTGACCACGAAGCCGTCGGTGCCTCTTGAGGGCTATCCCATCGACCTCGACAACGTGCGCCTGAATACCAACGTGGTGGAGTTCGACGACGTGAACAAGGGAGACAAGCCCGTAGCCGAGTTGCTCATCCACAACCCCTACCGCCAGGCGTACCAGCCGCAGCTGATGCACCTGCCTCCCTATCTCTCTGCCACCTACCTGCCCGAAAAGGTGCCGGGAGGAGGCACGGGCCGCATCCTTGTGACCCTCGACAGCGACAAGCTGCCGGCCATGGGACTCAACCAGACGAGCATCTACCTCGCCCGCTTCAGCGGCGACAAGATAGGTGCCGAGAACGAGATCTCCGTGTCTGCCGTCCTCCTGCCCGACTTCACGGGCATCGAGGGAGCCTCGCTGGCATTCGCTCCGCAGATGATGCTGACGGACGATGTGGTCAAGCTGGGACCCTGGGGCAAGAAGACAAAACTCAAGGGAGAGATAAACATACTCAACGACGGACGCACACCGTTGGAAATCAGTCGTCTGCAGGTGTTCAACAAAGCTGTCGGCGTGTCGCTGAGCACCAGCAAGATAGCCCCCAAGACGATGGCCAAGCTCAAGGTGACGGTGGAGAAGAAATACCTCGGCAAGGACAAGAACCGCCTCCGCATACTGCTCATCACCAACGACCCGAAATGTCCGAAGAAGATAGTGACGGTGGAGGTGAGAGAATAGGGAGTTATGCCTGCCTCGCGGCAGGCTGGGAGTAAATGAATGGGAGTTATGCGCCTGACGGCGCTGGGAGTTAACGGAATGTTGGCTCCGAAAAACCTTCCGTTAACTCCACGAGCAAAAGCGAGTTAACTCCCATGTGCGCAGCGAAT
>JABUTZ010000040.1:12859-22921 GCA_021443415.1 Bacteroidaceae bacterium | reverse complement strand
GGCGGTGTGGCGCGCAAGACACGCGAGACGATAATCCTCTGCGAGGCCGCCGGTTTTGACAAGATATTTGTGGAGACCGTCGGAGTGGGGCAGAGCGAGACAGCCTGCCACTCGATGGTTGACTTCTTCCTCCTCATCCAGCTCGCGGGCACGGGCGACGAACTCCAGGGCATCAAGCGAGGCATCATGGAGATGGCCGACGGCATCGTCATCAACAAGTGCGACGGCAACAACGTCGATGCCTGCCACATGGCGGCGACGCACTTCAGGAACGCCCTCCACCTCTTCCCCCAGCCCGAGAGCGGCTGGGACCCGCAGGTGCTCTGCTACTCAGGCTTCTACGGCTACGGCATCAAGGAGGTGTGGGACATGGTGTTCGCCTACATGGACTTCGTGAAGAAGAACGGCTACTTCGACCACCGGCGCGGCGAGCAGGCGAAATACTGGATGTATGAGACCATCAACGAGCGCCTCATGAACTCGTTCTACAACAACCCCGAGATAGAAGCCGGCCTGCGTGCCGCCGAGCTCCGCGTGCTCAACAACGAGCAAACCTCGTTCGTGGCCGCCAAGTCGCTTCTGGATGCTTACTTCAGAGGCGTGCGCCTCTGAAGTGGAGTAATGCGCCTTGCGGCGCATAACTCCCATTGATTAACTCCCGTTAACTACCATAAAATCAACAATATGAAAAAGAAGATTCAATTCAGTCTTGTCTATCGAGACATGTGGCAGTCGTCTGGCAAGTTCCAGCCGCTGAAGAGCCAGTTGGAGCGCATCGCGCCCGTAATCATCGACATGGGATGCTTCAGTCGTGTGGAGACAAACGGTGGAGCCTTCGAGCAGGTGAACCTCATGGCTGGTGAGAATCCCAACGATGCCGTGCGCGCCTTCTGCCGTCCGTTTAACGAGGTGGGCATCAAGACACACATGCTCGACCGCGGCCTTAACGCCCTGCGCATGTACCCCGTGCCCGACGACGTGCGCCAGCTCATGTACCGCGTCAAGCACGCCCAGGGCGTCGATATCCCCCGCATCTTCTGCGGACTGAACGACGTGCGCAACATCATCCCCAGTATCCGCTGGGCGGCTGAGGCAGGCATGACGCCCCAGGCGACGCTCTGCATCACCACCTCGCCCGTGCATACGGTTGACTACTACAGCAATATCGCCGACCAGCTTGTCGAGGCGGGCGCCCCCGAGATCTGCCTTAAGGACATGGCAGGCATCGGCCAGCCAGCCATGCTCGGCGCACTGACCAAGCGCATCAAGGAGCGCCACCCCGAGGTCATCATCCAGTATCACGGCCACAGCGGTCCCGGCCTGTCGATGGCATCCATCCTCGAGGTCTGCAACAACGGAGCCGACATCATCGACACCGCCATCGAACCCCTGAGCTGGGGCAAGGTGCACCCCGACATCATCTCCGTGCAGAGCATGCTCAAGAACGAAGGATTTGAGGTGGCGGACATCAACATGGGTGCCTACATGCAGGCGCGCACCCTCACACAGGAGTTCATCGACGAGTGGCTCGGACTCTTCATCAACCCTGCCAACAAGCACATGTCGTCGCTCCTCCTGGGCTGCGGACTGCCCGGCGGCATGATGGGTTCGATGATGGCCGACCTCGGCGGCATCCAGGGCGTCATCAACGGCATCCTGAAGAAGGAAGGCAAGGGAGAGCTGTCGATGGACGACATGCTCGTGCACCTCTTCGACGAGGTGGCATACGTATGGCCGCGCGTCGGTTATCCCCCACTTGTGACACCTTTCTCCCAGTATGTCAAGAACATAGCCCTCATGAACCTGCTCACGATGACGCAGGGCAAGGGACGCTTCGTGATGATGGACGACTCGATGTGGGGCATGATCCTCGGCAAGAGCGGCAAGGTGCCCGGCACCATCGCGCCCGAACTCATCGAGAAAGCCAAGGAGCAGAAGCGCGAGTTTACCGACGCCGACCCCCACACGCTACTCAAGAACGCCCTCGACGACTTCCGCAAGGAGATGAAGGACAACGGCTGGGACTGCGGCCAGGACGACGAGGAACTCTTCGAGCTCGCCATGCACCCCGAGCAGTATCGCAACTACAAGAGCGGACAGGCTAAGCGCAACTTCGACGCCGACTGCCAGAAGGAGCGTGAGGCGCGGATGCAGGCAAAGGGCGTGAACGTGGAGGATATCATCAAGCTGCGCCATGCGGGTGCCGACGCCATCGTGGCTCCCGAGGACGGCATCCTGCTCTACGAGATAGGCTCCGACACATGCCCCCGCCAGTCCATCGACCCCGCCGTGGGCAAGACCTACAAGCCGGAGGACACGTTCTGCTACATACAGACAAAGTGGAACGAGATAATGCCCGTGCCCGCCGCTCTCGGAGGCCGCCTCGTCGATGTGACCGCCAAACAGGGCAGTCGCGTCAGCCGCGGTCAGGAGATAGCGTGGATAGAGCGTCAGAAATAAAGTCCTTGCACTCCCGCATGAGCCATGCGGGGGTGCTTGTGGCACCACAGATACCCACAGACTGGCAGCCATCAAGCCACCTCAGGTCAATATCGTTGGCGGAGGACACTTGGTGGCTGCGTGCGTTGACGGCAAGGCACTCGCCGAAGAGGACCTTGCCGTTGCTGCTCTGCTTGCCGCTGACGAAGACAACCACATCGTGGGTGGCGGCGAACTGGCGTATGCCCTCGATGCGGTTAGCCACCTGACGGCAGATGGTGTCCGAGTAGCGGAATGTGGCGGTGGACGCTATGTGCGTCTTTATGTAGTCGATGATGCGGTGGAAGTCCTCCAGCGACTTCGTCGTCTGGCTGTAGAGGCAGATGTCGCGGCTGAAGTCGAGTCGCTCGGCGTCGGCGGGACTCTCGATGACGATGGCGGTGCCGTCGGTCTGCCCGACCAGTCCCACCACCTCGGCGTGTCCTTTCTTGCCAAAAATAACTATCTGCTTGTCCGTGCCGTCATACTCGTTCTTGATGCGCTCCTGGAGGTGTAGCACCACGGGGCAGGTGGCATCGATAAGCTCTATGCCGGCCTGCTTGGCGTAGGCGTAGGTGGCGGGCGGTTCGCCGTGGGCGCGGAGCAGGACGCGAGCGTTGCTCAGGTGGGCGTAGCCGTCGCGGTCGATGGTGCGCAGGCCGAGCGCCTGGAGCCGTTCGCACTCCATGCCGTTGTGCACGATGTCGCCGAGGCAGTAGAGCTCTCCGCGCGAGAGTTCCTCCTCCGCCTTGCTTATGGCGCGTGTCACACCGAAGCAGAAGCCCGAACCACTGTCAATCTCTATCTTCAAGGCTGTAAAATGTTTATTCTTTCGCCGCCTCGTCGTACCATTCCTTCATGATACGCAGTTGCTCGGGCATGGGAATGTCACTGTTGTCCAGCACCTTGGCATCGGGAGCTTGGCGCAGCGGGCTCACGGCACGCGTCGAGTCGATGCGGTCGCGCTCCACCACGTTCTGGCGAATCTCCTCCATCGTGTGTTCCTCGCCCTTCCACGCCAGTTCGCGGTGGCGGCGGAAGGCGCGCACCTCGACGCTCGCGGTCATGAAAATCTTCAGTTCGGCGTTCGGGAACACCGTCGTGCCTATGTCGCGGCCGTCCATCACGATGCCCTTGCGCTCGCCCATCTCCTGCTGCATGCGCACCAGGGCCTCGCGCACAAAGGCGAGGGTGGCGATGGGGCTGACGCGGTTGCTCACCTCCATGGTGCGAATCTCGTCCTCCACGCGCTCGCCGTTCAGGTAAGTCTGCGGGGCGTCCTTGCCCTCCTCGAGGCGGAACTCGATGTGCACGTCGCCCATGCGTGCCCTCAGTCCCTCCTCGTCGATGCTGCCGTCGGCGCGGAAGAAGCCGTTGCGCATGGCGTAGAGGGTGACGGCGCGGTACATGGCGCCGCTGTCCACATATATGTATCCTATCTCGCGTGCGAGGGCCTTGGCCATCGTACTCTTTCCCGACGACGAATGCCCGTCGATGGCAATCACGATTTTCTTCATTTTTTTATGGTAGTTATGCGCCTGCGGCGCTGGTAGTTAACGGGAGTTAATAAATGGGAGTTAACGGAAGTTTTTTTTGATGGTAGTTAACTGGAGTTATCGGGAGTTAACTCGCTTCGCTCGTGGAGTTAACGGGAGTTTTTTTTACGGGAGTTTTTGTCGGAGCCAACATTCCGTTAACTCCCAGCCTGCCGCAGGCAGGCATAACTCCCATTCATTTACTTCCAGCGCCGCAAGGCGCATAACTCCCTTGAGTCTACAGATTATACTGCGCCGAGAAGGCGAGCGTGCTTGTGCTGACGTGGTATTTCGCCCAGCTGAAGGCGAAGTTGAACTTCTTGAGGTAGACGCCTGCTCCGAGGGCGAGGCCTGCTCCGTGGGAGCTGCCCGCCGCCTTCAGCTCGTAGGCGCGGCGGAAGTTGTAGCCTATCGACACGCGGATAATCTTAGCCAGACGCAGCTCGGCTCCGATGATGATGTGGTTGATGAACATCTTGCCGAAGTTCACCTCCTCGCCCAATGGGCTGAAGTCCTTGGCGTTCCAGTGGTTGAGGTCGCTCAGCGTCACATGGAACGTGAGCGGCGTGTTGGGCAACCTCTGGCTGAATCCCAGCTCTATGTTGAGCGGCAGACGCTCGCGGTGGTCGCCGAACGCCTTGAGCTGCACGCCGATGTTGCGCCCCGTGAGCGAGAGCGACGTGCCCTTGTCCTCATTGTAATAATTCAAGCCAACGTCGATGGCGAGCGCCAGCGACGACTTGCTGCCGTAGCCCGAGTAGATGAACTTGCCCATCGCACCCGCGCTCCAGCGCTCGCCCAGCATGCGGCAGTAGCCGCCCGCCAGCATCAGGTCGATGGGAGTGAAGCTGCCGAGCACGTTGCCCAGCTCGTCGGTCTCCTTCGCCGACCCGTAGGAGAGGAACTGTGCCGACACACCCCACGAGCCCAGGTCGCCGTGCGGCTGGACGTAGTTGGCGCTGCCCAACTTCATGCCCTGGAGATAGGTGGTGAAGTTGAGGTTGATCGCCTTGTCCTCGACCGACATCATCAGTGCGGGGTTGGACATGACGAGCGACGCGTCGTTCTCGATCGCCGCCGAACCCTGGCCGCCTAAGGAGACGGCGTATGCCGACGTGGGCAGGTTGAGGAAGCTGAACACCGATGCGCTCTCCTGCGCGCCCGCGCCGAGCCACGCCCACAGGGCCGTCACCATGACCGCCATGCGGCGACAAAGGAAAAAGTCTTTATACGCGTTCATATCTATGATAACGTGCAAAGATACATTTTTAATATCATAGGAGGCGCGGAAAAAGAAAATTTTACACTTTTTGCAAAAAAATAAGCCACAAATTGCATCGTATAACAAAAAAAAGTGTTACATTTGCTTGCTGAAAGTCTAAAAACAAAAAAACACAACATAAAAATGGAAGCAAAAAGAAACGCTAACGAAGTCCTGAGAGACCAGAGCACACTCTGTTTTTTCATTGGCTTGGTGATTGTGCTCGCCGCACATTTCGTCTGCTTTGAGTGGACATGGTTTGACGTGAAGGCTCCTGTCGAGGAGGGTCCCGTCCTTGTGATCGCCCCTGAAGAGGACATGATCCCCATCACGCGCCAGGAGCAGCCCGTGGCTCCTCCCCCCGCGGCGGCGCCCACCGTCGAGGAGATCATCGAGATCGTCGATGACGAGGTAGAGCTGAACAAGGAAGAGGTGGACACCTCCGAGGAGCTCAACCAGAGCGTCGTAGCCATCCGCGGCGATGGTGGTACGGTTGCCGTAGCCCCCTCCGCTCCCCCCGCACCCGTCGAGGACGTCGACGATGACCGCGTGTTCGACATCGTGGAGGAGAACCCCTCGTTCCCCGGTGGCGACGCAGCCTGCATGGCATGGCTCTCGAAGAACATCAAGTATCCCGCCGCTTGCGTGGAGCAGGGCATCCAGGGTCGTGTGATGGCTTCGTTTGTGGTCAACAAGGACGGTTCGATTGTTGACATTCAGGTGCTCCGCTCGCCGGATCCCCTCCTCTCGAAAGAGGCCGAGCGCGTGCTTGGCGCCATGCCTAAGTGGAAGCCCGGCAAGCAGCGCGGCAAACCGGTGCGCGTGAAGTTCACTCTGCCCGTTATGTTCCGCTTGACTTGATAATCAAACCGATACACAAAACCGACGGTTGCCTTTGAGCGGGCAACCGTCGTTGCGTTAAAAGCACTTACGCGATGACATACGCGATGGATGAGATCATAAGGATTGTCTGTGAGGCGGTTGACAGCCTGCGCATCGAGCGCCGCCCGCGCGCCCTCTACGAGCCGGTCGAGTACGCATTGGCATGCGGAGGCAAGCGCCTGCGCCCCACGCTCACGCTGCTCGCCTACAACCTCTGGCGCGACGATGTGCGCGAGGCACTCACGCCCGCCCTCGCCCTCGAGACGTACCACAACTACACGCTTCTCCACGACGACCTGATGGACAACGCCGACGTGCGGCGCGGACGGCCCACCGTCCACCGCCGCTGGGACGCCAACACGGCCATCCTCTCGGGCGACGCCATGCTGACCTACGCCATGCACCTCATGACGCAAGTCGCCGACCGCCACCTCCGTCCGCTCGTCGAGCTGCTCACCGTGACAGCCCTCGAGGTCTGCGAGGGACAGCAGTACGACATGGACTTCGAGACGCGCGACGACGTGACCGAGGACGAGTACATGGAGATGATACGCCTCAAGACCAGCGTCCTGCTCGCCGCCGCCCTCAAGGCGGGAGCCGTGATGGCCGACGCCTCGGCGGAGGACATCGCCAACCTCTACGCCTTCGGCGATAAGCTCGGGCTCGCCTTCCAGCTCCAGGATGACTATCTCGACATCTACGGCGACCCCGCGACCTTCGGCAAGCGCATCGGCGGCGACATCCTCTGCGGCAAGAAGACCTTCATGCTCATCAACGCCATGCGGCTGGCGGATGCCGACCAGCGCGCCGAGCTCGGCCGTCTGCTCGCCTCGCAACCCGAGGCGGAGGCGGAACAGGAGGCGAAGATAGCCGCCGTGACACACATATATAATATATTAGGTGTGGCGGATATCGCCAAGGAGCGCATGCATAGGTGCTACGAAGAGGCGATGGGGAGCCTCGAGCGGGTGACAGCCGACGACACGCGAAAGGCACCCTTGCGCGAGTTCGCCTCGCGGCTCATGACACGCGAGAAATAGCCGCCGACAGGGCGAAAATAGCCCTTTCGGAGGGCAAAAAGCGAAAAAAATGCCCCGCAGACAAAAAAATCTTGCGGTAATTGATACAAGTTAACGAAAAAAAAGATATTTTTGTAAAAGATTTGTGTGCCGTGCCATGCGCGCATGCATTTCCGACAGTGAGAAAACGAGAAATTTCAACTAATAATTTAACCAATAAAAACAAAATCACAATGAAAAAGATTTTTGCAATTGTTGCGCTGGCAGGCGCTTTCACCTTCGGTATGGTGAACGTTTCAGTAGCGCAGGAAGAGACAGAAGCAGCCGCTACCGAGCAGGTCGATTCAGTAGCCGCTCCCGACAGTGCAGCCACTGAAGAGGTGGCAGCCCCCGCTGAGGCAGCCGCTCCCGCCGAGGAGGCAGTAGCCGAGGAGGAAGAGGTTTCAATGCACAAGGAGTTGAAGACAAAGTACATCGAGGGTGGCGCAGGCTTCATGTCATTGGTTGCCATCGCCCTCGTGGTAGGTCTGGCATTCTGCATCGAGCGCGTGATTTACCTCAGCCTCTGCAAGGTGAACTACAAGCAGCTGCTCGACAAGATTCAGGAGCACGTAGCCGCCGGCAAGATTGACGCTGCCATCGACCTCTGCGACCAGACCCGCGGTCCCGTATCTGAGATTTGCAAGCAGGCCCTCATCAACATGAAGGGTGGCAAGAGCCTCGACGTTGTCGACAAGACCATCACCACGACAGCCGCCGTGCAGAGCTCTTACCTCGAGCAGAACTGCTCATGGATCACTTTCTTCATCGCCTCGGCTCCCTCTCTCGGATTCTTGGGTACTGTGATTGGTATGGTGCTCGCGTTCGATAACATCCAGAAGGCCGGCGATATCTCTCCGACAGTCGTTGCCGGCGGTATGAAGGTCGCCTTGATCACCACCATCTTCGGTATCGTCGTAGCCCTCATCCTGCAGCTCTTCTACAACATCATCCTCGCCATGATCGAGACATTGGTGTCACACATGGAGGACAGCTCAATCCGTCTGATTGAGATCTACACCATCCACGAGAACAGCAAGAAGTAAGCAACCGGTTTCCCTCATTCGTGAAACCTAAAAAACCTTATCAAAATGGTTAAGACAGAGAAAATTTCCAATAGAACGCTCGTGGGCGTGGTAGGAATTTCGGTTATCGTTTTCCTCATCTACACATTCGGAGGAAGCGAGCCGTACGCCGCCAACCCTGAGTTCGATGAGCCCAACTTCACCGAGCTGTTCATCTATCTGATGTACGCTCTGATCGTAGGCACACTGGGTGCATGCATCTGGTCGTTCGTGCGCAGCCTTAGCCTGGGCAACACTGGAGGTACTGCAAACCGCGTGCCCGGTGGCAAGGTGGCCCTCATCACATGGGGCTCGTTCGCAGCCTCAATCGTGATTGGTCTCGTGCTCGGTCTGGGAGCCACTGACTTCCGCGCCGCCGACGGCACCATCACCGAGGCCTCTTGGGTGACCATCGTGGACATGTTCATGATTTCGATGTACATCCTCTCGGCAGTGCTCATCGTCCTTGTCATCGCCAGCATGGCAGGTGTCATCGCAAGCACCAACAAGGTTAAGTAATCAAACGGCAAGTTCAAAAAACTTCAGTTTCAAACAAAGATTATGGGAAAAAATAAGAAGAAAGTTCCCGGACTGAACACCAGTTCAACGGCTGATATTTCTTTCATGCTGCTCATATTCTTCCTCGTGACCACTTCGATGGACACGGACAAGGGTCTGACCCGTCGTCTCCCGCCCCCGGTCGAGGACGAAGAGGCTACGAAGCAGATTCACGAGAACGAGATTTTCCTCGTTCGTGTGAACCAGTTCGGTCAGATATGGGCAAGCTACGAAGGATGGGTCGGCGATGGTGACAGCCACTACATCAGCGCGTACCAGCTGCGCAGCATGGTGAAGGCTTTCATCGCCAACGAGGACCAGCTCCCCAACTGGCCTTCGCGCAGCGAGGCTGTGGACATCCCCCAGCTCGGTGTCGTCTACCCGACGAAATATCACGTCATCTCCGTTCAGTGCGATGAGGACGCTCCATACCACGTTTACTTCGACGTGCAGAACGAGCTTGTGGCAGCCTACAACGAGCTGCGCAACGAGTTCTCGCTCAAGAAGTGGGGTGTGCCGTTCGATGAGTTGAGTGATGAGCGCAAGATAGCCATCCGCACATTCTATGCGCAGAAGATTTCTGAGGCTGAGCCTAAAGTGAGAACATCCAAATAAAAGTAGATAAGACTATGGCAGGATTTAAGAAGGGCACGCGTGAGATGCCCGAAATGAACACCTCGTCTCTCCCTGACTTGATTTTCACCATCTTGTTCTTCTTCATGATTGTGACCACAATGCGTGAGGTGACCTTGAACGTGAAGATTACCGTGCCCGCAGGTACGGAGCTGGAGAAACTCGAGAAGAAGTCGGCTGTGAGCTTCATCTACGTGGGTCCTCCCACCGACCAGTATCGCGCCAAGTATGGCTCAAAGCCCCGTATGCAGTTGAACAACTCGTTTGCTGACCCCAGCATGATCAAGGACTTCATCGCCCAGGAGCGCCAGTCGATGGAAGATCAGGCCGCCCAGGTTGTCTCGATGAAGATCGACCGCGACACCAAGATGTCTCTTATCAACGAGATCAAGGCGCAGCTGCGCCAGTCGTGGGCTCTGAAGATTAACTACTCAGCCGGCAGCCGTGGCTCCGGCCCCAAGCAGTAAGCGAGAACCTAACACACATAGTAAATTGGGCTGTGACTCCCCCGAGTCACAGCCCAATTTTTTTAATTTTTACACTCTACACTCTACACTCTACACTCTACACTCTACACTCTACACTCTACACTC
>JABUTZ010000040.1:0-11733 GCA_021443415.1 Bacteroidaceae bacterium | reverse complement strand
TGGGCTTGATTGTAGGACTGGGGCTGGGCTGTTGTTTTGGCGGTCTACCGCGGTTGGCTCGCCGTGCTTGCGGAGGGCGGCGCAGAAGAAGCCTTCGCCGCGGGTGAGGCCGGGGTAGAAGTGGCAGCCGAGGTTGTCGGTGCCGGGGGTGATGTGCCAGTGGGAGTCGTGGGCGATGGGGAGGATGTCGGCACCGAGGGTGGTGGAGATCCATGCCACGTTGTCCTCGTCCTCGAGGCGATTGAACGTGCAAGTGCTGTAGATGAGCACGCCGCCGGGGCGCAGAGCGGGCCAGATATCGGTGAGAATCTCTCGCTGGCGGCGCTGGCACATGAGGACATTCGCGGGCGACCACTCGGCGATGGCCACCTCGTCTTTGCGGAACATGCCCTCGCCCGAACAGGGTACGTCGGTGACAATGAGGTCGAAGGTGTCCGTCATCGCCGTGAACGCCGACGGCAGGCTCTGCGTCACGATGACATCGGGGTCGCCCCACTTGGTCATGTTCTCGGCGAGGATCTGCGCCCGCTTGGGCATCGGTTCGTTGCATACGAGCAGAGCGCCCTCGGGCAGGAGCGAGCGCAGGAGCGTCGATTTGCCGCCCGGGGCGGCGCAGAGGTCGAGGGCAATTGTGTCGGGCGTGAGCGCAGCGTGCTGGCGCACAATCTGTTCCACGAACATAGACGATGCCTCCTGGACGTAGTAGGCACCGGCGTGGAAGAGCGGGTCAGCGGTGAACAGCGGACGCTCGTCGAGGTAGTAGCCCGTCGAGCACCAAGGCACATGCTCGCCCTCAATCGCTCCGTTCCACTTCCTCGCGTTCCGTCGCACGCTCACCACGGGCTGTCCGTCCAAACCCTCGAACAGCCTCTCCGCCTCCTCGTCGCCCAGCGTCTCGCGCATCTGCGCCACGAACGCCTCCGGCAGTTGTTTTCCATTCATGGTGCAAAAGTACACAGAATGTGCGAAACGAGCGCAACATAGCCCCCTCTTTTTTACCTATCTTGCTTACGATGGTCAAAAAATCAGCGGTATATGGCCGCGGATAGCATAAAAAGATATATCTTTGTAGAAACAAACCATAGAAATCGAACAGTTATGCGAAGGATATTATTCGCTGTGCTCGCCGTCTGCGTGGCGCAGGCGTGGGGACAGTCGCCGCAGAAGATTGCGGACTATTTGAGTGCGAGGGAGAAGATGATGGAAGTGACACCCGACAGTATCTTCCCGACCATCAGGCAGTTGGAGCGCATGCGCACGGCAGCCAAGGACTCGGTGACGTGGGCAATGCTGAGCGAGTGCCTTGGCGAGGTCTATGAGCGCAACACATGGATGGCGCAGCATGACGCCACGGGCGAGAAGGAGGAAGAGTGGGGCAGAGGTCAGTGGCAGGAAGCCTCGAAGCGCTGTTTTGAGGACGCCAGAAAACCCCTGAATGCCCTGCGCCGCACGAAGGCGAAGGCGTGGCAACCGCTGGTGCGACTGTTCAAGCCCAAGGCAAAGAAAGACTCAATCGTAGGCAGTCAGTGGTTTGACGACGACCTGCTGCACATCATCCACCGCGAGCGCCCCACCGAAAGCGTCGCCCGCTACTATGCCGAGAGCGTGGGAGGCAATGCCGCCATCCTCGCCCGGCTCTGGATGAACGACGTGACGAAGACCAACATCGACTCGCTGCTCAATGAGGCGGAGGCCGACAAGACCGTCAGCGACGAAGTGCGGGCGCAGGTAGCCATCGAGCGCATGCGGCTCGCCCACAGGACAGACAACGAAGTGGCGATAGGCGAGGAGATACTGGAGCGCTACGGCCACCTCGCCATCTGCAACCAAGTGCGCAACACGCTGGAGCGAATGCGCCAGCCATCGCTCAACTACTCGTTTCCCGACCGCGTCTATCCAGGACGCACGTTTCGCGTGCCAGTGACCTATAACAACATACGCGAGATATTAGTGACGATAGGCAAGGAAACCATCGCCATCCCGGCGCAAAAGGCAGAGGCGCACGTCACTGTGCGCGACACCCTCACGCTCATGGCACCGCAGACGGGCCGCTATCATGTGAGTGTGCAGCCACGCACCGACTGCGCAAATATCAAGCCGCTGAAACCAGACACCTGCACCTTGTACGTCAGTGCGTTGCGCCTCCTGCGCCTCACTGCGCCCAAGGCGGCGGAGCAAAGGTTCATCGTTGTGGATGCGATAAGCGGAGCACCCGTAGGCGGACACAAGGTGGAGACCTACGTGGAGAAGACCAAGCGCGGAAGGCGCGACCATGAAAGACGCATGGTGCGCATCGCGGGCGACCCGCAGCCGGGCGTGGAATACTGGAACACAAGCGACTACGCGCCATCGTACGGCGAACACACATACACGAAAGTATATACCGACCGCGCCATCTACCGACCGGGACAGAAAGTCGGCATCGCGCTCGTGCGCTATAAGGAGAAGCACTGGCAGGCAAGTACCGTGGAAGGCGAGGAACTGATAGTCACGGTCAATGACAACGAAGGCAAGGACGTGTTTCGCGACACCCTCAAGACCGACCGATTTGGCAGTGCCAGCACAGAGTTTGTGGTGCCCGCCAAGGCCCGTCTCGGACACTACTCGGTCGATGTGAAAGGCGGCTACGCCTCGTTTAGAGTAGAGGAATACAAACGACCCACGTTCGCCATCGAGATGGGCGACACACTGCGCGGCGACACGATGACCGCCACGGTACGCTCGTATAACGGAACACCCCTGCGCAACACCTGTGTGACAGGCAGTTACTCGCTGCGCACCTACTGGTGGCGCGTGGTGAAAGGCGACCAGCAAACCATCGACACCCTCTGGACAGACGCGGAAGGACGAGTGGAAGTGCCCCTCCGTCTGCCGCAAGGCGAGGAAGAGCGACGCGGCAAGCTGGTAGACGTGAAGCTCGTAGCCACCTCGCCAACAGGCGAGACACAAGACGCCAGCCACGTCTATGTCATCGGCAAGTGGGAGGAACAGACAGAGGCGAACAGCATGCCGCGCGACACCATCGCCTGGTTCAAAGCGCTCAACGACACAATCTTCGCCGACAAGCCGGCACGCATCGAAGTGGGCAGTGCCGCACGGGACGTGCATCTGTTCATGACCATGTTTCGCAACAGCGAGCGCATCGCCGAGCGCGAAATCGTGTTCAGCGACAGTCTGCTGACACTGGAGTTTGGCGACACCCTCATCGCCCGCTATCCCGACTGCGACGGCGTGAGCGTCAGCCTCGCCTTCATGAAGGACGAGCGGGTCTATAGCCAGAGTTACGTCCTCCACCGACCGCTGCCCGACAACTGCCTGCGGTGGACGTGGGAGAGTTTCCGCGACCATGTGAAACCCGGCGGCGAGGAAGAGTGGACAGGACGCCTGCTCACCCCTGACGGACGCGCCGCCAAAGCCAACGCCATCTTCAGCATCTATGACGCCTCGCTGGACGCCTTCGTGCGCCACACGATGACGCTCAACCTCTGGAGGGGGCACAACGTGTTCAGCGCAACGTACGCAAATATGTTCAGCGCCACGATGCACCAACGCTACATCTATTCGCAGATAATCAAGGAGTTGCGAGAGCCGTACGTCGGCTACCATAGTTTCTCTGACCGCTTCCGCCTCGACAATGTTATCGGCGGCATGGGCATGTATAGCGGCTATGCCCGTCCGACCATGCTTAAGGAGATGGTAGCCAACGTGCGTGTGCGCGGAGCCGCCAAGGCGATGGCTGTGGAGGAAAGTGTGATGGCCGACTACGCCGCGAGCAACGAAGCCGGAGAGGCTGAAAGTCAGGCGGATGGTAGCACCGAGGAGGAGAAGGAAGCCGTGCCCATGCGCGAGAACTTCAGTGAGACAGCCCTCTTCGTGCCCACGCTCCGCACCGACAAGGACGGACGCATCACGATGCGCTTCACATTGCCCGACGCCGTCACCACGTGGCGCGTGCTCGGCGTGGCGCACACTGAGGACATGATGATAGCCAACATCGAGGCAGAGGCAGTGGCGCAGAAACCACTGATGGCGATGGTGGATGTGCCCCGATACCTGCGCGAAGGCGACAAAGGCACAGCCACCGTGCGCGTGCAAAACATCTCGGGACGGGCGCAGACAGTGACGCTCGCGATAGACATCGTGGACGCTGAGACAGAGAAGGTTGTGAAGACAGACAAGCGGCAGTTCACGCTCACGGCGGACACCGTTTTTGCGTGCGAACTTGACGCCTCGTGGTCGAAACGGCTCTGCCCACTCATCGTGCGCGCCGTGGTCAAGTCCGCCGAAGCAAGCGACGGCGAGCAACGCCAAGTGCCAGTGATAGAGGCGGCAGAGTGGTACACGCGTTCCGCCGACCTCGTGGTGCGCAAGGCGGGCAAGCACACGTTTAATGTAGGTGATTTGCTCAGCGAGACAGCCATGGAGCAACGCGTAACGGTGCAGTACACCCAGTCGCCCGTTTGGACAGCCGTCGATGTGCTCCGCAACATCGCCAAGCCCAAGCACGACGATGCCATCTCGCTGCATACGGCGCTCTATGCCAGTACGTTGACACGCCATCTTGTTGCTACCAACTCCGCCGTTGCTGACTATCTCCAGCTCGACAGCGACAGCCTTGATGCCACCATCAAGTCGCTCGGCGAGCGCCTCGACGGCGTGCGCGCTAAGGAAGGCGGCTACGGCTGGTTCCCAGGTTTTGACGCAAGCGAGTGGATAACCCTCGAAGTAGCCACCACCTTCGCCCGTCTGAAAGAGATGACCGGCAAGGAGTCGCCCTCGCTGGCATACGCGCTGGAATATCTGCGCGAGTGCAACGACAAGCGCGTGGAGCGCATGCGCCGCGACAGTGTGCGATACGTGTCGCAGTCGGCACTGCAGTACCTCTACGTCACCGCCCTGGCGGGAGCGAAGATGGACAAGAACACACACTATGTGCTTGATTTGCTGACGGATGAGTGCAAGAGTCCTGCCAAGCTCACGCGCGAGCAGATGGCGATCGCCACTGTCATCCTTGAGCGACTCGGGCAACGGACAATCGCCGCTGATGTGCGCAAGGAGATGCGCAGACACCTCGTCACGACAGCAGAGCACGGCACCTCGTTCAGCTATCTCCGCGGCAGTTTCACAAGCATCGACCGCAAGCTCCTCGACCACGTCTATGCCATGGAAGCATTGGCTCAGGGCGACACGCTGCTGCCCGAGATGCGCCGCCACCTCCTCCAGCAGAAGCGCGTGCAGGCGTGGGAGAACCCCTTAGTCAACTCGTCAGCCGTCTATGCCCTCATGATGGGCAGTGAGTATCAGACAGTTGCGACCACGCGCGACCGCCTCGTCGTGGGCGAAAAGGTGATGGAAGTGCGCGACGGAAGAGTGCGCGAGCAACTGCAGATGACCGCCATGCCCACGTCCGTGACCATCGAGAAGACAGCAGACGGCGAGTCGTGGGGAGCCATCTATGTGGAGCAGCGCCAGACACTGGCGGACATTGGGCCGCATAGTACGGGACTGGATGTGAGGCGCTATGTGGAAGGAACGGCGACGGTGGGTGCCACCGGTCAGACGCGCCTCGTCATCCATGCCGACCGCGACTATGAGTGCGTGCACGTCCATGTAGGGCGTCCCGCCTGCGTGGAGCCCGTCAATGCCCTCTCGCGCCGCCATTGGCAGGGCGGACTCGCCTACTATCACGAAGTGCATGACGCCGCCGATGACCTCTTCATCGAGCGTCTGCCGAAGGGCGACTATGTGCTCACTCTGCCGGCATACGCGGTGCGCCGCGGAACATACAATGCAGGACTGACCACCATCAGTTGCCTGTATGCGCCTGAGTTCTGCGCCAATACGGCAAATGAGCAGGTGGGAGTGGAGTGAGCGGCACGAACATATAAAAACGAACAATACCCGGGAGCGTGGGCTCTCGGGGATTGTTTTGGTTTGGAAGCATGCGAGCGCATTCGTGTGTAATGTTCAATCTACTACGGCCATGTCGTTCTTCAGTAGGAAATCGCGCAAACTCACGATACGGACACCATCATCATTGTAGCCGGATAGATAGCGGTCTGCCACAACAATCACTTTGCGGAAACTGTCGTTGATGCGAATAAGCGAAGCCTGCTCCTGCTCAACCTTTTCCTTGTCGGGCAATGCATAGGCGGACTGGATATAGACACGTTCGGCTCCACGGTTGCAGACGAAGTCCACCTCAAGTTGCACCCTTTTGCTCTGCCCTGCGTCATTTCGGGTGTTGTGTGTAACAACTCCGACATCAACAGTGTATCCCTGGCGACACAACTCGTTGTAAATCATGTTCTCCATCAGATGAGTCTTCTCTATCTGGCGGAAGCCGATACGCGCGTTGCGTAGTCCCAGGTCTTCAAAGTAGTATTTATGTGGAGTATCGATATATCTGCGACCTTTCACATCATAGCGCACGGCTTTGCGTACCAGGAAAGAATCTTCCAGCATTTCAAGGTAGTCAGCGATTGTGTTTTTGCCTATGGCTATGCCCTTGGTTGTGCGGAAAGTGTTCTCAATCTTTGTCGGATTGGTCATTCCTCCTATGCCAGAGGCCACGACATCAATCAATTCACCCATCAGTTCGCTTCCTCGTATGTGATAACGCTCCTGTATGTCGGTGAGGTAAGTCTTTTCGAAGAGTTGTTTTAGGTATTCCTCTTTGTCGCGGTTGTCGGTCAGTGTGCATACGTATGGCAATCCGCCATAGGTCATATATATATCCAGTGCTGCTTCATAAGACCATTCAGGATGAGCAGATGAAAACTCGCTGAATGACAATGGAGTCACGTGTACTTCCCAACCTCTGCCGCGGAACTCCGTGATTACATCCTTCGACAGGAAGCGGGAATTGGAGCCAGTCACATAGACATCTACGTTGGGAATGTGCAGATAAGAGTTCAGCACGTCTTCGAATTCGGGTACCAGCTGCACCTCATCGAGCATCACATAGAACATCTGCTCTATTGGCACATCGCCTGGTTCTTTCCACTCAGTGATTTGGCTGTCAATCCATTCGAGGAGGGCGTCAGGATTTCTGAGACGCTTGCTGCGTCTGTCTTCCAGGTCCAATGTAATGATATGGTCGCTCTGTATGCCGTGCTCTATGAGATGTTGCCGGAACAAGTTCATCAGCAGGTACGACTTGCCGCATCTCCTGATGCCAGTCACCACCTTTATCATCCCATTGTGCTTGCTGCTTATCAGTTTTTGCAGATAAAAATCACGTTTTATTTCCATACGAAAGAGTGAGTTTTACAGAACATTTTTGCGTATATACGCATTTTTGTGCTGCAAAAGTAGTGTTTTTCTATGACTAAGCCAAATATTTTGTCCAATAAATAGAATAGAGTAAATGTGGGGAAATTAATTTTTGTGCCGAATTGTCGTGATTTGGAAAATAATCAGTAAATTTGCAGTCTAAAACGAATGTGTTATGGCATCAGCAGTAACTATGGAAGGCATTTGGGGCATGCTTGAGTCCCTGTCGCTCACAAACCGCAATAAGAAATGGTTGTCGGACAAGCTCTTGGTGAGTATTCCTGCCAAGAAGCCCGCTCGCAGTGCCGAGGACCAGGCCATCCTCGACGGATTCCGCGAGGCTGTGCTCGAATGGAAGGAGATAAAGGCGGGGCGTGTGCAGGGAACGCCCGACGAAGAGTTTATGGCAGAGATTAAGAAGGAAATAGCGGCAGGGTTGTATGATTAACTTTATCGACGCACGACCATTCAAACGTGAGTTCAGGCGTTTGCTCAAGAAACATCGTTCCTTGGTGGATGACTATGAGGCGCTAAAGGCAGCCCTCTGCGAGAACCCATTGCAAGGTGCAGACCTTGGCAACGGACTTCGCAAGGTGCGCATGGCGATACGGAGCAAGGGCAAAGGGAAGAGTGGCGGAGCGCGCGTGATAACGTATGTCGAGGCTATCACGGCAGAGAAGGACGGCACGCTAACGTTCCTTTACATCTACGACAAATCCGAGCGCAGCACCATCGCAGACTGCGAGCTGGCGGCGCTGTTGGAGGAACTTGTATAGGGAAACGAATAATCCCCGAGGAGCGTTGGCTCTCGGGGATTGTTTTGACTTACAAATTACTGTTGCCATGGTCGTTTTCCGAATCTGGTGTAAAGGTGTTTATTATTTCATTGAAAACTATGTGATTCGGGAGGAAAATCGGAATTTCCGCATAATTCAAACGAGCGAAAATTGGAATTTCCGCAAAATTCAAAATGACTAAATACGGAATTTACGCAAAATTCATGATGATGAGGGACGGCTTGCTTTTTGCAATTTTCCTCTTGTATATTGGAAAATAATCAGTAAATTTGCAGTCTAAAACGTATGTGTCATGGCATCAGCAGAAAGGACGAAGCCAGTTCGCAGTGCCGAGGACCAGGCCATCCTTGACGGCTTTCGCGAGGCTATCCTTGAATGGAAGGAGATAAAGGCTGGGCGTTCGCAAGGAACGCCACACGACGAAGCGATGGCTCAGATCAGGACGGAACTTGAAGCGGAAGGCTATGGGCTCGATTAGGCTTGTGGAAACAAATTAGACCGATATGTCATATTTGTGTGCATATACGCATTCATAAAACCGTATTCTCTTTTTCGTTAATATTAACCCGCTCGGCGGGTGGCTACGCATCCACGGAGAGAACGTCCCCGTTAGCCACCCAGTGGGCGAACGTGACCATGCGGCCGAACTTCCTATTCAGCAGACTGTCCACTTGCCCCACCCATGCCATAAACACGTCACGTTCTTCCAGCAAGTTGGGATTGAAGACATCAATCTCAGCATACATGTACTCTATCTCGACTTTGATTAGAGCCGAGAAATCCAAAAATCGTTTGACAATGGCTGGGAGAGGGTGCGACAGCCTTCTGCCATTCAAGAATTTTGCCTGTCCGCCAGCGGTCATGAAGTCTCGCATGTTATGGCAGACTATCTTATGGTATGCCACCAGCCACATGGCAGGTTCCGCATAGTTGCTGTCAATCATGTCCGCAGGAAAAAGGATGTATAGTTGCCTTATGATTTTCTTCTTTTCCTCTTGCGTCAAGGAAGAGATATGACGTATCATCATGCTATCTCCTGTCGCAAGCAAATTGCGTTCCTGGCAAATTCTCTTTCTGTCGGATGGCAATGAAATGTCTGACGATGCTATTCGGCTTATCGTGGGGTCGTCAATCTCGTCAAGCCACCATGGCATCTCGCCTCTGTGTTCCGCCTTGGCCTTATTGCGATAATACCTTCGAACCTGTGCAATGGAGTCCGTTGACAGACGCATCCTGTCATATGTCGTATTCATTTTCGCAAATATCGTGCCGTTGCTCGCCGTGTTCATGTCTATGAGATAGCGTGGCGAATGGGTAACCGTTATGTCATACAGGCAATCCTCGTACGGACGGCAGCGCACCGCAGGCTTTCCGCCCAGTTTGCCGAAAAGCATGTATATGCTCGCAACGTTCTTGTCCCGAGTTGTTTCTATGATGCTGCTGCCTGTTGACCGCCAATGGTCTGCTTGCGTCGACTTGACCTCGACACCATAAAATGTCTCAGTGACAATGTCGGGAAATGCAAGACCTGAAACAAGACGAATTTCATCGGCTCTGAACGGAGTGTCTGCACAAATCTCTCTCATACACTGCACGGAAAGTCGTTCAAGTCTGGAAGCTGTGAGAGCCGAGAAAGCCATGGGGTTAGCCTGAGCCTTGTCGTTTAACGCAGACTCCGTCTTTTGCATGAAGTCCGCAAAAGCCTCATTCGCCAAACGCGCATCATGCTTTCGTATTGATATGATGTTTTCCGCCATGACTATCCAAAGTATAAATCCCATACACTCTGAATGCGCATGGCGATGTTATATGCCAACATTGGAGGTACGGCGTTGCCTATCACCTTGTATGCGCCGGACGAACTTACGGCAAAACTCGTTTTGCCGTAATTCCGATATCGTACGAAGGCATAATCGGGCGGAAAGGTCTGAATCAAGGCGCATTCCCTCGGAGTCAAGCGTCGCTCGGACATACCGTTTCGTAACTCCTTGTCCATCAATCCTCCGTGTTCTGCCGACAATCTTCTGTATTCGATGTTGCCATGATGCTCGGAGCGGATGGTCGGTCCTATCTTATCCAATGATATTTCTTTCTGCCCTTGACAATGCGCGCCCATGTATTTTGCCTTTGAGTAAACCCGGTGCGAAGGGTCTTTCGAGTTGTCCGGTTCGGGCAAGTCCTCAAATATGTCCCGACACACGACCGCAGGCAGCAATCCATCCTCGTTGTGCGTATAAGCGTGGGTCGGTTTTGGATATGGGTCGTATTCGTCAGGCACCACGTCTTGTTGCAAAGCCTCCAATGCCTTGGGATTGAGAGCATCCTTGCGAATGCCGATGAAGATTACACGTTCGCGCGACTCGGGCACTCCGTAATCAGCCGCATGAAGCACTTGCGGGTCCAAAACGATGTAACCGTTGTCTCCGGCCTTCGCAAAGTCATTTTGGATGATACTTTTGACATCGCCTAAATTTACCAATCCTTTGACATTCTCGGCAATGAAGATTTTCGGTTTTGTGATATCAATCACTTGCTTCATCCAGAAATACAGCTTTCCCCTTGTCTCCTCCGATGGTACAGAGTCATCGCGCATCTTTCCATTATGGTCCTTTTGGGAATCAAATCCCTTGCGCTTTCCCGCGACGCTAAAGTCTTGGCATGGGAATCCGCCTGTAACAATATCCACAGATTCAGGGAACTCATTGATGCCTGCATGATAGTGCTTTACGTAGTCGACAATGCTTCCGAAATGGTATATTTCGGGCGAATGCCCCCGATGCCGCATGTATGAGTTCCACGTAGCACGCGCTTCGTCCAGAATATCGTTCGCAAAGACGGTGCGGAACCTTGTTTCCTTGAGTTTTACCCACCTGTCATTGATTTGGGATTCTATCCACCCTGACACGGGATTAACAGACTTCCTGTGACAGATAAATCCTCCCTCGAAACCTATGTCCATTCCACCGCAGCCAGAAAACAATGACAACATGTTGAGTTGTCCGTCTCTGACTTGAGGAGAATCAAAATACATTGGCAGCTGATAGCCCGCTATCGCATCACATACCAGACACTGAGTCTGTTCCGTGGTCGGCGTGTAGGTTTTTCTTTTGGTCATTGTGAGATATAGCCTATTGGTTGTGTTGTTTTACAAGCGTTGGCCATATAAAACAAAAAGTGTGGGAACGCACTTTGCTCGTCCCACACCCAGAGGCTCTCGCATTGCCTGTCGTAGTTGAACGAGCAACGCTGAAGCCCACACGGATATGAATATGAGCGACCAGACCGCACAAGGCGGCCACGGCCACTGATATAGTCATACCAATAGGCGTCACCATTGCTTTGTTCCGCGACTACGACATGAAATTTGCGAGATTCCTGGGCGTCAGAGAACAAGCGCTTAGTTACGCTTTCCGTTAAATATGCATCCCACCCTCCCACGGCTTCAGCGCCATGGTGCGACAGGACAATGCAAAAGTAGCAATTCTTTGCGAAACAGCAAAATTATTGGAAAAGAATTTATGCCTCAGACAAGGAAGGAACTGGTAGCGGAGGGTTATGGGCTCGATTAGTCTTGTGGACGTTCCAGTGAGCGCAGCACCATTGCAGACTGCGAGCTGGCGGCGCTGTTGGAGGAACTTGTATAGGGAAACGAATAATCCCC
>JABUTZ010000003.1 GCA_021443415.1 Bacteroidaceae bacterium | reverse complement strand
CATCTGCAGGCAGTTGTAGTCGTGGAAGCCGAGTGGTTCGTGCATTCGCACGAGTTTGTGGAGCTGGAAGTTGGAGAGTTCGAGTCGTTTTCTTGAGCGCGGGTGGCATGAGTAGAGGATGGGCATCCTGTATTTCTCGGCCATTGTGTTGATTGCGTTGAAGAGTGATCGGAAGTTTTCTTCGGTGTCGATGTTCTCCTCGCGGTGTGCGCTGAGTAGGATGTATTGTCCTTTCTCGAGTCCGAGTCGGCGGTGTATGTCGCTTGCCTCGATTTGCGGTAGGTTTTCGTGGAGCACCTCTGCCATGGGTGATCCGGTGACGTAGGTGCGCTCTTTGGGTAGTCCGCAGTCGGCGAGGTAGCGGCGGGCGTGCTCGGAGTAGGCGAGGTTGACGTCGGAGATGATGTCGACGATGCGGCGGTTGGTTTCTTCTGGCAGACATTCGTCTTTGCAGCGGTTGCCGGCTTCCATGTGGAAGATGGGTATGTGGAGGCGTTTCGCTCCGATGACGCTGAGGCATGAGTTGGTGTCTCCGAGGACGAGGAGTGCGTCGGGTCGTGTCTGCGCCATGAGTTTGTAGCTGGCGCTGATGATGTTGCCCATGGTTGCTCCGAGGTCGTCTCCCACGGCGTCGAGGTACACTTCGGGGTCGGCGAGTTTGAGGTCTCGGAAGAAGATGCCGTTGAGGTTGTAGTCGTAGTTCTGCCCGGTGTGGGCGAGGATTGTGTCGAAGTATGCGCGGCACTTGTTGATTACGGCTGCGAGGCGTATGATTTCGGGTCGTGTGCCGACGATGATGAGGAGTTTGAGTTTTCCGTTCTCCTGCCAGTGTATGTCGGAGTAGTTTTTCATTTTTTTCAAGTGTTTCAAGCGTTTTTATTAATCCGGATAGGATTTGGGAGATTTCATAGCAGATGGCGTGGAGTTCGTCGAAAGTTGCTTCCTATGCAGTCTGCAGTTTCTGTTACTATATATGACCTCACTGTTTTTTGTTTTATTCTCCGTAATTTTCTCTTTGCCTCCTCGTCAAGGCTCTCCTCGTTATTTCTGCAATGTCACCCAGTGACCTGTTTTGCTGCCGCCATCCCGGCGCAAGATGCCTTTGCTCTGTAAAGAGGCGAGGTCTCTTCTGATTGTGCGGATGTTGGCGGATAGCATCACTGCTATTTCGCTGGCCGTTTGGTTGTTGTCCGCATCCAAGATTTCAAGGATTCTTTTCTGCCTCACTGTCAGGTTTATGGTGACATTTTGGGTGACATTTTGGGTGACATTTTGGGTGACATCAGTTCTTTGTATGTCAATAATGTCCTTGAATGGAAGTGTAAGGCAAACCATATCTCTTTGATTCTCAAATACGATGTCATAGCCCGTCAGTTGCTTCCATGTCTTCAGTTTGTCAATCCCATACCCCACGTTCTCACACATCTTTGTGTATCTGAACAGTTTGGCAATGGTAGGATTTCGCAGGCTGGAATAGAAATGCCCTGCAATTGTCTCCACCGGTTTGGGGAAACACCCGCTATTGATAAATTCGACGCGGTCATTGAACACATGAATGCATGAGCGTATCGGACTGAATTGGTCTGAATGCATGCAGAAGTTCAGCATAGCTTCGCGAATGACTTCAAACTGTCGCATATCATTTACAGCCACTCCCATCTTGTTGAGTTTGAACGGGGTGTCCACTACATTCCTCAAACGTCGCAGTATTATCTGGAACGCGTCCCAGATATTGGACTGTTCAGGAATGCGGTAGGTGTAACGAGTGGTCGCATCGGCAAGTGAATTACCCGGAACTTCAATATAGTCGATACAAAACGTGGGGACATAACGATTGGTGTATGGTTCCTTGCCAAACATCAAAAGTCCGGCATAAGTCAGTTCGCCTTTGTCGTTGCAGATATTCAATCGAGAGCAAAAATCTCTCTTGTTGAGTTTCTCGGTGTCCTTGAGCGAATCGTATGATCTGAGGTAATCGCGATAGCTGCGGATTGAATCCTGACTCAGCATCTTGATGTCAGAACCTTCAACCACCATCTCCGAACGAATGCCGAACGACTGGTCATGATACATCTGCATTATTTCTGTGTCCGTGGCATGATGGTCGCCACTACCCATGCGTATGAAGCTGTTTCTTGGGTTGCTGTAATATATTGGTTTGAATGGTGAGGATGGAATATGGAAAGCCAGTATTCTCTTTCCGCCAATATCATATCGCTTTGGCATTGCCACGAGGGGCATGTTGAATTTCTGGCTGCGAAGCGTGCCGAGAAAATCCTGTTCTAACTTTTCTATATTGTCAACACCTTGTATGTCAAAGTTTTTCCCTATCTGTTTGATTCCAAGCACAATCCATCCGCCACTGGTATTGGAAAAGGCAGACACTGTTTCCCAAATACTTTTTGGAAGTTCTGACTTGGCTTCCTTGACCTCAAAGTCTTCCCATTCGAGGTCATGGATACGGACGATCAGTTCTTCCTTGGTCATTGGTTCAATGTCATTTCCTTTATGCAGTCAAACACACGAGCAGAAGCAGTGCCTTATCTTTTAGCCAAGATTCAAGACACTAAAACGCATCATCCTTCCACTTTCATACTTTCATACTTTCTACTTTGTGACCCTGTCAAAATATGTGTCGGGACGTTGTGGGTTGAAGATTTCGTTGCAGTACATGACTGTGACGAGGTCTTGTGTGGGTGAGAGGTTTATGATGTTGTGTGTGTAGCCCGGGAGCATTATGACGCTCTGTATTTTGTCGCCCGAGACCTCATAGTTGAGGATTTCCGCGTCCGGGTCGTTTTCGTTGCGGAGCTGTATGAGTCCGTGTCCGCTGACGACGATGAACTGCTCCCATTTGGTGTGGTGCCAGTGTTCGCCCTTTGTGATGCCCGGTTTGGAGATGTTGACGCTGACCTGCCCGCAGCTGAGCGTGTGTACGAGTTCGGTGAAGGAGCCTCGCTGGTCGGTGTTCATCGTGAGGTCGAAGACGGCCTTTTCCTTCGGGAGGTAGCTGAGGTATGTGCTGAAGAGCCGCTTGGCGAAGGAGTCTGCGGGTATTTCGGGTATCATCAGCGTCTTTGGCATTTCGGCGAACTTATGGAGCAGATCAACGATCTCACCGAGTTTGACGTGGTGGGTTATCGGTGCGGCGCAATATCTGCCGTCCGTTTTAAGTATTGTTTCCACTCCGTCAAATTCACAATGGTGCTCTTCACCCTTCAGTGCGCATATCATTTCCTCCACGAGGTCGTCGATATAGAGCAACTCCATATCCACCGATGGGTCGTTGACCTGTATGGGGAGGTCGTGGGCGATGTTGTGGCAGAAGGTGGCCACGGCGCTGTTGTAGTTGGGTCGGCACCATTTGCCGTAGAGGTTGGGGAAGCGGTAGATGAGGACTTTGGCTCCGGTCTCCTTGCCGTAGTCGAAGAAGAGTTCCTCGCCCGCCTTTTTGCTTTTGCCGTATTCGGATGTGCCGAAGCGTCCGGCGAGTGTGGCCTGAATGCTTGAGCTGAGCATTACGGGGCAGGTGTTGCCGTGCTTCTTCAGGGTGTCGAGCAGTGTTGATGCGAAGCCGAAGTTGCCCTGCATGAATTCCTCGGTGTTCTGCGGGCGGTTCACGCCGGCGAGGTTGAACACGAAGTCGGCGTTGCGGCATGCCTCCTCAAGTTCTTGCGTTGTGGAGTCTATGTCGTACTGATAGACCTTGTCGATGACGAGGTCGCCGTAGCATTTGGCTTTTCCCTCCTTTATGTTGTTCAGTTGGGCGCAGAGGTTTTTTCCGACGAAGCCTTTCGCGCCTGTTACCAGTATCTTCATTTCACTCGCTGCGTATTTCCTTTCCTTTCGCTCTTGGTTGGAGTCCGAGGTCCTCTCGTATGAAGTTGAGTTTGAGGAGTAGTGCCTTCATGCCCTCGACGTCGAGGCGTGCGGTGTTGTGGCTGTGGTAGTCCTCGATTGCGCTGAGTTCCTCGCTGCCCTCGATGAAGTATTTGTCGTAGTTGAGGTCCCGGCTGTCGCATGGTATGCGGTAGTATCCTCCCATGTCGATGGCTTTGGCCATTTCCTCTCGTGTGACGAGTGTCTCGTAGAGTTTCTCTCCGTGTCGTGTTCCGATGACGCGTACCTCGGTGTCGGCGTATTTGGGGTTGACCTGCGCGTAGGTCTCCTTGAGTGCCTGGGCGAGTGTGTCGAGTGTTGCTGCTGGGGCTTTCTGCACGAAGAGGTCTCCGTTCTCGCCGTGTGTGAACGCGTAGATGACGAGGTCAACGGCGTCGTCGAGTGTCATCATGAATCGTGTCATGTTGGGGTCGGTGATGGTGATGGGTTTTCCGTCCATCATCTGCTCTACCCAGAGGGGTATGACGGAGCCTCGGCTTGCCATGACGTTTCCGTATCGTGTGCAGCAGATTGTTGTCTTGGCGTCAGGTCCGAGCGCTCGTCCCTGTGCGATGGCGACTTTCTCCATCATGGCTTTTGATATGCCCATGGCGTTGATGGGGTATGCTGCCTTGTCGGTTGAGAGCACGACGACGTTTTTTACTCCGTGCGCGATGGCGGAGAGGAGGACGTTGTTGGTGCCCTCGACGTTTGTTCGCACGGCTTCCATGGGGAAGAACTCGCATGATGGCACCTGCTTGAGTGCTGCCGCGCTGAAGACATAGTCCACTCCGGCCATTGCGAAGTCAACGGCCTCGCGCTGTCGCACGTTTCCGATGCAGAACTTGACTTTCTTCGCCACGTCGGGGCGGTTGGCCTGGAGGTGGTGTCGCATGTCATCCTGCTTTTTCTCGTCGCGCGAGAGGATGCGTATTTCCTTTATGTCGCTGTCGAGGAAGCGGCGGAGGACTGCGTTGCCGAAGCTGCCTGTGCCTCCTGTGATGAGGAGGACTTTGTCTTTGAATACTGACATATATATATGATGTTTGTGTTATTGGTTTTGCGGGATTTTGTTGAGTGCTACGATGTCTTTGTATGGGAGTGGTGCGTGCCGGTGCCGTTGCAGGCATCGGATGGTGTGTATGTCGGAGCCGGCGCAGTCGTATTGTGAGTCGCGGAGCAGTTCGCGTGCGAGTTTCTGGACGTTGGGTCCGTAGGTTCCGAGGAGTGAGCCGATGTTGAGTTGGAATCGTACGCCGAGTTTCCGGAGCCGTCGGTGGTCGTCGTCGGTCATATAGACGTATCGCTCGGGGTGTGCGAGCACGGGGTGGTATCCGTGTGCCTTGATCTGCTCGAGTGTGCCGTAGAGGTTCATGGGTGGTGTGAAGTAGGATGTCTCGACGAGGAGTGCGTCGGCCTGGTCTCCGTAGGGTAGGAGGTCGCCTGAGTCGAGGCGTCGCTGAAAGAGCGCGTCGATCATGTTCTCGGCGCTGAGGCGGAGGGTGATGGGTCCGGTGTAGGCGGCGCGCAGCTCTTCGAAGCGTTGGCGGAGGTGGGAGGTGGTGTTTGGTATGTCCTCCATGATGTGCGGTGTGAGCCATACCTTGTGTATGCCGAGCGCCTCGTAGATGTCGAGGATTTCGAGTGACTCCTCCATCGTCTTGACCCCGTCGTCAACGCCGGGGAGGATGTGTGAGTGCCAGTCGGTGGCTCCCTGGAGTATGCCGCACCGGTCGAGTCGCTGTGTTCGTGTGAAGGGCCACATCACTTTTTCTTTTTCTCCTCTCCGTAGTAGCTGCCGTAGTGGTATCCGTAGCGGTATCCGTAGGAGTATCCGAGTCGTCCGTTGCCGTTTGCCGTGCCGTTGAGAATGAGTCCGAGGTTGCTGTATTTGCCCTCTTTGTATATGTTCTCGAGTTCGGGTAGCATGCTTCGCTCGAAGAGTCCTGCCCGGACGACGAAGATGGTGCGGTCGGCGTATTTGCTGATGATGCGTGTGTCGGCGACGATTTCGATTGGCGGGCAGTCGAGCATGACGTAGTCGTATTCCTCGCGTACGGCGTCGAGCAGTTGTTTGAGACGGTCGTTGAGTAGCAGTTCGGCGGGGTTTGGCGGGATTGTTCCCACGGGGAGGAAGTGCAGGTTGTCGTGGTCGATGTCCTTGACGATGATGTCGTGGTAGTCGGCTATTGAGCCGTTGAGGTAGTTGCTGAGACCCGTAGAGGGGTTGTTGATGTAGGCTGATGTTGACGAGTGTCGGAGGTCTCCGTCGATGAGGAGCACGCGTTTGCTTCGTATTGCGAGGCTGACGGCTGTGTTGAGTGATATGAGTGATTTACCACTTCCCGGGTTGAATGATGTGATGGCTATGATGTTGGACTTGCCTCCGTTCTCGCTCATGAACTCGAGGTTTGAGCGCAGCACGCGGAATGCCTCGTTGATGATGTCTCGCCGTCCGCTTCCGACGACGACGGTGTTGTTTCCGATGGTTGTCCGTCTGTGGACGCGCCGTTTCTTGAGAGTGAAGCTCGGTATCTCTCCGATGAACGGTATGGGGCAGCTCTCGAGGTCCTTCTTGCCGCGTATTTTGGTGTTGAGGTTCTCTTTGAGGTAGAGGATGCCGATGGGTATGATTATGCCGAGCAGGATTGAGGCGAGGAAGATTTTCAACTTCTTCGGTGCGGTTGGGTTGAGCAGTCCGTGTGGCGGGTTGATGACCTGTGTGTTGTATGCGGAGAAGGCTTGCGAGAGTTCGTTCTCCTCGCGTTTCTGCAGGAGGAAGAGGTAGAGAGACTCCTTGACCTTCTGCTGCCTCTCGACGCTGATGAGGTATTTGGCCTGCTGTGGGTTTGATGTGATGCGTGCGTTGCTTGTTCGCTCTTCGGTGCGGAAGGTTGCTATCTGGTTGTTGAGTGAGTTGATTTGGTTGTCGATGGATGTGATGATGGCGATTCTCAGGTTTCGCAGTGAGTTGTCGATGTCGGCGACGAGCGGGTTTCTCTCGCTGCTGTTGGCGACGAGAGTGTTGCGCTGGAGCAGTTTGTTGTTGTATTCGGAGATTTGCTGTTCGATGAACTGGCTGTTGATGCCTGAGTTGACGGGCAGCAGTTGGTGGTTGTTCGCCTCGTTGCTCATGTAGCTTCGCACGTACCGCGCCATGTAGAGTTGGTTGTTGAGGTCCATGACGCGTGCGTTTGCCTCATTGGCGTTTGTCATGTACATGTTGGCAGCCGCCTCGACGTTCGGTATGTTGTGCTCGCTCTTGTATGATGATATGTCGTTGTCAACGTTTCCGAGTTCCTGTTCGATGATTTTCAGGCGGTCGTCGATGAATTGTGATGTGTTGACGGCGATTTGGTTTTTGGCCTTGACCCAGTTTTCGTTGTAAACGGCTATGACGGTGTTGAGGAAGTCCTCTGCGCGCTGTATTGAGACGTCGGTGTATTCGAGGTCGATGATTGTGGTCTGCTCCTTGTCGAGGAATGTGGCTTTGAGACGTTTGAGGTAGCTCTCGATGCATGACACGAGTCCGAGACGCTTGATGTAGAACGTCGTAGGCTCTGTGAGTGTTGAGAATGCGGCGGTTTTTGTTACGATGATTTTGCCGATGGGTGTTGTGATGCTGTCTCCTATGGTTCCTTTGTATTCGTCGGACTTTTCCCCCACCCATTTGCTCTTGTGCTTGAGCCGTGTGATGATGACGGAGCCGTTGGGGTCAACGTCCATGTCCCATGTCACTCCGTCGTTCTCGGATGGTCCGACGATTTCGGCGTTGATGGGTAGGTTGACTCCGTAGAGCGACTTTTTGTGGAATTTGTTGTCGGTCTTGTAGTCCATGTAGAGTTTCATGCGGTTGACCACCTCTGCCATGACTGATATGGACTGTATGGAGCGGAGTTCGTTGTGCACGTTGGTGTTTGTGCTGAACATTCCCATGTCGGAGAATGTGCTGAGCTGTGACTGTATGCCGTTGTCGTTGCTCTCCTTGATGAGTAGTGATGCTGTGCGTGTGTATTTGGGTTCGGTGCGGAGGACGTAGAAGACGGCGGCTCCGACGCAGAGCAGTATGGAGAGTATGAACCACCTCCAGTGGCTCATGCATGAGACGATGAGGTCCTGGAGTTGCAGGAGGTCGTTTTCGCTCTTTTTGTTGTAGTTGTTATTGTTGTTTGCCATGGTTTATTTGACTGCGTTTGTGACGAGAATTGCGACGCTGGTGAGTAGCGATGCGACTGATATCCAGAATGATGTGCTGCGTACGTTGTTTCCGTTGACGGTGGCCTGTCGCTTCCGCGCGTCGTTGGGTTCGGCGTACACGATGTCTTTCTGCTGCAGGTAGAAGACGGGCGAGTTGTAGAGGTCGTTGGCTGATGTGAGGTCCACCTTGTAGAGTTTGTGGTGGTCTCCCTCCTCGCGGAGTACGGTGACGTTGTGTCGCATGCCGTTGATGGTGAGGTCTCCGGCCATGCTGATGGCGTCGAGGAGTGTGACTCGGTCGTGCTTGATGTCGAATCGTCCGGGGTTTTTTACCTCTCCGAGTACGGAGAAGTAGAGGTTTTCGAACTCGACGGTCACGACGGGGTCTTTGATGAGTTCCTCGCTGACGAGCCTTTCCTTGACGATGTTTGCTATCTCCTCTCGGCTTTTGTCCACGACTTTTATTTTGCCTATGACGGGGAAGTCGATGTCTCCGTTGCTGTCAACGCAGTAGAGGGCCATTTGCTGGCTGGAGCTGCCGAGTGTTGACGCCTGCTGTGTGGAGCCTACTCGGTATGTGACGATGGGCATGTTGAACATGCTGGCGAGCGCTGGGTCTTTGCTGTTGATGATGATGGAGAGTTTGTCTCCTCGCTTGACTGTGATTTCGTGCGCTTTGACGACGATGTCGTTGTACTGGTCGGAGTCCTGGAAGTAGGCTATGTCCTTTGGTGTGCCGCAGGCTGCGAGCATTGCTGCTATGGCGATTGTTGGGATCAGTCGTTTGATATTCATTGTGTTTGTATTGTTTTCGGGTGTTGGTGTTGTGTGTTATTCGATGATGGTGTATTGGCAGTCTGTGATTTCGATGTCGGCGGCGAGTATTCCCTCGAGCTGTACGAGGAGGTGCCGTCGGCGTGAGCCTCGCACGGTTTTGAGTATGCCCTCTTGTCCGTCGAGTGTCCCTCCTATGATGCGCACCCGCCTGCCGTACATTGCGGGGTTGATTTCGTCGGGCATCAGGAAGTGTGTGGTGTGGCTGCAGGCGACGGCGGTGATGAAGTCTGTCATCTCGCGTTCGGGTACAGTCATGGGTTTCTGCCGGTGCCCCTTGAGGAAGCGGTATTGGAGGGTGGGTGTGTTGTGGATGATGCCGTCGAGCGCGCTGCGTGTGGTGTGTGCGAAGAGCAGGTCGCGGAGGACGGGCTGCATGGTGCGCTGCAATGTTTCACGCTTTCGCGAGAGTTGTTCGCGCATGGGTGTGAAGACCTCGATGTTGAGGTTGCCGAGCATTTTGTATGCCGGCAGTAGTGCGTTGGGTCGTTTGAGGTCGCGCAGGACGTACCATTGTTTGGTCTGTTCCTCCGTGATGGGCATGGCATTGAGTCCTGCATGGTGGCATAAAGTGTTGATGCCCATGCAGTTGTGTTGTTTTGGCGCTTGAGTTTGCGTCTTTGTGTCTGAGATACAGGTTTGCATGTTTTCTCAGAGGTGTGCCTGTGTGTGCTTGTGCCGTTGTTGTTTTGGCACTATGCAAGTGTGCAAAGTTACGGAAAAGTTGTTAATGTTTCCCAAGAAACTTTTGTTTTTTTATTTGTTAACTCTTTTTGTGTGTGTTGTTTCAAATAATTGAGTGTTTGGTTGCGTTTAGATTTTATTGTTGGTGGTGGATGTTTCACGGCTTGTGCGGGCGCAAAAAAGGGCGGCATCGCTGTCTCCTTGTTTGGAGTTGCGATGCCGCCTTCGTTATGCGGTGTGTGGAGGTTTACTTGATGATGACCTTCTTGCCGTTGAGGATGTAGAGTCCGCTCTTGGTGGCGCTGACGCGCTGCCCGGCGAGGTTGTAGATGCGGTTGCCGGTGGTGGGGGCCGCCTCAACGCCGTTGACGGGGGTTGTGTCGCTGAGTATTTCGAGTGTTACGCTCCTGAGGCCGATTTGGTTGGATGTAGAAGAGAATTTGAACATTATGGCTTTCACTCCGCTGTCGAGCGTAGTCTTGCCGAATGAGAAGTTGCTGGTGGTCGTTGTGGTTGCGGTGTAGTTTTCGCCGTCAGTGCTTGTATAGAGAGTGACGGTTTGTTTTTTGTCACTCCACTGCTCGAACTCTGCGCTGAATGAGAGTATTTCGCTTGTGCCGGAGCCGTTTAAGGTCACTGTGATATCACCGCCCCTTGTGACCGGGCAGTCGGTGATTGACATTCCTTCGCCTTGTTTTGAGACACTCTTGAACCATACCACCGCCTCGGGGAATGTGACGGTTTGTTCTTTGTATGCGCTCCATCCCGAGTCTGCTCCTGGGAAGGTCCAGCCCACGAAGTTGAGTTCGGCTGTTATGGTGCCTTTTGACTTTGTCACGGTGAGTGTGTAGGATGCTGTTGAGCCGAGGTAGGTATCGTTTTCGGCGAATGTGGCTGTGATGGTGGTTGTTCCCTCCGCGAGGATTGACACGTCGCCGTCCTCATTGACGGTTGCCACTGTGGGGTCGCTGCTGGTGTATGTGATGCCGGCGAGGCCCTCGGGGTCGGTGGTGAGTGTTGGAGCGACGAACGGGTCTTCTCCCGCCATGTTGTAGGTGACGCTTGTCTCGCTGAATGTGAGGTTTGTGGGTATTTTGCCCTGGCCCTTCACCTCCTTGATTGTGATGTCTGCGATGCCGATTTGGTTGTCGTCTTTTGAGAACACGAAGCGAATTGCCTTGACGCCTTTTTCGAGGGTTGTGGTTGTGAAGGCGAAGGTGGAGGTTGTGATGTCGGTGGCGGTGAAGTTGACGCCGTCGATGCTGGTGTAGAGAGTCACGGTCTTTTCTTTTGTGCCCCACTGTTCGAAGTTGGCACTGAACGACTCTATGTCGTTAGCAGTATTTGTGAGGACAACGGTGACAGGGTCATTCTTTGTGACGGGGCAGTCGGCGATGACAGCTGTCGCGCTCTGCTTGTTGGCGCTTGCGAATGTGACGGTTGCCTCGGTGTATGCTGCTGTGCGTGCTGCGTATGAGGTAGTCCAGTCTTCGGCTCCCGGGAAGGCCCAATCGACGAAGTTGAAGTATCCGGGTGCCACGGTTGTGTCTTTGACTTTGAGTGTGTATGTGGCGTTGGAGCCGTAGTGTGTGGCTGTCTCGGCGAATGTGGCGGTGATTATGGTTGTGCCTTTGGCAAGTATTGTGACCGCGCCGGTTGTCTCATTTACGGTTGCCACTGTGGGGTCGCTGCTGGTGTATGTGACGCCGGTGAGGTCAGCTGGGGCGGTGGTGAGTGTGGGGGCGGTGAAAGACTCTCCGCTTGCCATGTCGTATGTTACTTCGGTGGTGCTGAATGTGAGGCTTGTGGGGGTCTTTGTCTCTCCGCCGCCGGCGGTGTAGTAAACGACCTTGGAGAGTTGGAGGCTGCCGTTGCTTTTTTGCGCACAGTCGAATACCAGCTGGTAGTAGAGGTTTTCGGCAGGGTTGGTCAGCGTGGCTGTCTGAGTTCCTTTTGCTATTGTTATGTCAACAGTCTCTTTGGGTGTTGTGAAATCGCTTGTTGTGGAAGTGAGAAGTTTGACAGAGTTTACATTAGCGGCGGTAACTGCGTCGATAGTCAGCTCCACTTTTGTGATTGCTTTGTCGATGGCAGTGCTTGTGGTGATGTATGACACGATGGCGTCGTTCTTGCTGCCGCACCTGACGTAGCTCCAGCCGTTGTTGTTGTTGTTGAAGTTGACGATGTCCCATGTGAAGCCACCGACAGTGCCGGACCATGTGTTTGTGTAGCTGCTGACTGCCTTGCTGTTTGTCTCAGCCGAGAAGGTGAGCGTCTTGTAGGCGATGTCTTGTGCGAATCCCGCCACGGTGCAGATTGTGGTGAGGATTGTGAGTAAGAGTTTTTTCATGTGAGTTGTTTTGTGTTATGTTGGTTTGTGTTTGCCCTTGTATATATAATAAGGTATGCCTGTCACCGCTATGTGTGATTATAGTGGTGTGGCATAAGGTATTGTGTGTTGTTCTTTCGTGTGTTGTCTGAAAGACGCTGCAAAGTTACGAAAAGTTTTTGTAAGAGTTGGTGGGGTGTGGTTAAAAATGAGGCTGTTGTATTTCAGTTAATATCCGAATAGTTGATCAGGTCGAAGTACATCATTCTTGAATTGAGTTTTTCATCGCGTTTTAGTCCGAATGTGTCTTTTTCTTCTTGTTCATTGTCATAGAGGAATTGGAATTCGTTTTTTTCGTAGAATTGAAGTACTTGTGGCAGGTTGTATGCGTCCACCACGACATACCTACATCCGCTTTTGTTGTTGTGTTGTGAGAACCATTTCTTTATGAAGTCTATGACCTGGCTTCCTACGCCTGTGCCTTTTTCGTTGCCCGACACTCCAAGTCGTCCGATAAGTACTGCCGGGTAACTGCGTGTTCGCTTTGTGTTTGGTATTTTGCGGTTGAGCCTGTTTCGTGTGGACTTGGAGATGAGTGATGCCTTGATGCTGTCGTTTGCGACGGTGAATGCCGCTATAACCTGAGAGGTGTCTTTTGTTTCGAAGTAATAAGTTTTACCGAGCATTTGTCTGTCGTAGAAAAAGGCGTCGAGCGCAAAGAACTCGTCGAGGTCTTTGCTGCCACACGAAAAATTGGCCAAGTCTTGTTCCGACTCTACCATATACATGTCACAGTCGTAGATGTTATGACTCATGTAAGTTGTGAATTTTCCGTTTTAGTTTGATGCTTTCGAATTGTTCTGCAGTGAGTAAGTGCAGTTGTGACTTTTTGGGGTTTCTTGCGTTTTCCTCTGCTTGCTTTATGAATCGTTCTGCGGCATCTCCCTCGAGTATGGGGATAGGTCTTATTTCGAGTGCCATGGTAAGATGTTGTGGTGTTGTTTTCCGTGTGCAAAGTTACAACAAAATCCATGATTGGGAGGCATTCCGGGTGGGCATTTTTCGGGTTGAGTCTTGAAAATTCGGCCGCCTGTCTGCCGGATGGGTGGAAAACAGCCGGTGTTTTCTCGGAGGGATGGAGGTGATGTGTGTGAGAGTCAGATGTTTAGATGTCGGATTTTTGGGCTGTTTTTGCCCCCAGAAAAAAAGGGCGACCCCCGAAAGGGCCGCCCGGTACACAGTTTTTTGCGATAAGGTCGGTGTGTGTGTTTCAGTCCACCACCCTCACATTCACTCCCTCGGCCGTGAGGCTCACGGCCCGTTTGAGTGCGGGGCTCGGTGTGTATCGCACATTGATTTTCTCGATGTTGTCCTTCACGTTCCACGACTCAAGCGTTGCGGCGAGCGGTCCCGAGACCGTGAGGTGTAGTGAGCCGAGGTCTCCGAGAGACACGGAGTTGCCGTTTTTGAGTGCGTGTATGCACTCCACGAAGAGTGCGTCGAGCACTGCGATGGTGTCTGCCCTTGTGACGGTGTTGTTGAGACTGCAGAGGCCTGCTACGGTGTCGAGGCTGAGGCTGTCGCTGTTGATCACTCTGCCACTCCATCCATTGAACTGTGGTGTCTTAGGGTTGTTGTTCTGGATCTTCTTGATTTTAATCATAGTTGTAAGGTTTTTGATGGTTTAACGGTTTGACCTGGTTTCAGTCTTGGATTTTGGCGCACTTGAACGAGATGCCCTCCTGTCCTTTCTGTAGTTTCCTTGTGAACGACTGTCTCGGGCGGAAGCCTACGAGGAGCCCCAGGACATCGTTGATGGTGAAGTCCGCCGCGGTTTCCATTGTGCGTGTATTTGCACGGATGTAGAGTGTGCCGAGTTCGCCGAGCGACACTCCCTGTGCGTTTCGGAGGGCGTAGATGGCCTGCTCCTGGAATGCGGCGAGCACCGCCATGATGTCACTTTTGGTGACGGTGCATCGTGCGTTGATTCGCTCCACGAGTTCGTCCATTGTCACCTGTCTCTCGCTGATGAGCGATGCTCCGTACATGTAGATGTGCTTGATTTTGTTGTAGCGTTTTGATACTCTGACGTAAAGCATGATTGTTTGTGTTTTAGGGTTAGTAAAAATGTTTTTCTTTGTGTCAGTCAGGACCGGTCTTTCTGTTTGACGGTGCAAAGTTACGCCCCTACGTTTTTTGCCCCTCGCCCCGGATGACGCGTGAAAGTGCCGCCTCAAGCTTTTGTTTTGCGTTTTTTTGCACGAAAAGGCAAAAAGACGTAACTTTGCCGTGTCAAACACACGCAAAATCCCATTCGAACAATGAACAATGCCATCGACCGTCTCTATCTGCGCGACGTCTCGTTCGTGGAACTCATGACGCACCGCATCTTCAACATACTCCTTATCGCCAACCCCTACGACGCCTTCATGCTGGAGGATGACGGGCGTATAGACGAGAAGATGTTCAACGAATACACCCAGCTGGGCCTGACGTATCCTCCGCGGTTTCATGTCGTGTCGACACTGGAGGAGGCTCATGACCACCTGAGGCGTTTCAAGTTCAACCTTGTGATCGCGATGCCGGCGAGCGACTCGAGCGACGCTTTCGACATAGCGCGTGATGTGAAGCGCGCGACGCCCGACGTGCCGATTGTGGTGCTGACGCCTTTCAGCCACGGAATCGCGGAGCGGATGGAGCATGAGGACCTGACACTGTTCGACTACGTGTTCTGCTGGCTGGGCGACACCTATCTGCTGCTGAGCATCATCAAGCTGATAGAGGACAAGATGAATCTGGAGCATGACGTCAATGAAGTGGGCGTGCAGCTTATCCTGCTGGTGGAAGACGGCATCCGCTTCTACTCCTCCATCCTCCCTAACCTGTATAAGTTTATTCTGAAACAGAGCCAAGAGTTCTCTACGGAAGCACTGAATGCCCATCAACGCACATTACGCATGAGGGGACGCCCCAAAATAGTGCTTGCGCGTACCTACGAAGAAGCCACAGGCATTTACGAGAAATACAGAAACAATATATTAGGCGTCATCACCGACGTGCGCTTCCCACGTACGGAGCGTGGCGAGAAGGATGAACTGGCGGGAATAAAGCTCTGTGCCGCCATACGCAAGGAAGATCCGTTTGTCCCGCTTATCATACAGTCTTCCGAATCGGACAATGCCGCCTATGCAGCCAAGTACGACGCCTCTTTCATCGACAAGAATTCCAAAAAGATGGATGTGGACTTGCGCCGCATCGTATCGGACAACTTCGGTTTCGGCGATTTCATCTTCCGCAATCCCGATACGCTGGAAGAGATTGCCCGCGTAAAGAACCTCAAGGAATTGCAGAACATTCTTTTTGCCGTACCGGCAGAATCGTTCCTTTATCATATCAGCCGCAACCATGTCAGCCGATGGCTCTATTCGCGTGCCATGTTTCCTGTGGCCGAGTTTCTGAAACCCATCACATGGAACAGTTTGCAGGATGTGGATGCACACCGCAAAATCATCTTCGAGGCCATCGTGAAATATCGCAAGATGAAGAATCAGGGAGTGGTGGCCGTCTTCAAGCGCGACCGCTTCGACCGCTACTCCAATTTTGCCCGCATAGGCGACGGGTCGCTGGGAGGCAAAGGGCGCGGTCTGGCATTCATAGACAATATGGTGAAGCATCATCCCGAATTCGAAGAGTTTGAGAATGCCAATGTGGCCATCCCGAAGACCGTTGTGCTCTGCACGGATGTGTTCGACGAGTTCATGGATACCAACAATTTATATCAGGTGGCTCTGTCGGATGCGGACGACGACACCATCTTGCGCTACTTCCTGAAAGCCAAACTGCCCGACCGGTTGGTGGAAGACTTCTTCACGTTCTTCGACGTGGTGAAGTCGCCCATAGCCATCCGCTCGTCGTCACTGCTGGAGGACTCCCACTACCAACCGTTTGCCGGTATCTACAACACCTACATGATTCCCTATCTGGACGATAAGTATGAAATGTTGCGCATGCTGGGCGACGCCATCAAAGGCGTGTATGCTTCTGTCTATTTCCACGACTCAAAAGCATACATGCAAGCAACGAGCAACGTCATCGACCAAGAGAAAATGGCAGTCATCCTGCAAGAAGTGGCGGGCAACTATTACGGTGACCGTTACTATCCGTCCATGTCCGGTGTGGCACGCTCGCTCAATTACTATCCCATCGGAGATGAAAAGGCCGAAGAAGGTACTGTAAATCTGGCTCTCGGCTTGGGCAAGTACATCGTGGACGGAGGCATGACACTGCGTTTCTCTCCCTACCACCCCACCCAGGTGCTGCAAACCAGCGAGATGGAGATTGCCCTGAAAGAGACACAGACCCGCTTTTATGCCCTCGACCTGCGCAATGCCGGCCATGACTTCTCCATAGACGACGGCTTCAACCTGCTGAAACTGCACGTAAAGGAAGCGGAAAAGGACGGGGCACTGAAGTATATCGCTTCTACCTACGACCCATACGACCAGATTATCCGTGATGGTCTCTATCCCGGCGGACGCAAAGTCATCACCTTTGCCAATATCCTCCAGCACGATGTATTTCCGTTGGCACGCATCCTGCAATTGGTCTTGAAATACGGGCAGCAGGAAATGCGCCGCCCCGTAGAAATAGAGTTCGCCACTACATTGAACCGCGAGAAAGATAAATCCGGAACTTTCTACCTGCTGCAAATCCGACCCATTGTAGACAGCAAGGAGATGCTGGACGAAGACCTCTCGCTCATCTCCGACGACCGGATATTGCTTCGCTCCAACAATTCGCTGGGACATGGCATCATGAACGAGATGCAGGATGTGGTCTACGTAAAGACGGATGATTACAGCGCCTCGCATAATCAGGAGATTGCATGGGAGATAGAAAAGCTGAACCAGAAGTTTCTGGACGAAGGCAAGAATTATGTCCTTGTGGGACCCGGACGATGGGGAAGCAGCGACACTTGGCTGGGCATTCCGGTGAAGTGGCCGCACATCAGCGCAGCCCGCATCATAGTGGAGGCAGGACTGACCAATTACCGCATAGACCCGAGCCAAGGAACCCACTTCTTCCAGAACCTGACTTCCTTCGGCGTAGGCTACTTCACCATCAATGCCTTCATGAACGACGGAGTGTACAATCAGGACTTCCTCAACGCACAGCCTGCCGTATATGAAACCAAGTATCTGCGCCACGTGCGTTTTGAGCATCCACTCATCGTAAAGATGGACGGAAAGAAAAAACAAGGAGTAGTGCTGATGCCGGAACAACCGCTTTTCCCCATAATAGAAAAACAATGATAGAAACCGTAAGAACCAACTCAATCCATGCTTGGATGCTCGCCGCCCGCCCCAAAACATTGACGGGTGCCTTCATCCCCGTACTGACAGGTACTTCGCTGGCTCTTGCCGACGAAGTATTCACTCCCCTGCCCGCCCTGCTGTGCCTGCTCTTTGCCTGTGGCATGCAGGTGGCCGCCAATTTCATCAACGACCTCTACGACTATCTGAAAGGAACAGACCGTGAAGACCGTCTCGGTCCGGAACGTGCCTGCTCACAAGGCTGGATTACACCCGAAGCCATGAAGAAAGGCATCGGGCTTGCCGTTCTCCTCTCGTGCCTTGCCGGCGGCGGATTGTTGTACACCTGCCGGGGGCAACTGCCATACGATGGATGGGAGCTGATAGGATTGGGAACGCTTTGTGTCCTGTTTGCCTTTCTTTACACCACGATACTTTCCTATCACGGATGGGGAGACTTGCTGGTTTTGGTTTTCTTCGGTTTTATTCCCGTGGGAGGAACTTATTATGTACAGGCTTACAAAATAACCATGGATGTGATTGTGGCCTCGCTCGTTTGCGGATTGGTGATAGACACTTTGTTGGTAGTAAATAATTATCGCGACCGCGAACAAGATGTCCTTAGCGGCAAACGTACACTGATAGTACGTCTGGGCGAACCTTTCGGACGCTATGCCTACTTGGGGTTAGGCATTGCCGCCACTCTGCTCTCTTTCCGGTTCGGCATAGACAACGACCTCATAAACCCCGTCACAGGCAGCCCTGCCCTGCCCGTCAACCCTGCGGCACTGCTTATGCCGTTGCTCTATCTCTTCTTCCATGTACGCACGTGGCAACGGATGTGCCAAATACAAAGCGGTAAACAACTAAACAGCATATTAGGCGAAACCTCACGCAATATGCTGCTTATGGGACTGCTGCTCAGTGCAGCCATTCTGATGTAGGGCTTGGCAAAACAGAGCTTATGACGAGGCCGGCAATATCACCGCAGTGAGGCCGGCAACGTCATCGCAGTGAGACAAGCAACGCCACCGCAGTGAGGGAAACGACGTCACCGCAGTGAGGGAGGCAGCGTCACCATAGCGAGGGAGGCAACGTCATCATAGTGAGGGAGGCAACGTCATCATAGTGAGGGAAGCAACGTCACCATAGTGAAAGAGACAGTGTCTCCACAAAGAAAGTGCCGGCGTCTCCGTAGAGACATCGGCACACTTCTTTTTTTCAATCCGACCAAGAAAGAATACTACCTCTTTCCGTACATCCGTTCGTAATACTTCTGATAGTCGCCACTGGTCACTTCCTCCACCCAGTCCTGATGGTTCAGATACCACTTGATGGTCTTCACAATGCCTGCTTCGAACTTCGTTTCGGGATACCAGCCAAGAGCGTTGCTAATCTTCGTCGGGTCGATGGCATAACGCTGGTCATGCCCCAAACGGTCTTTGACAAACGTTATCAGGTTTTCATTAATCCAACTGATATCAATCCGCCCATCGGCATCTTTGTCTTTCTTCTTCAAAACTTCGCGATACTTGGGCTCTTCTTCCATCAAGCGGCGAATGGTAGAGACGGTCAGTTTCACAATCTCCAAGTTGGTCTTTTCGTTATGGCCGCCCACATTGTAGACTTCGCCATCCACGCCTTTGCGTACCACAAGGTCGATGGCCTTGCAATGGTCTTCTACATACAACCAGTCGCGCACGTTGCTGCCATCACCATAGACGGGAAGATTCTTTCCTTCCAAGATGTTCTTGATAATCAACGGAATCAGCTTCTCCGGGAAGTGATAGGGCCCGTAGTTGTTGGAACAGCGGGTAATGGTCACCGGCATCTTGTAAGTGTCGTGATAAGCCATCACCACCATATCGGCGCTCGTCTTGGATGCGCTGTACGGACTGTGGGGACATAGCGGTGTCTGCTCCGTGAAGTACCCTTCGGCACCCAACGAGCCGTACACCTCATCCGTCGATACCTGATGGTAGCGCACACCTTTGCGCCAAGTAGGATAGCCGGTCTCGTCCTTGCCCGTCACCCAGGCACGGCGGGCAGCATCCAGCAAGTTCTGCGTGCCCAGAATATTCGTCATCAGGAAAAGCTGCGGATTTTCGATGCTGCGATCCACATGGCTCTCGGCGGCAAAGTTCACCACATAGTCGAATTTATACTTGGCAAACAAGTCATCCACCAATGCGCGGTCGCAAATATCGCCCTTCGCGAAGAAACAACGCACGTCATCAATGTCGTCGGCAATGGTTCCCAAGTTTCCGGCATAGGTCAAGGCATCCAATACCACCACCTTGATGTCGTCATGTTTCGCCAGTATATATTTGATATAATTAGCTCCGATAAAACCGGCCGCACCGGTCACAAGATACGTCTTCATGTAATTATGAGTTTTTTTGAATTATAAATTATGAGCTTTAGAGTTCGGTCTATCCTCCCGTTTCTTATCTCCGCGAGTCGGCAAGTTCCATCAGATAGTTGCCATACTCTGTTTTTCCAAGCTGTTCGCCGAGGCGATACAGTTGGTCTACGTCTATCCAGCCTTTGCGCCATGCGATTTCCTCGATGCAACTCACACGGAAGCCTTGGCGATTCTGTATGGTAGCCACAAAGTTGCTTGCTTCGAGCAGGCTGTCGCAGTTGCCCGTATCGAGCCAAGCAAAGCCACGGCCGAAGAGCTCCACCTTCAGCGTGCCCTCGTCTAAATACAGACGGTTGAGGTCGGTTATCTCATACTCTCCACGGGCGGAAGGTTTCAAGGAAGCCGCTTTGGCCGTCACGGTAGAATCATAGAAATAAAGGCCCGGAACGGCATAGTTGCTTTTGGGCTGTGCCGGCTTTTCTTCTAAAGAAATGGCTTTCCCCTCGTCATCGAACTCCACCACGCCATAGGCACGCGGGTCTTTCACATAATAGCCGAAGATACAAGCCCCCTTATCAATGGAGGCGGCACGCTTCAGCATGGCAGAGAAGCCTTGCCCGTAGAACATGTTGTCGCCCAGAATGAGGCAGCCCGGCCCGCCATTCAGGAACTCTGCTCCCAGCACGAAAGCCTGTGCCAGCCCGTTGGGTTTTTCCTGTATTTTATAAGAGAAAGACATACCCAGCTCTTCGCCGGTTCCAAGCAACTCACGGAACATGGGTAAATCACGCGGAGTAGAAATAATCAGCACTTCGCGTATGCCCGCCAACATCAACGTAGAGAGCGGATAGTATATCATGGGTTTGTCGTAGACGGGCATTATCTGCTTGGAGATAGCCTTTGACAAGGGATAGAGACGAGTGGCGCTGCCACCTGCAAGAATGATTCCTTTCATATTTCAGTTCTTTTTTCGGTGATACATCAAACGGAGAATAAAATAAGAAGGAGGACGATGCCCCACGGCTCTACTTGCTATTCAGGTTGCAAATATAATGCAAACCGGATGTATAAAAAAATATTGCAGGCTGATTTTTTCGGCAGAAACAGCGACGAATGATTCCGGACAGCCGTTCAGCCTGCCAACTCTATGACCTCAAGGTCTTTGAATGTGCCCTTGTCCACAACGAAGCGCACCAACGTGCGCACTTTATGGAAGCCTGAGATGCCTGCCGCTCCGGGATTGATGTGCAGCATGTCCAATGTTTTGTCGTACTTCACCTTCAGGATATGTGAATGTCCGCTGATGAAAAGTTTGGGCGGATGCACCAAAAGAGAACCTTTGACGGAAGGGTCGTAGTTGCCGGGATAACCGCCGATGTGCTTCATCAACACCTCCGCCCCGTCTATCGTGAAGCGCAACGTCTGCGGATAAAACCGACGGATTTCCTGCCCGTCGATATTGCCATACACGGCACGGAACGGGCGGAAAGCGGCCAGCCTCTGCGCCACTTCGAGCGAACCGATGTCTCCGGCATGCCATATCTCGTCGCACGGCTCGAAATAGTGCAGATACTTCTCGTCCCAATAGGCATGCGTATCCGATAATAAACCAATTTTTGTCATCTTTCTTTTGTTTATTAAACAAAGGTAATTATATTTGGACAAAATAAGAGCAAGAGCCCGATTTATTTCAGTGCCCGTTTTGAATCTTGCCTGCTTAAACCGAAATCTTATGGAGAACAGATACTTCAAGCGTGACATCAGTTGGCTGTCTTTCAACTATCGCGTGCTGTTGGAGGCCGAAGACGATACACTGCCTTTGTATGAACGCATCAACTTTATTTCCATATACTCCTCCAATCTGGAAGAATTCTATAAAATACGGGTGGCCGACCACAAAGCCATAGCCAGCGGAGTGACGCAGAATGACGAAGAGTCGGTGCAGTCGGCCATCGAATTGGTGGCAGAGATCAATGATGAGGTGAACCGCCAACTGGAAGACCGCATCCGCATCTACGAACGGCAGATTCTGCCCGCCCTGAAGAAACACCACATCATCTTCTATCAGAGCCGGAATGTGGAACCGTTTCACCAAGAGTTCATACGCAACTTCTTCTATGAGGAGATATTCCCCTATCTGTCACCCGTGCCGGTAAGTAAAGACAAAGTCGTCTCTTTCCTGCGCGACAACCGCCTCTATCTGGCTGTGCGCCTTTACTCCAAAAACCTGCCGGCAGGTTCGCCCGACCATACGCAATATTTCGTCATGAAATTGCCGTACAGCAAAGTGCCGCGTTTCATCCAACTGCCCAAAGTGGGGAGAAATTACTACCTGATGTTCATCGAAGACATCATAAAGGCCAATATCGACACCATCTTCCCCGGCTATGAAGTGGAGAGCAGCTATTGCATCAAGATTTCGCGGGATGCGGATATACTGATAGACGAAACGGTCAATACCACTTCGGAAATCATAGAGCAGGTGAAGACGAAGGTAAAGAAGCGCAAAATAGGCGCCATCTGCCGCTTTGTCTACGACCGTGCCATGCCCGCGGACTTCCTCAACTTTCTGGTAGATGCCTACCGCATAGACCGCCGCGAGTTGGTGCCCGGCGACAAGCATCTCAATATGGAAGACTTGCGCCACCTGCCTAATCCCAACCAATCGGTACGCCCCGTCAAGAAGCCTCAACCCATGAAGCTGACTTGCCTGGACGAGCACGAGTCCATCTTCCGATATGTGGAAAAGAAGGATTTGCTGCTACACTACCCCTACCATTCCTTCGACCATTTCATACATTTCTTATACGAAGCCGTGCACGACCCAAGCGTGCGCGAAATCATGGCAACCCAATATCGCGTGGCAGAAAACTCCACCGTCATCAACACCTTGATAGCCGCCGCCCAGAACGGCAAAAAGGTCACGGTGTTCGTTGAACTGAAAGCGCGCTTCGACGAAGAGAACAACCTTGCCACGGCCGAAATGATGAAAAGTGCCGGCATCAACATCATATACAGCATTCCCAAACTGAAAGTACACGCCAAAGTGGCATTGGTGCTGCGCCGCGACAGGCAGGGACACAAGCTGCCCGGCTACGCCTACATCAGCACGGGCAACTTCAATGAGAAAACCGCCACCCTCTATGCCGACAGTGGTCTGTTCACATGCAATCGTGTGATTGTGAACGACCTTCACAATCTTTTCCGCACCCTGCAAAGCAAAGAGAAGACGGTATTCCACCAGTTGCTTGTGGCACGCTTCAACCTGATACCGGAACTGAACCGCCTCATTGATCGCGAAATAGAGTTGGCAAAAAACGGAAAACGAGGCAGAATCATCCTCAAGATGAATGCGCTGCAAGATCCCACTATGATAGACCGGCTCTACGAGGCTTCTGAAGCCGGTGTGGAGATAGACCTCATCGTGCGCGGCATTTGTTGCCTCATCCCCGGACAAGCATATAGCCGTAATATCCGCATCACACGTATCGTAGACACTTTCTTGGAGCATGCGCGCGTGTGGTATTTCGGCAACGGCGGCAATCCGAAGCTCTTCCTCGGCTCGCCGGACTGGATGCGCCGCAACCTTTATCGCCGCATCGAGGCCGTCACTCCCATTCTGGACCCGGACTTGAAAAGGGAACTGACGGACATGCTCTCCATCCAGCTGTCCGACAAACGGAAAGCCTGCTTCGTAGACGACCATTTGCGCAACTGCTGGAAATCTGCCCATCCGCAAAAGGAGCGGGTGCGCTCGCAATACACTTTCTACGAATACCTGAAACAGCGCAACAATCGTTAAGGTTCTTCATCCATCCGGCATTCAATGCCGGATGCCTCCTTATCCCCCTTGAAAACGGGCTTTTTCTCCGACACCGAGGAACGATGTACGAGTTCGGGACAAGAAGTACGGCACTCTCGCCTACGTCTTCCGCCCTCTGATTGAACTATTCTGGTAATCAAACGATTATACCCGCTTTGCCAGACACTTGTGTTTGACACGTCAAAGACTTGCATTTGACGTGACAGAGACTTGTGTCTGACGGCTTGAACACTTATGTCTGTCATCTCAAAGACTTGTGTCTGTCAAACACCGGCTAGCCGGTTGACGTAAAAGGTTCTTCCTACTTTTGACTGATTGCTGTAAATCAGCATATTAAAAACGTATGAGTCCGATAGGATGTAGTCTCCCATTTTTTGTGAGAGAGGCTTCCCTCTCCCTCGCCGAAGAACCTTTTTGTAACCTTTTTGTAATATACATGACATTGTACTGCAATACGCTTTACGTTCCTTTGCACCGGAAATCAAAAACGTATTTATGGAAACAATCTACTTAGGCATCGTCATCTTTCTGTTCGTACTCGCAATATTCGACCTTATAGTCGGCGTCAGCAACGATGCGGTAAACTTTCTTCAGTCGGCCGTCGGGGCAAAGGCGGCTTCGTTCAAGACGGTACTGTTCATCGCCGCCATAGGTGTCTTCATCGGCGCCGCGCTCAGCAACGGCATGATGGACATTGCACGACACGGCATTTATCAGCCGCAACACTTCTACTTCGCCGAAATCATGTGCATCCTATTAGCCGTGATGCTGACGGATGTCGTACTGTTGGACGTATTCAACACGATGGGGCTACCCACCTCGACCACCGTATCCATGGTATTCGAACTGTTGGGCGGTACGTTTGCCTTGGCACTCATCAAGGTGTATGGAGATAACACATTGGGATTGGGCGACCTCATCAATACCGACAAGGCACTGTCCGTCATCATGGCCATCTTTATGTCCGTGGCGATAGCCTTCTTCTTCGGTATGGTTGTGCAATGGCTTGCACGTATCGTGTTCACCTTCAACTACAAGGAACACATGAAATACAGCATTGCCCTCTTCGGGGGCATCGCCGCCACCAGCATCGTCTACTTCATGTTGTTCAAGGGGCTGAAAGACAGTTCGTTCATGACCCCCGAAAACAAGCATTGGCTTCAGGAGAACACCCTGTGGCTACTTGGCCTCATCTTCGCATCTTTCACCGTTCTGATGCAGATATTACACTGGTTCAAGGTAAACATCTTCCGCATCATCGTGTTGCTGGGCACATTCGCCTTAGCCCTTGCCTTTGCCGGCAATGACCTTGTGAACTTCATCGGCGTACCTCTGGCCGGCTATTCTGCCTTCACAGACTACATCGCCAATGGCACCGAGGTTGGTCCGGATGGTTTCCTGATGGTCTCGTTACAAGGATCGGCCTCCACCCCTTGGTACTTCCTCTTCGGTGCAGGTATCATCATGGTCTACGCCCTCTACACTTCGAAGAAAGCACACAACGTCATCAAAACCTCGGTAGATTTGGCTCGCCAAGACGAAGGCGAAGAAAGCTTTGGAAGCACCCCGATGGCTCGTACGTTGGTACGCTTCAGCATGAACCTAAGCAATAGCGTCTCAAAGATCATACCCGAAAGCAGCAAGCAGTGGATAGAAACCCGCTTCCGCAAAGACGAAGCCATTATAGCCGACGGTGCCGCCTTCGACATGGTACGCGCATCCGTCAATCTGGTATTGGCCAGTCTGCTCATTGCATTGGGCACCTCGCTGAAACTTCCCCTTTCCACTACCTACGTGACATTCATGGTGGCTATGGCCACCTCGCTCTCCGACCGTGCTTGGGGACGCGACTCTGCTGTATTCCGCATCACCGGTGTGCTGAGCGTGGTGGGAGGCTGGTTCATCACTGCCGGTGCAGCTTTCACCATCTGTTTCTTTGTGGCGCTGATTATCAGTTTCGGAGGTACAATAGCCATCGTAGCCCTTATCGCATTGGCCGTATTCTCACTGATCCGCAGCCAAATGATGTACAAAAAGCGCAAGGCAAAAGAACAAGGCAACGAAACGCTGAAACAGCTGATGAAAAGCAACGATAACAGTGAGATTCTTGAGCTGCTGCGCCATCATACCCGCGAAGAACTAAGCAAAATCATGGCTTTCACCGAAGAGAACTTCGAACGTTCCGTCACTTCCTTCCTGCACGAAAACCTGCGCGGACTGCGCCGTGCCATGGGAGCGGTGAAGTTCGAAAAGCAGCTCATCAAACAGATGAAGCGCACAGGAACACTCGCCATGTGCCGCCTCGACAACAATACCGTATTGGAGAAAGGTCTTTACTACTATCAAGGCAACGACTTTGCCAGCGAATTGGTATTCAGCGTGGGACGCCTCTGCGAACCGTGTCTGGAACATATAGACAACAACTTCAAGCCGCTCGACGCCATACAAAAGGGAGAGTTTGCCGACGTCACGGAAAACATCACTTCCTTGCTGCAAACTTGCCGGCACAAGCTGGAGACCAACAACTATAATGGTTTTGAATCAGAGATACGCAAAGGCAATGACCTGAATGGCCAACTCGCGCAACTGAAACGCGAAGAATTGCAACGCATCCAGAGCCAAAGCAGCAGCATCAAAGTAAGTATGGTTTATCTGACCATGCTGCAAGAAGCCCAAAACGTAGTGACCTACACCATCAACCTGATGAAAGTAAGCCGCAAATTTCAGGCTGAAGACGAATAAGACAAGTTCTAAACCTCTTTCAGCCCTATTTTTTCCGCCCGTTGCAACATGAATGCACGGGCGGCTTCGTATTCATTGGGGATAACACCGTCCAGAATGGCATCTTTGATGGCGCTCTTCAACGCTCCTACCTGACGGCAAGGAGAAAGTCCGAAAGTTTTCATGATTTCTTCCCCGCTCACCGGAGGCTGGAAATTGCGAATACGGTCGCGTTCCTCCAAGTCTTTCAGCTTTTGGCGCACCAGTTGGAAATTATTCAGAAAACGCTTCTTGCGCTCCATGTTTTTGGACGTGATGTCGGCCTCGCACAAAGTCATCAGGCTGTCTATATCATCTCCGGCCTCAAACAGAAGACGACGCACGGCCGAATCGGTCACTACATCGTCGGCAATCACGATGGGACGCATGTGCAGACTCACCATCTTCTGAACGAATTTCATTTTCTCGTTCATAGGTAACTTCATCTTGCGGAAGATTTCGGGTATCATCTTCTCGCCGATGAAGTTATGATTATGGAAAGTCCAGCCGGCGCGGGGTTCCCAACGCTTGGTAACGGGTTTGGCTATGTCGTGCAGGATTGCCGCCCAGCGCAACCAAAGGTCGTCGGTCTGCTTGCTGATATTGTCGAGCACTTCGAGCGTATGGTAGAAATTATCCTTGTGTGCCCGTCCGTTACGGGTTTCCACACCTTGCAAAGCCACGAATTCGGGGAAGATGAGCTGAAGCAAACCGCAACGGTCCAAGTCGATAAATCCTTTGGAGGGTATGGGAGAAAGGATGATTTTATTCAATTCATCGGCAATGCGCTCTTTGGAGATGATGGAGATACGATCACGGTTGCGGCATAACGAATCGAACGTATCGTCGTCTATATAAAAGTTCAGCTGGGTAGCAAAGCGGATGCAGCGCATCATGCGCAAAGGGTCGTCGCTGAAAGTTATGTCGGGGTCGAGCGGCGTGCGTATGGTTCTCTCCCGCATGTCTTCCATACCGCCGAAAGGGTCTACCAGCTCTCCGTAGCGTGCACGGTTCAGGCATACGGCCAACGCATTGATGGTAAAGTCGCGGCGGTTTTGGTCATCTTCCAACGTACCGTCTTCCACAATCGGCTTACGTGAATCGTGCGTATAAGACTCTTTTCGTGCTCCCACGAATTCCACCTCCACGCCACGATGTTTCACCTGCGCCGTACCGAAGTTCTTGAAGACAGAAACATGCGCGCCGTGTCCCAAGCGCTTTCCCAACGCTTCGGCCATTGCAATGCCGCTACCCACCACCACTACATCGATATCTTTGGAGGGACGTTGCAAGAATATGTCTCGCACATATCCGCCCACCACATAGCATTCTACTCCCAACTCATCAGCAGTTTCGGAAATCTGCTTGAATATATCATCACTGAAACGCGCTTTCAGTTCTTCTGCCGTCAACTCTATCATTTGTCAATAAATCAGTTTGAAGGCACAAAGATACGGATATTATTTCTAAATTTTACACTATCTTTGTCCCCGCTAACTCCAAGAACTACAATTATGAAGAAAGGATTGCTAATGATGTGCCTATGCTGCACACTCTTCTCCTGCAACGACACCGAGAAAAAAGCCGAAGAAAAACTGCAAGCCGCCCGCCATGCTTTCGAGCAAGGCAGCTACAATGAAGCGAAAATTCTCATTGACAGTATCAAAACACTCTATCCCAAAGCTTTCGATGTGCGCCGTGCCGGCATCGGGCTGATGCAGGAAATCGAACTGAAAGAACAAGAAAGAAGTCTGGTCTACCTTGACAGCATGCTTCAAACCAAACAACAAGTATTCGATGCCATCAAAAGCAAATATGTTTTTGAAAAAGATGCCGAATATCAGAACATCGGGCACTACCTGCATCCATCGCAAATCATAGAAAAGAACCTGCACCGTTCGTTCCTCCGCTTTCAGGTAGACGAAAACGGCATAATGAGTATGACCTCCATCTATTGCGGCTTCCGCAACATCCACCACATTGCAGTCAAGGTAATTGCTCCCGACGGAAGCTTCGCCGAAACACCTGCCTCCAAAGACAGCTACGAAACCACCGACCTCGGCGAAACGATTGAAAAAGCAGATTATAAAATGGGAGAGGACGGCAACGTCATGGGATTTCTTTACTTAAATAAGGACAAAAACATAAAAATACAATATCAAGGAGAACGTCCCTATTCCACCGCCATGTCTCCCACAGACCGCCAAGCCCTTGCCGATGTCTATGAACTGGCACAACTGCTCTCGTCTATCTCCGAGATTAAAAAGAACATGGAGGAAGCCAACCTGAAGATAGGATTTGTAAAGCGGAAGATGGAGGAAAGAGAGAAAAAGAATATAGAATAAAAAGTAAATTGCCAACAAGGATTAAAACAACTGGGTGATAAAACCGTAACTAACTACGATTCTTACCACCCAGCGCTGTTTTAATAATCTTTACCGATACGTTCTTACCAAACTAATTTTGGCAGGTACTTGCTTAGGCACATGCGTAAAGCATTCAAAGTAATCGGCTTCACTAATACTTCCGATGCACCACAGTCCAAAGCCTTCTCACGATCGGACATAAAAGCATAAGCTGTCTGCATAATTACAGGCAATTCCTTATCCTCCTCACGTATAAGCATCGTAGCATCCAGACCGTTCATAACGGGCATCTTGATATCCATCAAAACTGCTTCAACCTTGCTACGATTCTCCTTAAATAAATTCACAATCTCCTCGCCGTTTCTTGCCCATAGTATCTCGCATTTCTTACCGATGATAGCTTTTATCAGCTTAAAATTACTTTCATCATCTTCTGCGACCAGAATAAGCGGTCGGTACTCTTCCGACATTTTTTCAGTTTCCATGACCTTTGTGTTTCGTTTTATAGTTGCAAAGATAATAAAAAATAATGTAAAGTTCTTATTTTTAGAGGAGATAAGCTGTTTCTTAACATAAGAAACGATCTAATTTTCCTTGAAAAGTTTTTTATCCGGCTTCTTTTCGACCGTTTTCCCCCTTTTTAACTCGCTGCATAGCTCACTGCCTCCTCCTAAGAACAGTCTCTCATTCATTATTTCAGGATGAGAGTTCGCTTTCATCCGCATGCTTTGATTTCACATGAAGCGAAGGCCGACAACCCCTCCATACAAAAAAAACGAACAACTTATTTTTATTCTCTATTCGGTTTACACTATCTTTGCACCCTATTTCAAAAGAAGAAGCAATGATTTCCATAGACGGACTGGCCGTAGAATTTGGCGGCACCACTTTATTCAGTGACATATCATTCGTTATCAACGAAAAAGACCGCATTGCCCTGATGGGGAAAAACGGAGCTGGTAAAAGTACCTTATTGAAAATTTTGGCAGGTGTGAGACAACCTACCCGAGGCAAGATATCTGCTCCCAAAGATTGCATCATAGCCTACCTGCCTCAGCACCTCATGACAGAAGACGGGCGTACTGTCTTTCAGGAGGCAGCGCAAGCTTTTGCCCATCTGCACGAAATGGAGGCTGAAATAGAACGGCTCAATAAAGAACTTGAGACGCGTACCGACTACGAAAGCGACAGCTACATGGAACTTATCGAGCACGTATCTACCCTGAGCGAGAAATTCTATGCCATAGACGCTACAAACTATGAAGAAGATGTAGAAAAAGCGTTGCTCGGACTGGGATTTGTGCGCGAAGACTTCGACCGCCCCACCAGCAACTTCAGTGGTGGATGGCGCATGCGCATCGAACTGGCCAAACTGTTATTGCAAAAGCCTGATGTACTCTTACTGGACGAACCGACGAACCACTTAGACATAGAATCCATACAATGGCTGGAAGATTTCCTTATCAACAACGGGAAAGCGGTCATCGTCATCAGCCACGACCGCAAGTTCGTGGATAACATCACTACCCGTACCATCGAAGTAACCATGGGGCGGATTTATGATTACAAAGTAAACTATTCCAAATACCTGGAACTGCGTAAAGAACGCCGCGAACAACAGCAGAAAGCATACGACGAACAGCAGAAGTTCATTGCCGAGACCAAAGAATTCATCGAACGCTTCAAAGGTACATATTCCAAAACCCTGCAAGTGCAAAGCCGGGTAAAAATGCTGGAAAAGCTGGAACTTCTTGAAGTAGACGAGGAAGACACCTCGGCACTGCGACTCAAATTCCCTCCTTCGCCCCGTTCGGGCAATTATCCTGTCATCATGGAAAGCGTGGGCAAAAGTTATGGGGAGCATGTGGTGTTCAGAAATGCCAACCTCACCATAGAACGGGGCGACAAGGTGGCCTTTGTAGGAAAGAACGGCGAAGGAAAATCTACTTTAGTGAAATGCATCATGAACGAAATAGAACATGAAGGCACACTCACAATAGGGCACAACGTACAGATAGGCTACTTTGCACAAAACCAAGCATCTTTGCTGGATGAGAACCTGACAGTGTTCCAAACCATCGACGATGTGGCAAAAGGAGAAATTCGCAACAAGATACGCGACTTGCTGGGTGCTTTCATGTTCGGCGGCCCCGAAGAGTCCATGAAGAAGGTAAAGGTGCTTTCGGGCGGAGAGCGCACACGCCTTGCCATGATCAAGCTGTTGCTCGAACCGGTCAACCTGTTGATATTGGACGAACCTACCAACCATCTGGATATAAAGACCAAAGACATCCTGAAACAAGCCCTTCTGGATTTTGACGGTACCCTCATCCTCGTAAGCCACGACCGCGACTTTCTGGACGGGCTGGTGAGCAAGGTTTACGAATTCGGCAACAAGCAGGTGAAAGAGCATTTGAGCGGCATCTACGAGTTCCTCGAGAAGAAGAAAATGGATTCGTTGCGCGAACTGGAGAGGAAATAAGCCGTTTTTTTACCTTTCTACGCTTGCTTATTAAATCACGAACCTTTATCTTTGCGCCCATACAAAGATAAAGGAATGAAAAAGAGACAGCACATATCCGTACTTCTTCTCTTCATCAGCCTGATCATGCTGATGGTCCCTGTCATTCCCCACCATCATCATGCAGACGGACTGATATGTATGAAGAACGATATCACCGCCGACTGCTGCGAACATCACCATACTTCCGACGCCGGACATTGCTGTTGCGACACCGGATGCCTCACGACTCATTTCGTGCAACAAACTCCCGGAGCCGGCGTTTCTTCGCATTCCGAAACCTTATGGGCGGTCACTTTATTCATAGAGCCGCTTTCCAATTTATTAATTCTACCCGAACTTGACTCACGAAGGCAGGATTGCATCTATCTGGAATCTCTTCACGGCACATTTATCACACGTGTCGCGGGACTTCGCGCCCCTCCTTCTGTTCTTGCTTAAACGCTATCGATAATTAATTATCGAAGGCCGTTTTTACACCTATTTGAGAGCTGGCAACCGGATTGCACGCTCCATTCCCCCATTTTGCACCCAAACAAAAAGCAAGAACAAACATCATGAGAAAAATCTTTTTCACGGGAGTCATAGGATTATTCCTGTTAGGCTCCTGTAACAGTAAGTCCGAAAATTGCCACGAAGGACACAATCATGAGACTCACAATCATGAACAACATAATCATGCCCACAAAGATTGTAACCACGAGCATGAGGAACAAAAAAACAATGATGACGGAAGCGATGAAATCATCCTTCCCCCTGCCAAAGCACAAGCTGCCGGCATAGTTGTGAGCACTGTAGAACCGGGAGTTTTCCATCAAGTTATCAGAACCGGAGGACAAGTGCTGGCCGCCCAAGGAGAGGAAAGCATGGTGGTAGCCCCCGTGGCAGGCATCGTGTCATTCAAAGGCAAGGTGATTGAAGGCATGGACGTAAGCAAAGGTACTGCACTGGCCATATTGTCATCAAAGGGCATGGCCGATGGTGACCCGGTACAAAAAGCCCGTGTGGCCTATGAAGCCTCCAAGAAAGAATACGAGCGCATGAAAGCGCTTGTAGACAACAAGATAGTGTCGGAAAAGGAATTTACCCAAGCCGAACAAACCTATCAGAACGCCCGTATCAGCTACGAGTCGGTAGCCAAGAATCACTCTGCCGGTGGACAAACGGTAGTTGCCCCTATCGGCGGATATGTGAAGGACTTGCTGGTGAAAGAAGGCGACTACGTAGCCATAGGCCAGCCTCTGGCGAGCATCACTCAAAACAGAAGATTGTTCCTGCGTGCCGATGTGTCTGAAAAGTATTATCCTTACCTGCGCACCATCGGTACGGCCAACTTCCGTACTCCTTATAATAATAAGGTGTATGCGCTGAAAGATTTGGGCGGCCGCATGCTCTCTTACGGGAAAGCCTCGGGCGAAAACGGATACTACGTCCCCGTAACTTTCGAATTCGACAACAAAGGAGACATCATCCCCGGGTCGTACGTAGAAGTTTTCCTGCTTTCTTCACCGATGGAGAACGTCATCGCCCTGCCCCACAGCGCACTTACAGAGGAACAAGGCAGTTTCTTCGTCTACTTGCAACTGGACGAAGAGGGGTATCGGAAACAGTTGGTGACTCTTGGCGCAGACAATGGAGAATGTGTACAGATACTCTCCGGAGTGAAAGCCGGGGCTCGTGTGGTGACTCAAGGAGCCTATCAGGTTAAACTGGCTTCGGCAGCCAATGGCATCCCGGCTCATAGCCACGAACATTAAGCCTCCTCCGATTGAACAAACGCAGAATTGATAAATATAAATATAGCAAACGTGTTAAACAAGATAATCAGTTATTCGCTTGGCAACCGCATGCTGGTGTTGACAGCATCCATGCTGTTGCTGATTGGCGGTACATATACCGCCATGCATACGGAAGTGGACGTGTTTCCCGACCTTAACGCAACTACGGTGGTCATCATGACCGAAGCCAACGGTATGGCGGCAGAAGAGGTGGAACAGCTTGTCACCTTCCCTGTTGAAACGGTCGTGAACGGTGCAACCGGCGTACGCCGTGTACGTTCCTCTTCCACAAACGGGTTTTCCGTTGTGTGGGTGGAATTTGACTGGGATACGGATATTTACTTAGCCCGTCAGATTGTCAGCGAGAAGCTCCCCATAGTCAGCGAATCATTACCGCCCAATGTGGGTAAACCGACATTAGGGCCACAATCGTCCATCTTAGGCGAGATGCTGATTGTGGGCCTGACGGCAGACTCTACTTCCATGCTGGATTTGCGCACCATCGCCGACCGCATCATACGTCCGCGCCTGCTCTCCACCGGAGGTGTGGCTCAGGTCGCCGTATTGGGTGGGGACATCAAGGAATATCAGATTCAATTAGATCCGGAACGGATGCGCCATTACGACATCAGTCTCGATGAAGTGATGGATGCAACACGCCAAATGAATCTGAACGCCAACGGCGGAGTGCTTTATGAGTATGGCAACGAATACATTGTACGTGGCCTATTGTCCACCGACCGCACAGAACGTATGGGCAAGGCCGTTGTGCGCAGCAAGGACGCTTCACACGCCCCCGTCTTGCTGGAAGACATTGCCGACATCAGCACAGGAGCCAAACTGCCGCGACTGGGTACTGCCTCGGAGCGCGGTAAAGCTGCCGTGCTGATGACCGTCACCAAGCAACCCGCAACAAGTACTCTGGAGCTGACCGACAAACTGGAAACTTCACTGAAGGAGCTGCAAAAGAACCTGCCTCCCGACGTGAAAGTATCTACAGACATTTTCCGTCAAAGCCGTTTCATCGAAAGCTCCATCGGAAACGTGCAGAAGTCGCTGTTGGAGGGTGGTATCTTCGTAGTCATCGTCCTTTTCCTATTCCTTGCCAATGTACGTACCACGGTCATCTCACTGGTATCGCTGCCCCTGTCGTTGATAACCTCCGTTCTTGCCCTGCACTACATGGGATTTACCATCAACACCATGAGCCTCGGTGGCATGGCCATCGCCATCGGCTCGCTGGTAGACGATGCCATTGTGGATGTGGAAAACGTGTACAAGCGGCTGCGCGAAAACCGGCAGAAACCCGTCGAGGAACAACTGCCTGTCACAGAAGTGGTGTTCAACGCCTCCAAAGAAGTGCGCATGCCCATCCTCAACTCTACATTAATAATCATCGTGAGCTTCGTGCCCCTGTTCTTCCTGAGCGGTATGGAAGGCAGGATGCTCGTTCCTTTGGGTATTGCATTCATCGTGGCACTGGCCGCCTCCACCGTTGTGGCACTGACCGTCACACCGGTACTCTGCTCCTATCTGCTGGGAAAAGAAAGTATCGGGAAAAAAGAATGTGTAAATGGTGAATCCGTCGTGGCACGCAAAATGAAAGAATGGTACGAGCAAGCGCTGACTTGGGTTTTAGCACATACAAGAAGCGTGCTGGGAGGCAGCATCGTGCTGTTCATAACGGCACTTGCCTGTTTCTTCACTTTGGGACGCTCTTTTCTTCCTCCCTTCAACGAGGGTTCGTTTACCATCAACTTATCATCGCTCCCCGGCATCTCGCTGGAGGAGAGCGATAAGATGGGACGCCGTGCCGAAGAATTGCTGCTTTCCATTCCCGAAATACAGACCGTGGCTCGTAAAACGGGGCGTGCCGAACTGGACGAGCACGCCTTGGGCGTAAACGTTTCAGAGATTGAAGCTCCCTTTGAGCTGAAGAATCGTCCGCGTAGCGAGCTCGTGGCCGAAGTACGCGAGAAGTTAGGCAACATCGTGGGAGCCAACATCGAAATAGGACAACCCATCAGCCACCGCATCGACGCCATGCTATCCGGAACGAAGGCCAATATCGCCATCAAGCTCTTTGGTGACGACCTGAACCGCATGTTCGCTTTAGGCAACGAAATCAAGAACGCCATTCAAGACATTCCCGGAATTGCCGACTTAAACGTGGAGCAACAGATCGAACGGCCGCAGCTTATCCTCTCGCCCAAGCGGGAGATGCTTGCCAAATATGGCATTACGCTACCGGAATTCGCAGAAGCGGTCAACATTTGTCTGGCAGGCGAAACCGTCTCTCAGGTTTATGAGAAGGCACAGAGTTTCGATATTACCGTCCGCATCAAAGAGAACCTTCGCAACGGGATGGAGCGAATAGGCAACCTGATGATTGATACGGGCGACGGACAGAAAATCCCGTTGAACTATGTGGCGGAAATCCGTTCTGCCATGGGGCCGAACACTATCAGCCGAGAGAACGTGAAACGTAAAATCGTCATCTCCGCCAATGTGGCGGACCGCGACCTGCGAAGTGTGGTGAATGACATACAGCAACGGGTGGACAACCAGATAAACCTGCCGGAAGGCTACCACCTTGAATATGGAGGCCAGTTTGAAAGCGAACAAGCTGCAAGCCGCACACTGGCACTGACCTCGTTCATATCCATCGTGGTCATCTTCCTGCTGCTTTATCATGAGTTCCGCAGTGTGAAAGAGAGTGCCATCATCCTCATCAATCTGCCATTGGCCTTGATTGGCGGTGTATTTGCCCTGCTTGTCACAACGGGCGAGGTCAGCATTCCTGCCATCATCGGGTTCATATCCTTGTTTGGCATCGCCACCCGGAACGGGATGTTGCTCATCAGCCACTACAAGCATCTTCAAGGAGAAGGTTACAGTCTGCACGACAGTATTGTACGCGGTTCGCTGGATCGTCTGAACCCGATTCTGATGACAGCCTTGTCATCCGCTTTGGCACTCATCCCGCTGGCACTCGGCGGCGACCTGCCGGGCAACGAGATACAAAGTCCGATGGCCAAAGTGATTTTGGGCGGACTGCTGACCTCTACGTTCCTGAACGGGTTTATTGTACCGATAGTTTACAGCCTCTCCTCCATAGAGAGAGGAAAGAGATATCCGACTAAGTAAATACAAATAAAAAAAACTCTCATCCTGCCCCCTCTACAGGAGAGGACAGGAGAGAGGCTTCCGTTATGAAACAGATTTTCCTACTCAGTGCAGCCGTCCTCTCATTTGCAGGGATGCGCGCACAAACATCCGGCATGGATGACGTTCTTCGGCAGATAGAAGCCAACAATAAAGAGTTGCAAGCCAATGCGTACCTCATCGCTTCGCAGAAGCTGGAGAACAAGACCGACAACAACCTGCCCGACCCTACACTGTCTTATGCCCACCTATGGGATTCGGGCAGTAGTAATGAAACGGCCAGTGAACTGGTCGTCTCCCAAAGTTTCGACTTCCCCACCCTTTATGTGACGAGGGGAAAAATGAACCGCCTCAAGACGAATGCGCTCGACGCGCAAGCCACCGCTTTCCGTCAGCAGATATTGCTCCAAGCAAAAGAGGTATGCCTGGACATCATCATGCTGCAAAGCCTGCAAAGCCTGCTCGACGAACGGCTGAAGAATGCCGAAGAACTGTCTGCCTTGTATGCCCAACGTCTTAAAACAGGCGATGCCAATATACTGGAAACCAACAAGATTAACCTGGAATTACTGAATGTGCGCACGGAAGTCCGTTTGAACCAGACCGCCTTGGACAATAAGATAAAAGAGTTGGTCGCACTCAACGGGAATCGGTCGTTCGTGCCCGGACGTACCATGCCCGACAGCTATCCCACTGCCCGAACCCTCCATCTGACGGAGTACCCGGCTGTTCCCCTGCCCGCTGATTTCCGTCCCGTAGTTGCCGAATTACTGGCTTCCGACCCCACGCTGCAAGCTTTGCAAGGCGAAAGTTCTGCTGCCCGGCAACGTGCCTTGGCAAGCAGGCAAGGATGGTTGCCGAAACTGGAATTGGGCTATCGTCGGAACACTGAATCGGGACGCCCACTGAACGGCGTGGTAGTAGGCTTCTCTTTCCCGATATTCGAAAATCGCAGCAAGGTGAAAATGGCCAAGGCACAAGTCCTCAACATTGATGCCCAGAAGGAGAATGCGGCTTTTCAGACCGCTTCCGCGCTATGGCAGCTTTACGAAGAGGCACGCAATCTGCACGCCTCGATGGAGGAATACGAACGCACCTTCGGCCAACAGCAAGACCTCGCCCTGCTGAAGCAAGCACTTGTGGGAGGACAAATCAGCATGATTGAGTATTTCGTGGAGGTATCCGTAGTCTACCAAAGCAAGACGAACCTGCTGCAATTGGAGAACCGCTATCAGAAAGCGATGGCACAAATCTACAAGAGCAGGCTGTAAAAGCCTGCTCACATTTCTCCATTCAGGTACTATCAAATTTATCATCCAACTAACAAAAGGTGCAATTCCGGATTTAAGCATGGGATAGAATCTTAAAAGCAGATTGTCCTGCCGGTTTTCGGCAGACGCCTTTCTATCTTGAAAAATCTCATCATTTCCTTCTCTTAAAGAACCGAGTAGAAAGGCAAGGCATAACCACTTCCGTATCGAGGGTACATCAGTCCTATACTGATGTAGGATCAGTCGTATACTGAAGGTACATCAGTCGTATACTGATCCTACCCC
>JABUTZ010000039.1:64304-70611 GCA_021443415.1 Bacteroidaceae bacterium | reverse complement strand
CCAGCACGCGCGCGAGGCCGGCCGCCTCGAATCGGTCGCGGTACTTCTTCAGGCCGTCGCCCGTGAGCGAGAGCACCTTGACCTCAATCTGCTTCGTGCGTCCATTCTCGACACGGAACACATAGTCCTTGTCGCCCTTGTGGGCCACCGACGTGGTGGGCACGATGACCTCGCGCACCGTCTCGGCGACACCGCCCGTGATGGTCACCCAGCCGTTCATGCCGGGCGTGGGCAGGTCGGCGCCCTCGATGGCCATGCGCACGGGGAACATGCCCGAGGTGTTGGCTCGCGGCAGGACGTGGAGCATGCGCAGGTCGAACACCCTCTCGCCGAAGGCGGAGAAGATAGCCGTTGCGGTCACCTGTCCCTTGGCGTGCGTGAGCAGGCGCTGGACAGAGGCGGGGACGGTGATCTCCACCTCAGGGCGGTCGCCTCCGATGAGCAGGACGGCGGGTATGCCAGGGCCTATGGTCTCGCCTCCCTCGAAGAAGCGGCTGTGCACGGTGCCGCTCTCGGGAGCGTATATCTTGCAGTATTCCACCTGGTTGCGGTGGTGTTGCAGCTTGGCCTCGATCTGCTGGAGTCCGTAGCGCGCCTTGTCGTAGTTGCTCGCCGTCGTGGCTCCCTGCTCGTAGAGCTTGACCACGCGCTCGACGTCGGCCTTGATCTGTGCGTACTCCGACTCGGTGGCGGCGAGCTGGACGCGGTAGTCCGAGTCATCAAGCTCCGCCAGCAGCTGGCCCTTCTGCACGCGGTCGCCCGCCTTGACGGCCATGCGGCGCACGTTGCCCGCCACCTTGAAGGCGACGCTCACCTCGCTTCCCGCCTTGACGCGGCAGGGGAACTGCCACGCACTCAGCTCGTCGACCGACTGAGCCAGGGCCACCTTGACGACGGCCACCTTGTTCTCCTCTTGCTTCTTCTCGTTAGAGCAGCCGGCCAGCACCATCGCCGCCGCCGCCATAAGCAACATTCGCTTCATATATATAATGTTAAATTTGTGCAAAGGTACAACAAAAAAGCCGTTTCCCCACCCTCTTTTCCCAAAAAGTACACTTTTTCGGCAAAAAGGCGGAAAAATTGTTTCGCTATTTCATGTTCTGCCGTTTCCCTAAAAGGTTTCCCCCTGATTTTTCCTCCAAGTCGCAAAAATTCATTACATTTGCACCTCATATACAGATTTGATATTTTGAAGACAGCAACACGATGAACAAGGAAGAATTCATAGAACTCTGCAAATGTGGCGAGACAAGCCGCGTACAATTCAAGCAGGAGTTCTCCACTCAGGTGAAAATTGCACAAGAGATGGTGGCGTTTGCCAACAGCCATGGCGGTGTGATATTGTTTGGCGTTGAAGATAAGACTGGCGCACTCGTCGGTCTGACCTACCAGCAGTTGCAAGACACAAGCCTCGAAGCGGGAAACGCCGCCACCGAGCAGGTTAAGCCCACCATCTACATTGAGACGGAGGTGGTGAAGGCAGACGATAAGTATTTCCTTGTTTGTCATGTGGAGGAAGGATGCAACAAACCATACAAAACCAACAATGGCGAGATATGGGTGAAGCAGGGCGCAGACAAGCGCAGGGTCACGGAAAACAGCGAGATACTCTCCCTGTTCCAGGATTCCGGCAACTACCATGCCGAGGAGCAAGGCTTGCAAGGTTCGTCGGTCAGCGACCTTGAAATGGCGTACCTGCGCGAGTATTACCAAAAGGTATATGGCAAGGCGATAGAGGACTTCAACCAGCCCCTCGAAGGAATGTTGAAGAGCATAGGTGTGATGACTCCCAACGGCGAACTGACACGAGCTGGCATCCTGTATTTCGGCAAGAATCCGCAGCAATACGAACGCTCGTTCAAGATTAAGGCGGTAGCTTTTGTCGGCAACAGCATCGGCGGCAAAGAGTATATCGACAGTCGAGACATCGTAGGCACACTGCCCATGATGTTCCGTGACGGCATGGCCTTCCTGAAGTCTATGCTACATCACACACAGAACGGTCAGAACTTCAACAGCTTAGGTGTGTTGGAGATACCAGAGGTGGTGCTTGAAGAATTGCTCCAAAACGCCTTGGTGCATATCGACCTGCTGCACCCTGCTGCCATCCGCTTGCTTGTCTTTGAAAACAGGATAGAAATTATCAACCCAGGCAAATTATATGGAGGTTTGAAGGTTCAAGACATCATGCTTGGAGCCTCGAAACAACGCAACCCATTGATGGCGGACTTCGCTGAGAGGACGATGATATATCGTGGTTTGGGTTCCGGCATTGTGCGTGCCATGAGGGAGAATGTCATCCTTGATTTCATCAATGAGGAAGAAGCAAACCAGTTCAGAGCAATCATTTGGCGCACCACCCAAAAGGATGTGATTGATGCCCAAAGGGCAGAATTTGCTACCCAAAAGACAACAGACTTGCATCAAAAGGTGGCAACCTCAGGCACTAATGATGCAACCTCGGGTTATAATAATGCAACCCCAGACGCTAATGATGCAACCTCAGACATCAATGATGCAACCTCGAAATCCGCATCAGCACAAAAACGAATGAAACGAGAGGAATTATGGGTGAAGATGGAAAAGGCATGTGATAACTGGATAACCTTGGAGGAGATTGCGACTGCAACCGGGCTTAGTCATGCATACCTGCGGAACATAGTTATCCCACGGATGATTAAGGAAAATCATCTCGTAATGATGTTCCCCGGTACTCCAAACCATCCAAAGCAGCAGTATAAGACAAAGGGATAGCAATCATCTGACAACATCAAGGCAACAATACGTCAACCGAATCGTCAGGTGGAGCACTCCGACCAGTTTGCGCCCCATAGGGAGGAAGACAACAGGGTTAGCGTAATGCTCGAGGCATAGTGGCAATCGGGACGAGACAGGCGGCGAAAAAAGCAGAAAATGTCATTCTTTGCGCCACAATTTGGGCTTATCCGAAAATAAATTCGTATATTTGCATTTCCTTAGGGATATAATGTGGTTTCACAACTGATACTCAACGCAAAACTTGAATTATGGGAAAAATCATCGCTTTGGCAAACCAAAAAGGCGGCGTGGGCAAGACGACGACATCGATGAACCTGGCAGCCTCGCTCGCGACATTGGAGAAGAAGGTGCTGCTGATCGACGCCGACCCGCAGGCGAACTCGTCGTCGGGCATGGGCGTGAACCTCGCCGAGGTGGAGACCTCGGTCTACAACTGCCTCATCGGCGGCGCGGACATACGCGAGGCGATCTACACGACCGACGTGCCGAACCTCGACATCGTGCCGAGCCACGTGGACCTCGTGGGCGCCGAGATCGAGATGCTCGAGATGGAGCGCCGCGAGTATGTGATGGAGCGCATGCTGGCAGGCGTGAAGGGCGAGTACGACTACATACTCATCGACTGCTCGCCCTCGCTCGGACTGGTGACCGTCAACGCACTCACGGCGGCGGACAGCGTCATCATCCCCGTCCAGTGCGAGTACTTCGCCCTCGAGGGCATCAGCAAGCTGCTCAACACCATCAAGATCATCAAGAGCAAGCTCAACCCGCGCCTCGAGATCGAGGGTTTCCTGCTCACGATGTACGACAGCCGTCTGCGTCTCGCCAACCAGATCTACGACGAGGTGCGCCGCTACTTCCAGGAGCTGGTCTTCGACACCGTCATCCAGCGCAACGTAAAGCTGAGCGAGGCACCGAGCTACGGCAAGCCCGCCATCCTCTACGACGCAGACAGCCGAGGAGCAATCAACCACTTGGAACTGGCAAAAGAGATAATCGCAAAGAACCAGAGTTAGAGTGTAGAGTGTAGAGTGTAGAGTGTAAAAGATAGAGATTAAAAAATAAAATTCAAAATATAAAAGATGAGAAGTTATGCCCTCAATAAAAAGAGCAAAGCTTTTGCACTACGCATCATACACCTATACAAATATCTTGTTGAAGAGCATAAGGAATACGTGATGTCCAAGCAACTACTGCGAAGTGGCACAAGCATCGGAGCCAATGTGGCTGAAGGACATTTCTCACAAAGCGAAGCAGATATTAAAAGTAAATTCTATATAGCACTTAAAGAGGCTGGAGAAACTCAGTACTGGTTGGAACTCCTCCACGAATCCGAATATCTAAACGAACAGGAATTCGACAGCATAAACGAAGACGCGACGGAACTCATAAAATTATTAACCGCATCGATAAAAACAATCTTATCATAATTTATTCTCTAAGATTTATCCTCTAAAATTTTTACACTCTACACTCTACACTCTAAAATTTACCCTCTAAATTTTTACACTCTACACTCTACACTCTACACTCTACACTCTAAAATTTACCCTCTAATTTTTTACACTCTACACTCTAATACTCTACACTCTACACTCTACACTCTACACTCTACACTCTACACTCTACACTCTAATACGCCATGGCAGTGCAAAAGAAGTTTCCGGCATTGGGGCGCGGCCTCGACGCCCTGATAGCGAAAGACGAGGTGAAGACAGACGGCTCGTCAAGCATAAACGAGATTGAGATAAGCCTCATCCACCCGAACCCCGGCCAGCCGCGCCGCGACTTCGACAAGGAGGCGATGGACGAGCTGGCGGCCTCGATAGCCGAGATAGGCATCGTGCAGCCCATCACGCTGCGCGCGATGGACGACGGCACCTACCAGATCATCGCCGGCGAGCGCCGCTGGAGGGCGTCGCAGCAGGCGGGGCTGACGAAGATACCCGCCTACATACGCACCGCCTCGGACGAGGGAGTGATGGAGATGGCCCTCGTGGAGAACATCCAGCGCGAGGACCTCAACCCCATCGAGATCGCCCTCGCCTACCAGCGCCTCATCGAGGCCAACGGACAGACCCAGGACCAGCTCGCCAAGCGCGTGGGCAAGACGCGCTCGACGGTGGCGAACAGCCTGCGACTGCTCAAGTTGCCCGCCGCCATCCAGGTGGCACTACAGAACCGCGAGATGGACATGGGACACGCCCGCGCCCTGCTGCCCATCGACAACCCGTCGCTCCAGCTGCGCCTCTTCGAGGCCATCAAGAAGGAGGGGCTGAGCGTGCGCGCCGTGGAGCAGAAGGTGAAGACCCTGCTCGAAGGGGGAAGCACGACCAACGCCGACGGCACGCGCCTGCGCGGCAGGCAGTCGAAGCAGCAGAAGGAGTACGCACTGCTGCGCGACAACCTCGCCAAGTTCTTCCACACCAACGTGCAGCTGACCTGCAGCGACCGCGGACGCGGCAGGATAACCATCCCCTTCGCCAACGAGGAGGAACTGGAACGCATCGTGGAAATCCTTGACCGACTGAAAGATTGAGACATCTGCTCATAGCCGCACTCCTGCTCCTCGCCCTCGCGCCATGCCGGGCGGAGGACACATGGGAGACTCCCGCCGACACGACGGAGGTGAGCACTGCGTCCAAGGCCTTGGACGCGGCGAAGGAACCCGTCGCGGCGAAGGAGCCTGTTGCGGCGAAGGAGCCAGTCATGGCTGAAAAGCCTCTTGCGGCGAAGGAGCCAGGCACGGCTGAAAAGCCTGTCACGGAGAAGGAGTCTGGCATGGCTGAGAAGCCTCTTGCGGAGAAGGAGCCAGTCATGGCGGATACGCCCATCGTCGCCCCGATTGACTCGGCGGCGTTCATGATGTCGGAGGACAGCATGCTGGTGCTCACGGACGCCATCACCGACTCGGTGCTCAGGCAGCTGCCAGCGCCGAAGGAGAAGGAGCAGTTCGTGCCCGACTCCCACCGCGCCCTATGGCTCGGACTGGTATTTCCCGGCGCCGGACAGATCTACAACCGCAAGTACTGGAAACTGCCCATCATCTACGGCGGATTCCTCGGCTGCCTCTACGCCCTGAACTGGAACGCGCAGATGTACAACGACTACCGTCAGGCATACCTCGACATCATGGACGACGACCCCAACACGCACTCCTACCTCGACATGCTGCCCATCGGCTACGACATCACGGGCAAGGAGGACCGCTTCAAGGAGATCTTCCGACGCAAGAAGGACTACTACCGCAAGTACCGCGACCTGAGCATCTTCGCCATGGTGGGCGTGTGGGCCCTCTCGGTCATCGATGCCTTCGTGGACGCCGAGCTGAGCACCTTCGACATCTCGCCCAACCTGTCGATGCGCTTCGCGCCCAGCCTCTTCAACTCGTCCGATCTCGCCGGCAACCGCGCGGTCATCAACACCGGCGTGAGCATAAGCCTGAGGGTGAAATGAGAGGGTTCGGCGGTCGCCGAGACTACAGACTACAGACTACAGACTACAGACTACAGACTACAGACTACAGACT
>JABUTZ010000039.1:60599-64244 GCA_021443415.1 Bacteroidaceae bacterium | reverse complement strand
ACTACAGACTAATAATTAAAAGGCATGATAAAGAAGTTTACTTTTTTGATAATGGGCGCGATGCTCTCGGCACCCGCGTTCGCCCAGGAGGAAATCACCGTCTATGACTCGGCTCTCGGCAAGAGCGAGGTCATCGACGTGCCCGAGGGCATGAGTGCGGCGCAGATGGAGGCCCTCTACAAGGACTACCACGTGAGCCAGCTACTCACCGCCGACCCCGCCTGCCGCTCGACGGACACCAACCCCGAGTTCGACCGCGACACCTACGTGCGCCGCCTCTCCCGCCTGCCCAACGTCATCGAGATGCCCTACAACGACGTGGTGCGGCAGTTCATCGACCGCTACATGGTGCGCGGCCGCCGCTCGCTGCCCTACCTGCTGAGCGCCTGCAACTTCTACATGCCCATCTTCGAGGAGGCCCTCGAGGCGTACCAGCTGCCGCTTGAGCTCAAGTACCTGCCCATCATCGAGAGCGCCCTCAACCCCACCGCCACGAGCCGCGCCGGGGCGGGAGGCCTGTGGCAGTTCATGGTCACCACCGCCAAGACCTACGGCCTGGAGGTGAACAGCATCGTCGACGAGCGCCGCGACCCCGTCAAGTCGTCCTACGCCGCCGCCCACTACCTCAAGGACCTCTACGGCATCTTCAACAACTGGGCCCTCGTGCTCGCCGCCTACAACTGCGGCCCGCAGAACGTGCTCAAGGCCATCAAGCGCGAGGGGAGCGAGGAGACCGACTACTGGAAGATCTACCCCTACCTGCCCAAGGAGACACGCGGCTACGTGCCCGCGTTCATAGCCGCCAACTACGTGGCCAACTACTACTGCGAGCACGGCATCTGCCCAGCCTCCTGCTCCCTGCCCGCCGCGACGGACACGGTGGTGGTCAGCCGCAACGTCCACTTCGACCAGATCGTGGCGATGTGCGGAGTGACCGAGGACGAGGTGAAGGCCCTCAACCCGCAGTACCGCACGGGGCTCATCCAGGGCGAGGCACGCCCGAGCAACCTGCGTCTGCGTCCCGAGGCGATTGCCGCCTTCGTGGCCGCCGGCGACTCCATCTACAACTACAAGAGCGAGACGCTCTTCAACCGCACCGAGGTGGAGGTCAACGAGGCCGTCGCCAAGCAGTCGAAGGCCTCGAAGGGCGGCAAGGCGCAGTACCACAAGGTGCGCAAGGGCGACACCCTCGGCGCACTGGCACGCAAATACCACACGACGGTCAAGGCCATCCAGCGCCTCAACGGCATACGCGGCACCAACCTGACCGTCGGCAAGAGGATTAAGGTTAAGTAAGGCCCCTCCCCTACCATCCCCGAAATGGGGAGGGAGAAAAAGACACACAAGTAGCAAAGGTAATCCTTTATTCTTTATTCTCTATTCTTTATTCTTTAAAGCATGGATGACGAGAAAATGGTAAGCGAGGCGTTCGAGCAACTCCTGCAGACGTACCTCAACTCCCCTCACAGGCGCAAGGCGGACCTGATCGAGAGGGCGTACAACTTCGCCAAGCAGGCGCACAAGGGTGTGCGCCGGCTCAGCGGCGAACCCTATATCATGCACCCCATCGCCGTGGCGCAGATCGCCTGCGGCGAGATAGGGCTCGGCAGCACGAGCATCTGTGCGGCGCTGCTCCACGACGTGGTCGAGGACACCGACTACACGGTCGAGGACATCTCCAACCTCTTCTCGCCCAAGATAGCGCAGATAGTGGACGGAGTGACCAAGATCTCGGGCGGCATCTTCGGCGACCAGGCCTCGCTCCAGGCCGAGAACTTCAAGAAGCTGCTCATCACCATGTCCGACGACATACGCGTCATCCTCGTCAAGCTGTCCGACCGCCTCCACAACATGCGCACCCTCGGCAGCCAGCGCGAGTCGAAGCGCTACAAGATCGCCGGCGAGACGCTCTACCTCTACGCCCCGCTCGCACACCGTCTGGGCCTGAACAAGATCAAGGAGGAGCTCGAGGACCTCTCGTTCCACTACGAGCACCCCGACATACGCAAGGAGATCATCGACAAGCTCGCCACCACGCAGGCCGAGCGCGAGGAGGTGTTCAACGAGTTCACAGCTCCCCTGCGCGCCGCCCTCGACAGCATGGGCATGCACTACGAGATCAAGGCGCGCGTGAAGTCGCCTTATAGCATATACACGAAGATGGTGACCAAGCACGTGCCCTTCGAGGAGGTCTACGACATCCTCGCCGTGCGCATCATCTACGACCCCGCAAAGACGGAAGACGAGGTGCCCGACTGCTTCCGCATCTATGGCAAGACGACGGAGATCTACCAACCTCACCCCCAGCGTTTCCGCAACTGGCTCAGCCATCCGAAGGCGAACGGCTACCAGGCGCTCCACGGCACGTTCATGAACCACCACGGCCAGTGGATCGAGGTGCAGATACGCTCGCGCCGCATGGACGACATGGCGGAGCAGGGCTTCGCCGCCCACTGGAAGTACAAGGAGGGGGCGCACCTCTCCACCGACAACGAGCGGGAGACCGAGCTCGAGCACTGGCTGAGCACCATCAAGGAGATCCTCGACGACCCGCAGCCCAACGCCATGGACTTCCTCGACACCATCAAGCTGGGCCTCTACGCGAGCGAGATCTTCGTGGTGACACCCAAGGGCGAGTTCAAGACGATGCCCGCCGAGTGCACGGTGCTCGACTTCGCCTTCACGCTCCACACCGTCCTCGGCCTCCACTGCATCGGAGCCAAGGTCAACCACACGCTCGTGCCCATCAGCCACAAGCTGCACAGCGGCGACCAGGTGGAGATCCTCACGTCCAACAAGGTGACCATACAGAAGGAGTGGCTCGAATGGGCGTGCACGGCGAAGGCGAAGGTGAAGATCGAGTCAGCCCTGCGCAAGCAGCGCCGCGAGAAGGCGCACGCCGGCGAGAAGGTGCTCCAGGACTTCCTCAAGGCCGCAGACATCGAGGCGACGAGCGTGAACATCGACAAGCTGACCGAGCTGCACAACCTCAAGGCGCGCGAGGTCCTCTTCGCGGCCATCGGCGAGGGTGAGATCACGCTCGGCGCCGACGACCTGAACGCCCTCCGCGGCAAGGCGAAGAAGAGCTGGCGCCGCTACATCCCCTTCCTGCGCACGGACGCCAAGACGGGCGAGGTGACCATCGGCAACGTCATGGACGTCGACAAGAAGAAGAAGTTCCAGCTCAACGACGACATGCTCTCGCTCGTCACCCTCTGCGACAAGTGCACGCCCCTGCCCGGCGACCCCGTACTGGGCTATGTGGCGAAAAACGGGCATATCTCCATCCACAAACGCAACTGCCACGAGGCGGCGCGCATCAAGGCGAGCGACGGCAACGCACTGATCGCCGTCGAGTGGGCGCTCAACGGCCATCACCACTTCCCCGCCACCATACACATCAAGGGCATCGACATCGCCGGCACACTGGCGGAGATCTGCACCCACCTGCGCCAGCTCGAGGTCAACATCCACAGCCTACGCGTCGAGTGCAACGACGGCATCTTCGAGCTCCATACCCAGCTCGAGGTCCACAGCGTCCAGCACCTCAAGCAGATCAACGAGTCGCTCCGCACCATCGAAGGCCTGCAGGAAGTCCGCAGACTTTCGTGATAGAGAATAGAGTGTAGAGTGTAGAGTGTAGAG
>JABUTZ010000039.1:39416-59591 GCA_021443415.1 Bacteroidaceae bacterium | reverse complement strand
CATCTCGCCGATCTGGGCCTTCAGGCCGGCGTTCTCGTCGATGGCGCGGCGGATGGCGTTCTTCACGTCGGGGGCGTTGTTGAACATCTGGCGCAACTCGCCCATCGTGTCCTGCACGCGGTACATCATCTCCTCGACGGCCTCGCCCGTGATTGCCTCGATGCGGCGCACACCGGCCGCCACACTGCTCTCGGAGAGTATCTTGAACATGCCGATCTGGCCCGTCGCCTTGACGTGGCAACCGCCGCAGAACTCCACCGAGTCGGCGAACTGAACCACGCGGACGCGGTCGCCGTACTTCTCGCCGAAGAGGGCGATGGCACCCAGTTCCTTGGCCTTCTCGATGGGCACGTCGCGGTGCTCCTGGAGGGGTATGTTGCGGCGTATCTTCTCGTTGACCATGCGCTCCACCTGGCGCAGTTCCTCGTCGGTGACCTTCTGGAAGTGGGAGAAGTCGAAGCGCAGACCCTCGGGCGTGACGAGCGAACCCTTCTGCTCGACGTGCGTGCCGAGGACGGCGCGCAGGCACTGGTCGAGGAGGTGCGTGCACGAGTGGTTGGCCTCGCAGGCGCGGCGCGCGTCGGTGTCGACGCATGCCATGAACTCGGCGTCTATGTGCTCGGGCAGACGCTCGACGATATGCACGGGCAGGTTGTTCTCGCGCTTGGTGTCGGTCACCTCGATGGTCTCGTATTCGCTGCAGAGCACGCCGCGGTCGCCCACCTCACCGCCCATCTCGGCGTAGAAGGGTGTCGTGTCGAGCACAAGCTGGTAGTACGTCTGCTTCTTCTGGGTCACCTTGCGGTAGCGCACGATGCGGCATGTGTGCTCGGTCGTGTCCCAGCCGACGAACGTGGTCGACTGAGCCTCGTCGCCAGCAGTAGCCACCTCCACCCAGTCGCCGTTGTCCACGGCGGCGGCGTTGCGGGCGCGGTCCTTCTGCTTCTGCATCTCCTCGCCGAACACCTTCTCGTCGACCGTCAGCCCCTGCTCGCGGCAGATGAGCTCGGTCAGGTCGAGGGGGAAGCCGTAGGTGTCGAAGAGCGTGAACGCCTTCACGCCGTCGAGGCAGGTGGTGCCGGCAGCCTTGCAGGCGGCTATCTCCTTGTTGAGCAGGTTGATGCCCGTCTCGAGGGTGCGCAGGAACGAGTCCTCCTCCTCCTTCATCACCTTGGCGATGAGTTCGGCCTGGGCGACGATCTCGGGATAGGTGGCGCCCATCTCGGCGTTGAGCGTGGGCAGGAGGCGGTACATGAACGCCTCCTTCTGTCCGAGGAAGGTGTAGGCGTAGCGCACGGCGCGTCGCAGGATGCGGCGGATGACATAGCCCGCCTTGGCGTTGCCGGGCAGCTGTCCGTCGGCTATCGAGAAGGCGATGGTGCGCAGGTGGTCGGCGATGACGCGCATCGCCACGTCGGTGTCGCGAGCCTCGCCGTAGCGGTGGCCGCTGAGCTCGCCGATCTTGCCGATGATGGGCTGGAAGACGTCGGTGTCGTAGTTGGAGCGCTTGCCCTGGAGCACCGAGCAGAGTCGCTCGAAGCCCATGCCCGTGTCGATGACCTTATGGGGCAGTCCCTCAAGCGAGCCGTCCGCCTTGCGGTTGTACTGCATGAAGACGAGGTTCCAGATCTCGATGACGAGCGGGTTGTCCTTGTTGACGAGGTCGGCTCCGAAGACCTTGGCCTTCTCCTCCTCGGGGCGCAGGTCGATGTGTATCTCGCTGCAGGGGCCGCAGGGGCCTGTGGCTCCCATCTCCCAGAAGTTGTCGTGCTTGTTGCCGTTGATGATATGGTCCTTGGGGAGGAACTTCTCCCAGTAGCCCGCCGCCTCGTCGTCGCGCGAGACTCCCTCGTCGGGAGCGCCCTCAAAGACGGTGGCGTAGAGGTTCGCAGGGTCGATCTTGTACACATCGACGAGCAGCTCCCACGCCCACTCGATGGCCTCCTTCTTGAAGTAGTCGCCGAACGACCAGTTGCCGAGCATCTCGAACATGGTGTGGTGGTAGGTGTCGTGGCCCACCTCCTCGAGGTCGTTGTGCTTGCCGCTCACGCGCAGGCACTTCTGCGAGTCGGCGACGCGGGGCATGGTGATGGGGCGGTTGCCGAGGATGATGTCCTTGAACTGGTTCATGCCAGCGTTGGTGAACATCAGCGTCGGGTCGTCCTTGATGACCATGGGAGCCGACGGCACGACGGTGTGTCCCTTCGACTCAAAGAAACGCTTGAACGTTTCGCGTATTTCGTTTGCTGTCATTGTATATATAAAGTAAATTTATTTCCAAGCCATTAAGTGGCGGGGGAGGCCCTGAATGTGCGCTTACGGTCTCACACCTCGCACCGAACGTCCCATATGGCGGTCGAACGTGTAGTTGCCACTCGCCACGTATAGCAGGTCGCACTTGCACGCACCCGTGTTTGTCACCTCGAAGCACCAAGAGTCTTGGAGATCGCCGCCCGCACCTCCATTGTAAAAGGCGGGGTGCACGGACCAGTAGTGGCCTGCCTGGCCTACCTTCTGCTTGCCGTTAGTGTCCCAGCGTCCGCCCAGGGTCATGAAGATGCAGTTGCCGTTGGCATTGCTCGTGAAGAGCACGCCCGTGACACCATTCATAGTGACCACCGACTGCGTCGTGCCATTCACCAGCTCACTGAACTCTTGGATTGTGGGCATGCGCCAGGGCGAACCCATGATTTGCGTTGCGGCATCCTTGGCGCTCGTCAGTATGCCTTGCGCATATCGCTTTCCGTCGCTCTCGTATTTGGTTGCCGTAGAGGTGATGTAGCCGTTGCTGTAGAGCCAACTGAGACTCTGATTGTATGTCGCCCAGCCCGTTGTGGCGTTGCCTGTCATCGGCGACGTGGCTCCCCACTGGAAGTATCCGCCGATCTCCGTGGGCAGGCTTGCGCCCACGTTGTACTTAGCCCACTTCACCGACAGTCCGAGGTCGACATAGTTCTCGTCCGTCTTGTCGTATTTCCATGCGTTTGTCTTCAGCCTGTGCTTCTCGCCGCTCTTGATGTCGGCGTTCTTGAGGGTGACCGAGTACGAGCCCCAGCCGAGCGACCACACCTCCACCTTGAGCTCGTCCGAGGTCTCGAGGTCGATGGGCGGCAGGACGATGGTGGCTGTCAGCGCGCCTCCGACGGGAGCCTGCTGGGCGTCGGTCACTGTCGTGGGGAACTTGAACGTGTATGTCTTCTCCGTCTGCGTGGCGGCGTCGGGGGCGCTCCAGTTCGGGATTTCGTAGTCGAAATATGTCTTGCCTCCCTCCGTGTAGGTCTTGTCCTGGCTCTGGGGTACGGTCACCCTGACCTGCGTGATATAGACAGGCTCATTGTAGGTGGCGGCTGACGACATGCCCGCGATTTCAAGCTCGAGGGTGGTCATGATGGGCTTGAACGGCAGGGTGACGTCGTTGGAGGGCATGGTCTGGAACTTGCTGGCGAGATAGACGCTCTCGCTGTTGATCCACTTGCCGCTCTTCTGCACGAGGTTCTGCGTGGTCGCATACTCGCACTTGAGCAGTCCCTGGCTGGCTGTCTTGAACGAGAGTCCGCCGCCGTAGCCGGCATAGAACGTGTGCGGGCCCGACGACCAGTAGAGCTTGTCTGTCGACGAGTTCTTGGGCCCGATCTCGGCTATGCTGTTGGCCGACGAGGTGGGGGCTGAGGTGTTGGTCAGCTTCGTGACCACGTATGTGGCCTGGTTGCGCGCGCTCCACTTGGCGGGGTCGGTGCTCGAGGGGTCGCCCCCCGAGGGATACTGGGTGCGGTCGCACCATATCTTCAGCTCGTCGCCCGTCTCCCAGACCAGCTGGAGCCAGTCGTCGGCGGAGTACTGTGCGCGCGTCCCCGCGCCCTGGCTGGCGCTGAAGGTCACGCCATGACCCACGTATGCGGCTCCGTTGTCGGAGTCCGTGTTGCTGCAGCCGACGGCGATGCAGGCAACGACTATCGGCAGTAAGAATTTCATCTTTCCCATAATCTTCACTTGTTTCGTTGTTTGTTTAACTGATCGGCTGGGGGTCCCAGTCGACGGTGAACGTCTGTCCGCCTGCCTGCTGCTCGATGGAGCCTTTCATCTTGTCGTCCTCGGGCAGCTCCTCCTTGCTGGAGGCGAGCAGACTCCGGTCGTGGCGCACGCAGGCGTGCGTGGTCGCGGGCGCGACATAACTCTGTCGCCCTCCGGTGAGAATGTCCTTGTTCATAATCGTTTCTATGGTTGTTTGCACATTTCAAGTGCAAAGTTACACATTTTCCCCCATATTTCGCCCCACACATCTTAAAATAAACGCATCTTTTAAGTTTTATTTGCGATTTTGAAGAGGCGTTTGGCGGAAATTTGGCAATTTTGAAGTGGCATTTGGCGCAATTTTGATGTGGCATTTGGCGGAAATTTGGCGATTTTGAAGAGGCGTTTGGCGGACGGGCGGGGGTGGGGGCGAAAGATTTTTTTGAGATTTTGGGGAAAACATGCACGGAGAATGGATAAAATGCACTAAATTTGCAACTTAAATGCCCCCATGTGCATTTTTGCCCCTGCCATACGGCCCGGAAAGGCGGCGGCGGGACGGACAAACCAAGAGAAATCACTACACAACAAAACCAATTCATAAACAAATGACAAAACGTATTCTTTTCGCTCTGCTGGCGTGCCTCTGCATGTCGCAGGTGTGGGCAGACGACGCGTTCCGTAACCACCGTTACGACTCGTTCCGCGCCACGAAGGTCACCAACCAGAGCGTGGTGTTTGTAGGCAACTCAATCACCAACATGCANTCGGCGAGGTACTGGTCGCTGCGGCAGATGAGGTCGGCTGTGCCATCGTCGATGATTTCGTTTAGTTTTCGTTTAAATTTCGTTTAACTTTCGTTTAAATTTCGTTTAAATCTTCATCAACTAAATACCATTTTTTTCCATCACCAGACCTTACTAACCCTTTCTTTCTCAGATATGTAAGAAGATTAGCTATCTTGTTTCGTTTTTGATTTTCTTTTAAATTGTCCGATAATTTATTTTTTAACAACGCTTCAAAATCTTTTCTATTTGCATACTTGAATTTCTTCAAATATACGATTATAAGTTTCCGGAAATACTCGTCGTCAAAACTCTTGTTTTTGATATATGCCGTCTTCAAATCCTTGTCTTTGGAAGAGCCTGCGACACTTCCTGCGAGGTATATGTTGGGCTTGCGTCCTTCAATCATCTTCTTCTTTCGCAGATAAGCGATTGGTTCGTCGGGCAATGCTTTGCCTTTCTGTATCTTGTCGAGCAAGATGATGTCTCGAAGGGTTATCTCAGGCACGTTAACCAATATACGGGCAAACCTCTCGTCTATGACCTTCCCCTCGATGCTCACTTTTACCTTGCCATCGGCAAGGTCGTACTCTGGCATGGGGAAGAGGCGTTCTTTCTGTTTAAGAAACAACTTCCTGATGCCACCGCCCTCAGTATCCACCATGTTGACATTGCGCATGGCTTCCACCAAGAATGGATTTCTATACACCGACTCGGGGCTGTCATCCATCACCACCTTCTCCACCGACTCGGGAATAAACTGCGCATGATTTTCAAATATCAACCGTTCGCTGTCGTATTCAATCACATTGATTCTGGCACCCTTGCTGTAATCCTGGTGTGCAATGGCATTGTTGATTGGCTCACGCAGCGTGAACACGTCATATCGTGGCAGTTCCTCGGGAAACAGGGAATTGGGAATGGCGAATCGGTAGGTGGTATTTCTGATGTATGACTGCAACTCGTCCACAGCCAATATCATCGGAATGGAAAAAATGCGGTAGTCCTTGTTGGCGTTGTCGGTGCCCTTCAAGCACCATCGTATCTTGCAGACTGCGGGCAACAGGAAATGCTCCGCCTCCTCTTTGCCCAAGAGAATCAAGGCGGCATTTGTAACTTGGCCCTTGATTGTCAGTTTGGCTTTGTTAAGGAATGTCACTACATCCCAACCGTCTATCTCGTCAGCACGCCTGGGGTTACACTTGCGAAATTCTTCCCTTGCTTTCGCTATCGCCCGCTCATCAAGGTCTTCTATCGTGGCATCAGGGACAATCTTTGCACTCCAATCGTCTATGGACATCTGTTCTTCAAGGATGGCATTCAGTCGCTCGGGGCGCATCTCGACGAGCGAGTCCTCTATCCTTTGCCACGCCTTCCTGTGTGCAATGACGGGGCAGCGTGGCAGATGACGTGGTATATGGATTATCCAAACAGTTTTGTTGGTATCCGACGTTACAAACTCCTCAACCTTCAGACCTTCGCTTGAGAGATTGGTGCAATGTTGGGTGAGACGCAAGACCGCTTGCTTGCTGTCCATGTTGTAGGGCACTGTTCCGACTACATCCAGCGTTTTGTCCTTTACGCCAATAACCAGATGACCTCCTTTCATGTTTGCTATTGCAGACACGTATGAGACTACATCCTCCGATTCATGACCGACAAAGAGATTCTTCAAGTCCTTGAACTCCTTCCACTCACAGACCGAATTCTCTTCGGGATAGTTATTCCTTATGTATCGCTGCAATTCTTTTTCTGTCATGATGCCTGTGTTAAGTCTGTTAGACATATTTGCCTGCCACAATCATTGCCTTTGTTATCTGATTGGTGATACCAGCAACGATAATGTTTACAAAAATACACAATTTTTTCGTCCCCATCAAAACTTTCGCCACAAAACTACGCCCACACGAAAAATTTGGCATCAATGCGGCACGTTGCAGGATTGCTGGTTTGAGATTGTTTGAAATGGTTCTATATGCCTTTCCCTAAAACCCGAATGGTTCAATTATAAGCCTCAAAATCTATATTTGACGGAAAAAAAATCTACAATTGACGGAAAAAAAATCCATATTTGACGGAATTTTGCTCGTTTCACTTTGATTGTCAACAAATTCTCAGTACCTTTGCGGCACAGATGAAAAAGTGCTGAAATCATGGCAGAATTTGAATACAAGAAACGTATTGCGGACACGATACTCGAAAGGAAGCTGAAGTCGTCGGGAGCCGTTCTGGTGACAGGTCCCAAGTGGTGCGGCAAGACAACCACGTCGGAGCAGCAGGCACAGAGCATCAACTACGTCTCCGACCCCATGCACCTCAGCAGGAACCAGATTCTTGCCGAGACGAACATCAACGCCCTCCTTGAAGGAGCCAAGCCAACCCTGCTCGACGAGTGGCAGGTCATCCCACAACTGTGGGACGCGGTGCGCTTTGCCGTTGACCACAGCAAGGGCGTCGGACAATTCATCATGACTGGCTCCGCCGTTCCCCCCGACGACGAGCAACAGCAGAAAATCCACCACACTGGCACGGGACGCATCACCACGATGACGATGCGTCCGATGTCCCTTTGGGAGTCTGGCGACAGCACAGGCGAGGTAAGCCTGCGCGCACTCTTTGGCGACCCCGGCAAGCCCATCTTCGGCGAGCCACGTCTCACGCTCGACGACATCGCCTTTCTGATATGCCGCGGCGGATGGCCGATAGCCACCACACTGGAACGCGAATACGCCCTTGAGACTGCCTTCGCATATTACAAGGCAGTGACCGAGACAGACATCTCGCGCATTGACGGAATCAAGCGCAGTGCGACACGCACAAAACGTCTGATGCGCTCACTCGCCCGTCACCAAGGCACACAGGCCACTCTGACAGCCATACGCGCCGACATGGCAGCCAACGACACCGACTCACTCGACATCGACACCATCTCGTCCTACATCGAGGCGCTGAAGAAAATCTTTGTCATCGAAGACATGGAGGCATGGAACCCCAATCTGCGCTCCAAAGCCGTCATCCGCACGGCGGACACGAGGTATTTTGTCGATTCCTCCATTGCCACCACAGCCTTGGGCATAGGTCCCGCCGACCTTGTCAAAGACCTCAACACCATGGGGTTGCTCTTCGAGACCATGGCTGTGCGCGACCTCAGAGTCTATGCCGAAGCCCTTGATGGCGATGTCTTCCACTACCGCGACAGCAATGGTCTTGAGTGTGATGCCGTCATACACCTACGCAACGGCAGTTACGGTCTTGTCGAAATCAAACTTGGCGGCAGTTCGCTCATCGACGATGGCGCCGCCACCCTCAACAAGTTTGCGTCCACTCTCGACATCGACCGAATGCGCGCCCCCTCGTTCAAGCTCATCCTCACTGCCGTAGGCAACCTCGCCTACCGCCGACCCGACGGCATCTACGTAGTCCCCATCGGCTGCCTCAAGGATTGAGTACCGCCCTATCGCAAGTGCTTTAGAGGGCATATACAGCAGAATTGGCTTGAAAAAGTCGCGAATTTTGAAAAAATTCCCTTGAAAAAGTCGCGATTTTGAAAAAATTGGCTTGAAAAAGTCGCGAACATGCTGTTACTTCGCTGATTTTGCGCACCTTATCGCCAAGTTGGGGAAACAGGCGACAAACGGGAGCTTACGGATGGTCGGAAAGCAAAGGCGACCGTCGCACTGTCGGGGTGCGGCGGTCGCCTGTATCAGTGTCGGATTTGTCGCTTAGAACGCCTCCTCGAAGTCGCTGACGGACTTGCGGTTGGTCATGAGGCGGTCGTAGTCGTCGCGGCTGCCCACGACTACCTTGTTCCACTCGCGCAAGCCGGTGCCGGCGGGGATGAGGTGGCCGCAGATGACGTTCTCCTTCATGCCCTCGAGCGTGTCGCTCTTGCCGTTGATGGCGGCCTCGTTGAGCACCTTGGTGGTCTCCTGGAACGAGGCAGCGGACATGAACGAGGTGGTCTGCAACGCGGCGCGCGTGATGCCCTGGAGCTTCTGCACCGAGGTGGCGGGGACGGCGTCGCGGACGACCATCGTCTTCTGGTCGTGGCGCTTGAGGTTGGAGTTCTCGTCGCGCAGGTTGCGGGCGGTGATGATCTGACCGGCCTCGTACTTCTCGCTGTCGCCGGCGTTGATGACCACCTTCTTGCCCCAGATGCGGTCGTTCTCCTCGCGGAACTCGAGCTTGTCGACGATCTGCTGCTCGAGGAAGCGGGTGTCGCCGGGCTCCTCGATCTGCACCTTGCGCATCATCTGGCGCACGATGACCTCGAAGTGCTTGTCGTTGATCTTCACGCCCTGGCCGCGGTAGACGTCCTGTACCTCGTTGACGATGTATTCCTGGACGGCGGTGGGACCCTTGATGGCGAGGATGTCGGCGGGCGTGATGGCACCGTCCGAGAGGGGCGTGCCGGCACGCACGAAGTCGTTCTCCTGCACGAGAATCTGCTTCGAGAGCGAGACGAGGTAGATGCGGGGCTCGCCCTCCTTCGGGGAGATGATGATCTCGCGGTTGCCGCGCTTCACCTTGCCCATGGTCACCTCGCCGTCGATCTCGCTGACAACGGCGGGGTTGGACGGGTTGCGCGCCTCGAAGAGCTCGGTGACACGGGGCAGACCGCCCGTGATGTCGCCTGCGCTGCCCACGGTGCGCGGGATCTTGATGAGCACCTCACCAGCCTGTACCATGGCACCGTCCTCGATGACGATATGGCCGCCGATGGGGAAGTTGTAGGTGCGGAGCAGCTCGCCGTTCTCGGCCACGATATGGCAGGCGGGCACGACTCCCTTCTCCTTGCTCTCGATGACGATGAGCTCGCGCAGGCCGGTCGCCTCGTCGGCGTCGACGCGGTAGGTGACACCCTCCTTGACGCCCTCGAACACGACCTTACCGGCTGTCTCGCTGACGATGACGGCGTTGAAGGGGTCCCAACGGGCGATGGTGTCGCCCTTCTTGACCTCGTCGCCCTCGGCGGCGTAGAGGAACGAACCGTAGGGGATGTTCTGCTGGAGCAGGACGATCTCGGTGTGCTGGTCGACGAACTTGACCTCGGCGAGACGGCCGACCACCTTGCGGCAGGCGACGCCGTTCTCGTCCGTCACGTCGACGGTCTTGAGCTCGTCGAACGTGATCTTGCTGTCGTACTTGGCGTAGATGGTGGCGTTGGCTGCGGCCGAACCGGCGATACCACCGGCGTGGAACGTACGCAGTGTGAGCTGTGTTCCCGGCTCACCGATCGACTGGGCGGCGATGACGCCGACAGCCTCGCCGCGCTGCACCATCTTCGAGGTGGCGAGGTTGCGGCCGTAGCACTTGCGGCAGACACCGTGGCGGCTCTCGCAGGTGAGCACGGAGCGTATCTCGACCATCTCGATGGGCGAAGCCTCAATCTCGGCTACGATGGCCTCGTTGATCTCCTCGCCGGCCTTGACGATGAGACGGCCGGTGCTGGGGTTGATGACATCGTGCACGCTGACGCGGCCGAGGATGCGGTCGCCGAGCGAGCTGATGACCTCGTCGCCGTTCTTGATGGCACGGCACTCAAGGCCGCGCAGTGTGCCGCAGTCCTCCTCGGTGATGATCACATCGTGGCTGACGTCGACGAGACGGCGCGTGAGGTAACCGGCATCGGCTGTCTTCAGGGCGGTGTCGGACAGACCCTTACGGGCACCGTGCGTAGAGATGAAGTACTCGAGCACAGACATGCCTTCCTTAAAGTTAGAAAGAATCGGGTTCTCGATGGTGTCGGGTTCCTGAGCCGCCTTCTGGGGCTTGGCCATAAGGCCACGCATACCAGAGAGCTGGGCGATCTGGTCCTTGCTACCACGGGCGCCCGAGTCGAGCATCATGTACACGGCGTTGAAGCCCTGGTCGGCCTCGGTCATCTCCTTCATGAGCACGTTCTTGAGCTCGTCGTTGGCCTTCGACCATGTGGCGATGACCTGGTTGTGGCGCTCCTTGTCGGTGATGAAGCCCATGCCGTAGTTCATGTGGATGTTCTCGACCTCCTCGTTTCCGCGCTCGACGATCTCCTTCTTGGCGTCGGGGATGATGATGTCGCCCAGGTTGAACGACAGGCCTCCCTCGTAGGCGAGGCGGTAGCCGAGGTTCTTGATGCCGTCGAGGAAGTCGCACGCCTCAGCGACGCCCACCTTCTTGATGACGGTGGTGATGAGGTCGCGCAGGGTGCCTTTCTTGATGAGGGCGTTGAAGTAGCCTACCTTGTTGGGTATCACCTCGTTGGCAATCAGACGGCCAACGGAGGTCTCGACCATGTGGCGGATGGGGGCGCCCTTCTCGTCGATGTCGTCAACGACGACGTTGATGGGGGCGTGGATGTCGACGCGCTTCTCGTTGTAGGCGACGATGGCCTCCTCGGCTCCGTAGAAGTTCATGCCCGAACCCTTGGCTCCGGGGCGCAGCTTGGTCACGTAGTACAGACCGAGCACCATGTCCTGCGAGGGGACGGTGATAGGTGCGCCGTTGGCGGGGTTGAGGATGTTGTGGCTCTGGAGCATGAGGAGCTGAGCCTCGAGGATGGCCTCGTTGGACAGGGGGAGGTGGACGGCCATCTGGTCACCGTCGAAGTCGGCGTTGAACGCCGTACATGCGAGCGGGTGGAGCTGGATGGCCTTGCCCTCGATCATCTTGGGCTGGAAGGCCTGGATGCCGAGGCGGTGAAGGGTCGGGGCTCGGTTGAGGAGCACGGGGTGTCCCTTCATGACATATTCGAGGATGTCCCAGATCATGGGGTCCTTGCGGTCGACGATCTTCTTGGCGCTCTTGACGGTCTTCACGATGCCGCGCTCGATGAGCTTGCGGATGATGAACGGCTTGTAGAGCTCGGCGGCCATGAGCTTGGGCAGGCCGCACTCGCCCATCTTGAGCTCGGGGCCGACGACGATTACCGAACGAGCCGAGTAGTCGACGCGCTTACCGAGGAGGTTCTGGCGGAAGCGTCCCTGCTTGCCCTTGAGCGAGTCGGAGAGCGACTTGAGGGGGCGGTTGGCCTCGCTCTTGACTGCCGACGCCTTGCGCGAGTTGTCGAAGAGGCTGTCGACGGCCTCCTGGAGCATGCGCTTCTCGTTGCGCAGGATGACGTCGGGGGCCTTGATCTCGATGAGGCGCTTCAGGCGGTTGTTGCGGATGATGACACGACGGTAGAGGTCGTTGAGGTCGGACGTGGCGAAACGGCCGCCGTCCAGGGGCACGAGCGGACGGAGCTCGGGCGGGATGACGGGCAGCACGGTCATGATCATCCACTCGGGCTTGTTGATATCGCGGCTGGCGCGGAAGCTCTCCACCACCTGCAGGCGCTTCAGGGCGTCGGTCTTGCGGGCCTGGGCGCCGGTCTCGCCGGCTTGCACGCGCAGCTGGTTGGCGAGGTGGTCGAGGTCGAGGTTAGAGAGGAGGTCGTAGATGGCCTCGGCACCCATCTTGGCGATGAACTTGCCGGGGTCGTCGTTGGGCAGCTGGGCGTTGCCGGGCAGCTTCTCGAGCACGAGCTCGAGCTCCTCCTCGCTGAGCAGCATGTTGTCCTCGACGACCACTCCGCCCTCGAGCTCCATGCCCTCGGCGGCACCCGCCTTGAGCACGATGTAGCGCTCGTAGTAGATGACCGAGTCGAGGTCCTTGGTGGGCAGGCCGAGCAGGTAGCCGATCTTGTTGGGCAGGCTGCGGAAGTACCAGATGTGGGCGATGGGCACGACGAGCTGGATGTGGCCGCTGCGCTCGCGGCGCACTTTCTTCTCGGTCACGTCGACACCGCAACGGTCGCAGGTAATGCCCTTGTAGCGGATGCGCTTGTACTTACCGCAGTGGCACTCAAAATCCTTGGTAGGACCGAAGATGCGCTCGCAGAACAGGCCGTCGCGTTCGGGCTTGTAGGTGCGGTAGTTGATTGTCTCAGGCTTAAGCACCTCACCATACGAGTTCTCCATGATCTCCTCCGGCGACGCCAGCGAGATGGTGATCTTGGTGAAGTTGGTCTTTATTTTTGTTTCTTTCTTGAAAGCCATTTTCTTAAGTTTTTATGTTTCGCTACGCTCAACTTTTTGTGGGTTTATGGGTTTGGGGTTGGGGGGTTATGGGTTAGTATACCTATGGCAATAAGTATAACCAACCGGACAACCCTATAACCATCTAACCTTTCAACCGCCTCAACTTGAGCTTGCGAAAGTTGAGATTTTGAGTGTCTTGTTAGTCGAGTGAAACGCTGAGACCGAGACCGCGGAGCTCGTGCAGGAGCACGTTGAGCGACTCGGGGATGCCGGGCGTGGGCAGTGGTTCGCCGCGCACGATGGCCTCGTAGGCGCGGCTGCGGCCCGTGACATCATCACTCTTGATAGTCAGTATCTCCTGAAGGACATGGCTGGCACCGAACGCCTCGATCGCCCACACCTCCATCTCACCGAAACGCTGGCCGCCGAACTGGGCCTTACCGCCGAGGGGCTGCTGGGTGATGAGACTGTACGGACCGATCGAGCGGGCGTGCATCTTGTCCTCGACCATGTGGCCGAGCTTGAGCATGTATGCCACGCCGACGGTGGCGAGCTGGTCGAACTTCTCGCCCGTGGCGCCGTCGTAGAGCTGCGTCGAGCAGTACTGGGGCAGTCCGGCCTTGTCCGTCCACTCGTCGAGGTCCTCGAGACGGGCACCGTCGAAGATGGGGGTGGCGAACTTGACTCCGAGTTCCTTGCCGGCGGAGCCGAGCACGGCCTCGAAGATCTGGCCGATGTTCATTCGCGAGGGCACGCCCAGCGGGTTGAGCACGATGTCGACGGGCGTTCCGTCCTCGAGGAACGGCATGTCCTCCTGACGCACTACCTTCGAGACGATACCCTTGTTGCCGTGACGGCCGGCCATCTTGTCGCCCACGCCGATCTTGCGCTTCTTGGCGATGTACACCTTGGCGAGCTGGATGATGCCGCTGGGCAGTTCGTCGCCGATGCTGATGGCGTACTGGCGGCGCTTGAGGTTGGCGTCGAGCAGCTTGTATTTCTTGAGGAAGTTGGTCACCAGCTGGGCGATGAGCTCGTTGACGTGCTCGTCGGCGGTCCAGCCCACGAGCTGGACGGTGGTCCAGTCGAGGGCCATGAGGGCGGACTCGGTGAACTTCTTTCCCTTCTCGATGACCTCGGCGCCGAGGTAGTCCTTCACGCCGGCGCTCTTGTGCTTCTTGGTGAGCTCGAGGAGCTTCTCGACGAGGATGGCCTTCAGGTCTTCGACGTTCATCTCGTGCTCCTCGGTGAGCTTCTTCATCACCACCTTGTCGGCGGCCTTCGCCTGGCGGGTCTTGATGGCCTTCGAGAAGAGCTTCTTGTCGATGACTACGCCGCTGAGCGACGGGCTGGCCTTGAGCGAGGCGTCCTTGACGTCGCCCGCCTTGTCGCCGAAGATGGCGCGCAGGAGCTTCTCCTCGGGGCTGGGGTCGCTCTCGCCCTTGGGCGTGATCTTGCCGATCATGATGTCGCCGGGCTCGATGCGGGCACCGACGCGCACGATGCCGTTGTCGTCGAGGTCCTTGGTGGCCTCCTCGCTGACGTTGGGGATGTCGTAGGTGAGCTCCTCGATGCCGCGCTTGGTCTCGCGCACCTCAAGGGCGAACTCCTCGACGTGAATCGAGGTCATGATGTCCTCGCGCACGATGCGCTCGTTGAGCACGATGGCGTCCTCGTAGTTGTAACCCTTCCAGGGCATGTACGCCACCAGGAGGTTGCGTCCGAGCGCCAGCTCGCCGTTCTCGGTCGAGTAGCCCTCGGTCAGTATGTCTCCCTTCTTCACGCGCTGGCCCTTGTCACAGATGGGACGCAGGTCGATGACCATGTTCTGGTTGGTGCGGCGGAGCTTGGGTATGCGGTATTCCTTCATCGCGGGCTCGAAGCTGACGAACTCCTCCTCCTCGGTGCGGTCATAGAGTATGCGGATGGTGGTCGAGTCGACGTAGTCGATCACGCCGTCGCCCTCGGCGACGATCATCGTGCGGCTGTCCTCGCAGACCTGCTTCTCGATGCCGGTGCCGACGATGGGCGCCTCGGGGCGCAGGAGGGGCACGGCCTGACGCATCATGTTCGATCCCATCAATGCGCGGTGGGCGTCATCGTGCTCGAGGAAGGGGATGAGGCTGGCGGCGATGGACGCAATCTGCTGCGGGGCGACGTCCATGAGGTTGACCTCGGCGGGCGGCACGACGGGGTAGTCGTCATCCTTGCGGCACTTGACGACCTTGCGGATGAACGTGCCGTCGTCGTTGAGCGGGGCATTTCCCTGGCCGATGATGAGGCCTGCCTCGTCCTCGGCGGTCAGGTGCACGATGCCGTTGTCGCTCAGGTCGACACGGCTGTTCTCAACCTTGCGGTAGGGGGTCTCGATGAAGCCGAGCTCGTTGATCTTGGCGTAGACGCAGAGCGAGCTGATAAGACCGATGTTGGGTCCCTCAGGCGACTCGATGGGGCAGAGACGGCCGTAGTGGGTGTAGTGCACGTCGCGCACCTCGAAGCCGGCACGCTCGCGGCTCAGACCGCCGGGGCCCAGGGCCGAGAGGCGACGCTTGTGGGTCACCTCGGCGAGGGGGTTGGTCTGGTCCATGAACTGGCTCAGGGCGTTGGTGCCGAAGAACGAGTTGATGACGCTCGAGATCGTCTTGGNTTGGCGTTGATGAGGTCGGTGGGGGTGAACACCTCGTTGTCGCGCACGTTCATGCGCTCGCGGATGGTGCGGCTCATGCGCGCCAGTCCGATGGCGAACTGGTTGGAGAGCTGCTCGCCGACGGTGCGCACGCGACGGTTCGAGAGGTGGTCGATGTCGTCGACCTGGGCCTTCGAGTTGACGAGCTCGATGAGGTACTTGATAATCTCGATGATGTCCTCCTTGGTGAGCACGCGCACCTCCATGGGGGTCTCGAGTCCGAGCTTGCGGTTGATGCGGAAGCGGCCCACCTCGCCGAGGTCGTAGCGCTTGTCGCTGAAGAAGAGATTCTGGATGACCTCGCGCGCGCTGGCATCGTCGGCGGGTGCCGCGTTGCGGAGCTGCGTGTAGATGTAGTTGACAGCCTCGATCTCGCTGTGAGAGGGGTCCTTGGCGAGGGTGTTGAAGATAATCGAGAAGTCGACGCCCTCGGTGTCCTCCTTCTGGAGCAGGATGGTGGGCACGTTGCTGTTGAGGATCTCCTCGCACTTCTCCTCGTCGAGCACCGTCTCGCGGTCGACGAGCACCTCATGGCGCTCCATCGATACCACCTCGCCCGTGTCCTCGTCGACGAAGTCCTCGGTCCATGACTTGAGCACCTGGGCGGCGAGGCGGCGGCCTACGACCTTCTTCATGTTCGCCTTGTTGACCTTCACCTCGTCGGCGAGGGCGAAGATGTTGAGGATGTCGGAGTCGTTCTCGAAGCCGATGGCGCGCAGGAGGGTGGTCACGGGCAGCTTCTTCTTGCGGTCGATGTAGGCATACATCACGTTGTTGATGTCCGTGTTGAACTCAATCCAGCTTCCCTTGAAGGGGATGATGCGGGCCGAGTAGAGCTGGGTGCCGTTAGAGTGGATGCTGCTGCCGAAGAACACGCCCGGCGAGCGGTGCAGCTGGCTGACGACGACGCGCTCGGCGCCGTTGATGACAAACGTGCCAGCGGGAGTCATGTAGGGGATGGGACCCAGGAAGACGTCCTGGACCACGGTGTCGAAATCCTCGTGGTCGGGGTCGGTGCAGTAGAGCTTCATCTTCGCCTTCAGGGGCACACTGTAGGTCAGGCCGCGCTCCAGGCACTCCTCGATCGAGTAGCGGGGCGGGTCGATGTAGTAGTCGAGAAACTCCAGCACGAAATTGTTGCGCGTGTCGGCGATGGGGAAGTTCTCGCTGAAGACCTTGAACAAGCCGTCGTTCTTGCGCTTCTCCGGCGGTGTGTCGAGCTGCAGGAAGTCCTGGAACGACTTGAGCTGCACGTCGAGGAAGTCGGGATAAGCCATCGGGCTCTTTGCCCTGGCGAAGTTGTATCTCCCGTTGATTAAGTTTGCCATATATATTATTAATAATGTATTGTGTTCAAGTTTCGTTTGTCCCGCAAGCTTCACTTGAGACCACAAACCTCAGACTTTTTTCTGAGTTGTGCTATCCTACAAAGTCTGTAGTCTGTAGTCTGTAGTCTTCGCAAGCTTGCTTGCGAAACCAAAAAGTGGTTCGGGTGCGTCTGCGTTTGTTAGACACACAAAGGTAAGGAGCCCCCTACCAGAGGATTCCTTACCGATTTGTGCTTATGTGTGGGTTGGGTGAGCTTACTTGAGCTCGATCTCAGCACCAGCCTCTTCGAGCTGCTTCTTCAGAGCCTCGGCATCAGCCTTGGGCATCTTCTCCTTCAGGGTCGAGGGAGCACCGTCCACGAGGTCCTTGGCCTCCTTCAGGCCCAGGCCGCAAGCCTCCTTGACAGCCTTGACGACTGCGAGCTTGTTAGCGCCGGCGCCCTTCAGAACGACGTCGAAGTCGGTCTTCTCCTCAGCGGCCTCGGCTGCACCACCGGCGGCGGGAGCAGCAACAGCAACAGCTGCAGCGGCGGGTTCGATACCATACTCATCCTTCAGGATGGTTGCCAACTCATTAACTTCTTTCACTGTCAAGTTTACCAACTCTTCAGCAATAGCTTTCAAATCTGCCATTTTTGTATTTGTTTTTTTGTTTTGTTGTACAATGATTTGTTTTTACTCGCCACGCTCGCCCAGGGTCTTCAGCACGCCATGGATAGTTCCGGCGCCCGACTGGAGGGCTGAGATGACATTCTTTGCGGGGCTCTGGAGCAGGGCGACGATGTCTGCGATAACCTCGTTCTTGCTCTTGATGCCGCACAGGGCGTCGAGCTGGTTGGCTCCGACGTAGATTCCCTCCTCGGCGTAGGCGCCTTTCAGGCAGGGGATGCCGGCCTTCAGGTAGTCCTTGTCCTTGAGCAGTTTCGCGGGGGCGTTGGCCACCTGCGTGAAGAACACAGCGGTGGTGCCTTTCAGACAGCCGTACAGACCTTCGAAGTCCGTCTCGCTCGACTCGAGAGCCTTCTGCAGCAGGGTGTTCTTCACTACCACCATCTTGATGCCGGCTCCGTAGCACTTGCGGCGGAGGCTGCTCGTAGCGGCGGCGTTCATGCCGGTGACATCAACGAGGTAGAAGTGAGGGTACTCGCTAAGTTGCGCACCCAGCTGTTCGATTATTAAGCCTTTATCTTCCTTTTTCATCTCTTGTCATGTTTTAATGATTAGATTTCGTCGGTTGCCTTGGGGTCAACCTTGATGCCCATGCTCATGGTGCTTGAAAGATAAATGCTCTTCACGTATGTTCCCTTGGCCGAAGAGGGCTTGAGCTTGATGATGGTGTTCAAGAACTCCTTGGCGTTCTGCGCGATCATCTCGGGGGTGAAGCTCACCTTGCCGATCGATGTGTGAACGATACCGGTCTTGTCCACCTTGAAGTCAATCTTACCCTGCTTTACCTCGCGGACAGCCTTGGCGACATCCATGGTCACGGTGCCGCTCTTGGGGTTAGGCATCAAGCCACGGGGACCGAGCACGCGACCCAGGGCACCAATCTTGCCCATGATGGCGGGCATGGTGATGATCACGTCGACGTCTGTCCAACCGCCCTTGATCTTCTCGATGTACTCGTCGAGACCAACGTAGTCGGCACCAGCCTCCTTGGCGGCAGTCTCCTGATCGGGTGTGCAGAGGCACAGCACGCGGGTCACCTTGCCGGTACCATTGGGCAGCGACACGACGCCGCGCACCATCTGGTTGGCCTTGCGGGGATCCACGCCCAAACGCACGTCAATGTCTACCGAAGCGTCGAACTTGGTGGTGGTGATCTCCTTCACCAGAGCCGAAGCCTCCTTGAGTGTGTACGCCTTCCCTGCTTCAATCTTGCTGGCCACCAACTTTTGGTTTTTTGTCAGTTTACTCATTTTCAATCTTGAAGTTTAAAGTTATTTACCAGGGAATTCGCCCTCAACGGTAATACCCATGCTGCGAGCAGTTCCTGCAACCAAAGTCATTGCACTCTCAATAGTGAAGCAGTTCAAGTCGGGCATTTTGTCCTGCGCGATGGCGCGCACCTGATCCCAGGTCACCTTCGCCACCTTCTTGCGGTTGGGCTGAGCCGAGCCACTCTTCTGCTTGGTTACCTCAAGCAGCTGCACTGCCACGGGGGGAGTCTTGACGACGAAGTCATAACTCTTGTCCGTGTAGTAGGTGATCACGACTGGCAGAACCTTGCCGGCCTTATCCTGCGTCCTGGCGTTGAAGGCCTTGCAGAAATCCATGATGTTGATACCCTTCGAACCCAGGGCGGGACCTACTGGGGGTGATGGATTTGCAGCGCCTCCCTTAATCTGTAGTTTGATTAATCCAGCAACTTCTTTAGCCATTTTGTTTGAAAATTAAATGATTTAACGCTTGCGTCCCCATGCCACCGCCCGCATCCTCGATGCGCGCCGCGACAGTGGAAACTTCGATATTTGAGACGGTGCGAGAGCGTAACAATGGGGTTCTCTCAGACCTTCTCCACCTGCATGAAACCTACCTCGAGCGATGTGCTACGCCCGAAGATGTTGACCGTCAGCTTCAGCTTCTTCTTCTCGTTGTTGACCTCGTCGATGACGGCCTCCATTCCGGAGAATGCTCCGTCGATTACCTTCACGGCTTCGCCTTCCGAGAAAGGTATGACGATGTCCTGCGGTATCGCCTCGAGCTCATCGACGCGGCCCAGCAGGGCGTTCATCTCATGTTCGGTGATCGGTGCCGGACGGCCGTCGCCCTTCTTCGAGTCGGACAGGAAGCCCAACACGTTGGGGGTGTTGCGCAGGCGAGACTGTACCTCGCCTACCAAAGCCGCCTCCACAAGCACGTAGCCAGGCAGGTGGATGCGGTCCTTCTGGACATGCTTTCCACCACGCATGGTCTCCACCTTCTCCATGGGGACAAGCACCTGAGCCACATTGCCAGCGAAGTCGCCACGGTTGATCTCCGTGTCGATATACTCCTTGACCTTGAGCTCCTTGCCGCTCACGGCACGCATCACGTACCAGCGCAGCGGCGCGCCTGTCTTTCCAGTGTTCATCTCACTCATCTTCGTGTCTCTCCTTTCCTTGCAGATTAGAACAGACCATAGATGGTCTCCATGACAAACCGGAAAATCTGGTCCATAACGAAAATTACCAGCGCAATGCAGAGGGAAGCAATGAGTACTACAACAGCGCTGTTAGTAAGTTCCGAGCGACTCGGCCAAGTGGTCTTGTGCACGAGTTCATTATATGAATCCTTACAGTAGTTTACGATATTCATCTTTGTATGTTTTTAGCACGGGAAGAGAGGCTCGAACTCCCGACACCTGGTTTTGGAGACCAGTGCTC
>JABUTZ010000039.1:30803-36863 GCA_021443415.1 Bacteroidaceae bacterium | reverse complement strand
GAGCTGCTTCCGAGAGTTGAACTCGGGACCTCATCCTTACCAAGGATGCGCTCTACCACTGAGCTAAAGCAGCCTGATTGGAGCGGAAAACGGGGCTCAAACCCGCGACCCCCAGCTTGGAAGGCTAGTGCTCTATCGACTGAGCTATTTCCGCATTTGTGCTGGCGAGAATTGTATCTCGTCCGCCACCTTTTCGCAGCCGATTCGTGGGTACTCCACCGAAATCGACTGCAAAATTAGGCAGATTTATTGTATTGGCAAAATTATTTTGCGTTTTTTTTCGCTTTTGCCCTTATTTTTATTGTTTTTTCCGTGTGACAGGCTTCTTTCGCCCGCCTATGTTGCACCTTTGTCCTTTCTTTTGCGCGACGGTCGCGTGCGACCGCCGACTGGTCATTTTTACTGTGGACGCGTCTCTGCGTCTGTTGTCGGCCCTACGCCCGCGGATGGGCGTTGCGGTAGGCTTTGAGCAGTTCCTCGAAGTTGGTGTGGGTGTAGACCTCCGTGGTGGCGAGCTTTGAGTGCCCGAGCAGCTCCTTGACGCTGTGCAGGTCGCTGCCTTGGTTGAGCATCGAGGTGGCGAAGGTGTGGCGGAACACGTGCGCGCTGCGCCGTTGCTGCGTGGTCACCGTCCCCGTGAGCCTCTTCACCAATGCACTCATCGCCGAGATTCCAGCGCGCCGTCCGTGCCCGTTCAGGAACATTGCACCCGAAGCGTCTGCCTCAATCCCCATCTCGGCAAGTCTCGCAAGTTCCTGCTGCCTGAGCGGCAAGTACATCATTATGGTGTCGAAGAGCTCTGGCACGAGGGGCAGTATGCGCTGCTTGTTGCGCTTGCCCGTCACCTTGACCTGGCGCGCCGACATCTCGATGTCGTCCACGTCGATGCCCGTGAGCTCGCTGATTCGCATGCCCGTCATGTAGAGCATCAGCACCAGCAGGTAGGCCCGCGCCATCCTGTAGCGCCCCTCCCCCGCTATCGCTTTCAGGTCTGCTCCGTCGTCTCCCTCCACGGCCTCTCCCGTGGCTTGCGCCCTGAGGCGGTCGAGGAGGCGGTTGATGTCCTCGTCCCTGAAGAACTTGGGGAGCGCCTTGGGCGCCTTGGGTGTCAGCACGCGTGTCATGGGGTTGTGCGTGATGCGTCCCATGAGTAGCAGGTAGCGGTAGAAACTGCGCAAGCCCGATAGGTATGCCTTCATGCTCTGCGGCTTCATTCCGCCCTCGGCCAGACTCATCATCCAGCCTCTCACCACGTCGGAGTCTATCTGCGACCAGGTCAGTCCCTCGTCCGTCGCCTTGTAGGCGGCGCGAAAGGTCTCCAGACCATAGCGATATTTGTCCGTCGTCTTCTCCGAACAGCCTTTCTCAGCCTGCATATAGGCGAGAAAGTCGTCCACCCACAGACTCTCGTCCACTTAGTCCTCCTCGCGGTGCAGCTGCTGCACGTAAACGGCATGCTCCATGGCAAGACGCTTCAGCACAGAGGGCTTGTCGAACTGCTGACGGCGGCGGAGTTCCTTCACGACACCGGTCTTCTCGAACTTGCGCTTGAACTTCTTCAGGGCGCGCTCGATGTTCTCACCTTCTTTAACAGGTACTACAATCATTTGATTTTCTGATTTGTAGGGTTAATAATTAGGGTTAATTTGTCTCTCTTGCCCCACGTCGTACACGCAGAGCGACTGCAAAGTTACGAACTTTTTGCGATATAACACCCATCTTTGCCGCCTTTTTTTTCGTATCGCGGTCGTTTTCACCTCATTTTTCCCTTTGACGGCAGAGGGCGAGGAGGTGTGCGCCGTCGGCGGCGGTGGTGGCGTAGAGGAACTCGTGTCCGCCGTCGCCGATCTTCAGGCGGCGCTTGAGTTCGTCGGGGCGCAGGGGGAAGTTACGGCAGACGATATTGGCCCGGCGTGTGTCGCGGAGCAGTGTCTTCGCCTCGCGCATGGGTGCGGTGGCGAGCACCTCGAGAATGCGCCCGGGGAAGTCGCCGACGAGCGTGTCGGAGGTGTAGAGGTGACTGTCGCGATGGAGTTTGCGAAGTCCGTAGCGCACGGCGAGCGTGCGGAACGCACCTGCTTTCATGACCGCGGGCGAGGGTTCGTAGAGGTAGGTGCCGATGGTGCTCGTGTAGTCCGGCTGCGCCTGCGCCTCCTCGCCGAAGGTGAACGTGAAGCGGCGGTGCGTGTCGGTGCAGACGATCCGCGGTTCGGTGCAGGAAATCCGCCGTTCGGTGCAGGAAATCCGCCGTTCGGTGCAGGAAATCCGCTGTTCGGTGCAGACAATCTGCGGTTCGGTGCAGGAAATCCGCGGTTCGGTGCAGAAATTCTGCGGTTCGGTGCAGCAATCCTGCTGTTCTGTGCAGGAAATCTGCGGTTCAGTGCAGAAATCCTGCGGTTCGGCGGCGAGCACGAGCAGGAGTTCCTTCACCTCGCCGTCCACCTCGACCACATGCACCCATCGCGTGGCGGGCAGCGAGCGCAGGGCGTCGCGTATGTCGAGCATGGGCGAGAGTTTGAGCATGACGATGTCCGCCCGGGCGACGAGCTTGTCGTGCAGGCTCGCCACGTCGGGCTGGCAGTCGGCGGTGAGAAACACCTTGCGCCCCGCCTCGTCGCGGCGCGCGGGGTCGAGGAAGAGGAGCGTCTGGCGCGGCAACTCCTCCAAAGCCTCCTCGGCCGTCTTATTATATATATATAAGGTGTGGCCTGTCGGCGGCAGCAGGAGAGGCATGTTGTGGCGCGCCAGCTCGCAGAGCTCGGCATTGCGCTCCACGTATGTGGCGGTGGCGAAGAGCGGAGCGAGAAAGGAGAAGTCGACACCCAGTCCGCCCGTGAGGTCTGCCATCGAGCCCACAGTCAGAGAGTCTCCATCTCCTATAGATTCTATACCTTCTATAGATTCTATACCTTCTATAGATTCTATATTTTCTATACCTTCTATAGATTCTATAACTTCTATAGATTCTATACCTTCTATATTTCCTGTCACTCCTCTCGCCCCCTCCAGCAGTTCCTCGACCACACGCCGCTTATACTCGGCCGCCGCCTGCGAGGAGCACTGCTCCATCGAGAGCCGTACGGGATAGCGCACGTCCTCGCACGCCGCCCAGCGTGGTAGCTTGTGGCTTGCCGTCTGCCAGCCGGCTATCTGCCGCAGGGCCTCGGTGCGGTCGACGCCCGCAGGGGTTGCCCTTAACGCAAGCGTCCGCACATCATCGTGAAGATGAGCGCGGACAAAAGCCTGTGTCTCAGCCGTCATCACTTGCCGAGGATTGTCTTGTACGAACCGTCGCGGAGCAGTCCGACCGCCGTGTCGTAGTCCTTGTCACCCACGAGCATCTGGCGCACCGACCCACTGCGGTAGTAGTAGCGTGTCACTATCTCGTCGGCGAGGTAGCGGGCGATCTCCCGGCGGTTGCGCATGAGGTCGACCGACGGTTCGGGGTTGAGCTTGCGCTCGAGGGCGTCGAACTCGTCCTGTGCCGACTCGAGGTAGCCCTCGATGCGCGCTATCTGGCGCAAGGTCTTCAGCACCTCGTCGCTGCGGCGGTTGTACTTGAAGTCGTTGGCTACGACATAGTCGACAAACGCCTGGTAGTCCTCGTCGCTTATCTCAAATTCGCCGGGGCGGGCGATGATGGGATGGGAGGCGGCGTAGTCGGTGGCGAAGTCGAACATGACGTCGCTCTCGACGATGTCGAAGACGAGCGTGGGCAGCGAGTCGGGTGTCACGACCACGTCGGGCTTGATGCCTCCGCCGTCGCGCACCTCACGGCCTGCCGCCGTGCGGAAGACGCGGGTCAGGCTGTCGGGCACCGTGCCCACGCTGCCGTCGGGGTTGAGGTGGCGGTAGTCGTAAGCCTGTATGCAACGGCCGCTGGGGATGTAGTAGCGGCTGGTGGTAATCTTGAGCGACCCGCCCTCGGGCATGTCGCGTATGCTCTGCACAAGCCCCTTGCCGTAGGTGCGCTGGCCCACCACCACGGCGCGGTCCATGTCCTGGAGCGTGCCGCTGACTATCTCCGCGGCGCTGGCGCTGGCGCTGTTCACGAGCACGGCGACGGGCAGCGTCTCGGGCACGATGGGCTGGGTGCGCGTGAACATGTCGCCGCACGCACTCGGCATCTTGCCCTTGCGGCTCACCACGAGCGAACCCTTGGGCAGGAAGAGCGAGAGGATGTCGATCGCCTCCTCGAGACTGCCGCCGGGATTGCTGCGCAGGTCGAGCACGAGCGACTTCATGCCCATGTCCATCAGCGACATGACGGTGCGCCGCATCTCGACAGCCGTGCCCTCGACAAAGCCGGTCAGCGAGATGTAGCCGACGCTGTCGGGGAGGAGTCCCGAATAGGGGATGACGGGCAGCTGGATGCTGCGCCTCGTCAGCGACACGTCGAGAGTGTCCTTGCCGCGGAGCACGCTCACCGAGAAGGTGGTGCCCGCCTCGCCGCGCAGCATCTTGGTCACCTCGGCGGTCATCTTGTTGTAGATGTCGCGTCCGTCGATGCTGAGCAGTATGTCGCCCGCCCTGAGCCCTGCCTTGTGGCTCGGTGTGTCCTCGTAGGGCTCGGCTATCTGCGCACGCTTGTGCTTCCTGTTCCAACGGATTAAGGCACCGATGCCGGCGTACTTGCCTCGCGTAATCTGCATGAGTTCCTCGTCGTCGTCGTTGGGGTAGTAGACCGTGAAGGGGTCCACCTTGCCGAGCATGCCGTCGATGGCCCAGCGCACGGCCGTGTCCGCCGCGAGCGTGTCGACATAGAACATGTCGAGCGTGCGGTAGAGGTTTACGAATATGTCAATCTGCTTCTGCAGTTCGCCGTCGCTGCGCTGGCCATACGCCGAGAGGGGCAGCAGCATGAGTGCGAAAAAGAGTTTTTTCATCGTCCGAAAAAGAGTATGTTGTCGTTTTGTTGTCATCGCAAGCACGTCTTGCGCAATGTCAGTCGTTTTGTTGTCATCGCAAGCATAACTTGCATATTGTCAGTCGTTTCACTGCGCCAGACGCGCCCATGTCTCGTCGCTCAGGCGCGTACCCACCACCTTGATGACCTCTGCCGCCACCTCTGCCGCCTTGCGCATGCAGGTGTCGATGTCGGCTCCGGCGGCGTACTGCGAGAAGAAGCCGGCGGCGAAGAAGTCGCCCGCGGCTGTCGTATCGACCACTTGGCTGCGGGGCAGGGCATGCTCGCGGCAGACACCGCGCTCGTCGGCGTGGTGATAGACCGAGCCCTTGCTGCCGCACTTGACCACCGCCGTGCGGCAGATGCGCGAGAGGATGGTGGCGGCGGTGTCGAGCTGCTCGTCGTAGCCGGGGGCGTCGGCGCTGAAGTCGGCCACGGGACGGTCGGGAAAGGCGAAGGCGAGTGCCTCCTGCTCGTTGGCGAAGACGATGTCGACGTAGTCGGCGAGTATCTGGCGGAAGAAGTCGCGGTCAGCCGCCACGATGTTGTAGCTCGAGAGGTCGAGGGCGATCTCCATGCCGAGGCGGTCGGCGGTGCGCATGATCTTCTTGGCGAGGTCGTGGTTCATGAGCAGGTAGCCCTCCACGTAGAGGATGTCGTAACCCTCCATCAGCTCCATCGAGATGAGGTCGGCGCCGAGCAGCGAGGCGGCTCCGAGATGGGTGGCGAACGTGCGCTCACCGTCGGGCGAGATGAACGTGTTGGCGATGCCCGTCACTGTCTTCGAGTCGCGCAAGAGGTGCGTCCTCACGCCCGCCTCGCGGAGCGTGCGCTCGTAGAAGGCTCCCACCTCGTCGCCTCCTATCATGCCCACATAACCCACCTGTCCCCGCAGGTGGGCGAGGGCGAGGGCGGTGTTCGACGACGAACCTCCCGTGGCGTATTCGCACGCCATCCCGCGGGTGTGGTCGGCAAGCCATGCCGACCTCTCGTCGTCGATGAGGCTCATGCCTCCGCGCTCCAGTCCGATGGCGCTGAGCGTCGTGTCGGCGGTGTTGGTGAACAGACGGTCCACAAGGGCGTTGCCCACGCACAAAATCTTTTTCATATTTTTCTAAGTTTCGCTTTGCTAACGTTGGGGGTTGGGGGTTGGG
>JABUTZ010000039.1:25918-30311 GCA_021443415.1 Bacteroidaceae bacterium | reverse complement strand
AGTGTAGAGTGTAGAGTGCAGAGTGTAGAGTGTAGAGTGTAGAGTGTAGAGTGCAGAATGCAGAGTGTAGAGCCTCGTTCGATATTTCGAAATCTTCGCCGCGCGTCGTTATAACGTTATGTCAATATAACGATATCTCGACCCACAAGCAACCAAAAATCGTAAATAATCCAAATCGTAAATAAATTGTAAATTGTAAATCGTCAAATAGTAAATCAAAGTAGGTCCGCGTTAAATGCCAGTAGTCCGTGTTAATCTGTGGCTAAATCTGCGTTAATCTGCGTTAACAATCAGCCAGCTCCCTCGGCCGCAAACTCCATCAGGTACGCCTTGATGAAGGCGTCGATCTTGCCGTCCATCACACCTCCCACGTCGCTCGTCTGGCAACCCGTGCGGTGGTCCTTGACGCGTCGGTCGTCGAAGACGTAGGAGCGGATCTGGCTGCCCCACTCTATCTTCTTCTTGCCGGCCTCCACCTTGGCCTGCTCCTCCATGCGGTGCTTCATCTCCTTGTCGTAGAGCATCGAGCGCAGGAGGCGCATGGCGTTCTCCTTGTTCTTGGGCTGGTCGCGCGTCTCGGTGTTCTCGATGAGGATCTCCTCCTCCTCGCCCGTGTAGGGGTCCTTGTACTGGTAGCGCAGGCGCACGCCCGACTCCACCTTGTTGACGTTCTGGCCGCCGGCTCCGCTGCTGCGGAACGTGTCCCATGAGATGCGCGCCGGTTCGATGTTCACCTCGATGGTGTCGTCGACGAGGGGCGTGACGAAGACACTCGCGAACGAGGTCATGCGCTTGCCCTGGGCGTTGTAGGGCGACACGCGCACGAGGCGGTGCACGCCGTTTTCACCTTTCAGGTATCCGTACGCCATCTCGCCCTGGATCTCGAGCGTGCAGGTCTTGATGCCCGCGTCGTCGGCCTCCTGGAGGTTGCTGATGACGCACTTGTATCCGTTGGTCTCCGCCCACCGCATGTACATGCGCATGAGCATCTGCGCCCAGTCCTGGGCCTCGGTGCCGCCGGCTCCCGAGTTGATCTTGAGCACTGCGTCCATCGAGTCCTCCTCGGCGCGCAGCATGTTCTTGAGCTCGAGATCCTCGATGGCGGCGATGGCCTTGGCGTACGCCTCGTCCACCTCCTCCTCGGTGACTATCTCTTCCTTGTAGTAGTCGAAGGCGAGGGCGCACTCGTCGACGAGGGCGCGCACCTCCGTGTAGCCGTCGATCCATCGCTTGATGCCCTTGACGAGCTTCATCTGCGCCTCCGCCCTCGTGCGGTCATCCCAGAATCCGGGTGCCTGCGTGCGCAGTTCCTCCTCCTCGAGCTGTATGCGCTTCGAGTCGATGTCGAGATAGCGGTTGATGCTGTCCGCCCGCGACTGTATCTCCTTGAGTTGTTCCTGTGTTATCATTCTTCGTACATTTTTTCTATCACCTCGGCGTAGTGCTGGTTGACCACCGAGCGCTTCACCTTGAGTGTGTTGGTCACCTCGCCGCTCTCGATGCTGAACGGCTCGGGCAGGAGCGTGATGCGCTTCACCTGCTCGTAGTAGGCGAGTCCCTGCTGGAGGGTCTGGATGCGCGAGAGCACCATCTGCACGGTGCGTTCGTTGGCGCAGAGCTCCGCCATGTCCTTGTAGGCGATGCCTTCCTCCGCCGCCCATTCGCCGAGCAGCTTGTACTCGGGGATGATGAGCGCGCTCACGAACTTGCGCTCGTTGGCTATCACCACCACCTGGTCGATGAAGCGGTCCACGACCAGTCCGCCCTCGATCATCTGCGGGGCTATGTACTTGCCGTTCGAGGTCTTGAAGAGGTCCTTGATGCGCTCGGTGAGGAAGAGCTCGCCGTTCTTTATGTAGCCGGCGTCGCCCGTGTGGAACCATCCGTCCTTGTCGATCGCCTTGGCCGTCTCAGCGGGCTTGTTGTAGTAGCCGGGGGTGATGGTGTCGCCGCGCAGGAGCACCTCGTTCTGGTTCTCCTCGTCGATCTTCACCTCCAGGCCGCGTATGATGCGCCCTACGCTGCCCAATGTGACGGGCTCGCCGATATGGTCGTTGCTCACGGTCGCCGTGCTCTCGGTCAGTCCGTAACCCACCATCATGAAGATGCCGGCGGCGTGGATGAACTCCTCGATATCCTTGCTCACGTAGGCCCCCGCGGTGGGGAAGAAGTTGCCGTTCTCCAGTCCGAGGGCTTTCTTGAGCAGCGAGATGACCGTCTTCTCGTAGAAGAGGTAGCGCAGGCGGATATGGAAGGGGGCTACGAGGCCGCGCAGCTTGTACTTGACGTTGTAGTCGCGGCAGACCTCGATGGCCTCGGTCATGATCTTGCGCTGCATGGCGGGGCTGGTGTTGATGCGCTCCTTGACACCGGCATATACTTTCTCCCAGAAGCGGGGCACCGAGCACATGCACGTGGGGTGCACCTCCTGCATCGACTTCTGCACGTCCTGCGGACGGAGGTTGACGAAGAGGTGGGCGCCCTTGCTTACGCAGAGATAGCTCCACGCGCGCTCGAAGACGTGGGTGAAGGGCAGGAAGTTGAGCACGCGGTCCTGGTCGCTGAGCGTGGGCAGCGCCTCGTCGTTGCCCTTGAGTCCGGCGGCATACATCCTCATGGTCAGCATCACTCCCTTCGGCTCGCCTGTCGTACCGCTGGTGTAGAGGATGTTGATGAGGTCGTCGACGGTGGCGGCGGCTGTGCGCCTGTCCACTTCCGCTTGGTGCTCTTCGCCGTCGCCCATGGCGAGGAACTCCTCCCACGAGATCGAGATGCGGTCCATGGGGTTGCGCTCCACCTTGGGGTCGAACACGACGATGTGCTCTATCGAGTGGGTGATGCCCTGCACGCGCCAGAGCGTGTCATACTGGTACTGCTCGCCCACGAGCACCATGCGTATGCCGGCGTCGCGCACCATGTAGGTCACCTGGTGCTCGCTGCTCGTGGCGTAGAACGGTATGGTCACCGCCCTGACGCCGTAGGCTCCGAAGTCGGTGATGAGGCACTCGGGCTTGTTCTGCGAGAACACGCCGATGTTCTCCTGCTCGCCGATGCCCAGCGACACCAGCGCACGGCTCACCTTGCGCACGTCTCTGGAAAAGTCCTCCCACGATATGTCGCGCCAGCAGTCGGCGTCATAGTCGCGATAACTGAGCGCCACGCGCTCCCCATACATGCGTGCCTGTTCGTGCACCAGGCTCGCGAAAAGACTGGAATTGTACATAACGACTCCTTTTTATGAGTGCAAAAATACGAAAATCCGCCCACATTGACAAATATTTGTATTACTTTTGCAGAAAATATACGAAACGATGACTGACATACACGATATTCAGGAGCGGGCGTGGCAGCTGCTGAGGCGGTTGTGCGCCATTCCGAGGGTGAGTCGCGACGAGGCGGCGGCGGCGAATCTGCTGGAATGCTACATGAGACAGATGGGGTTGCGGCCTCAAAGGCACATGCACAACCTGTGGGCGGTGCGCGACGACCATGACGCGGCGCGACCCACGCTGTTGCTCTGCGCACATATCGACACGGTGCGTGGGGAGGTGACGCCCGAGGTGCCCGACGGCGACGACCGCATAACTGCTCGCGGGAGCAACGACGATGGTGCGTCGCTCGTGAGCCTCCTGCACGTCTTCGCCGCTCTGCCCCCGCAGACTTACAACCTCGTCTTCCTCGCCACCGCCGAGGAGGAGGTGGGCGGACGCGGCGGCATCGAGGCGATGGTGCCGCTCCTGCCCCCGATTAGTGTCGCTCTCGTGGGCGAACCGACCTCAATGCAGCCCGCCATCGCCGAGAAGGGACTGGTGGTGATAGACGCTGTGGCTCACGGAGTTGCAGGCCATGCCGCCCGCGAGGAGGGCGACAACGCCATCTACCGCGCAATGCGCGACATCGACCGTCTCCAGCAGCCCGGGACGCTCTTCCCGAAGACTTCCCCCTTGCTCGGTGCCGTCAAGACGTCGGTCACCATCATCAACGCCGGCACGCAGCACAATGTGGTGCCCGACCGCTGCTCGTTCACCATCGATGTGCGCACCAACGAACTCTACTCCAACGAGGAGGCGGTCGCCATCCTGCGCTCGTCGCTCGAGAGCGAACTCACGCCTCGCTCCACACGCCTCGGCAGCAGTCGCATCGACCCACGCCACCCTCTCGTGCGCCGTTGCATGGAGATGGGGCTCACGCCCTTCGGCAGTCCAACGCTCAGCGACCAGTCCCTCATGCCTTTCCCGAGCATGAAGATGGGTCCCGGCGAGAGCAGCCGCAGCCACACCGCCCATGAGTTCATCCTGCGCTCCGAGGTGGACGACGCCATCGCACGGTACCTTCGCCTCCTCGACGGACTGCGGATTTAGCTAATAGGTAATAGCTAATAGGTAATACGTTG
>JABUTZ010000039.1:9743-24547 GCA_021443415.1 Bacteroidaceae bacterium | reverse complement strand
GGATAGGTGTAGTGGTACTTGAGCAGGCACATGCGCATGCCCGCCGTCTCGAGCCACACGAAATAGACGGAGTCGAGCGTGACGCGCGGCATCATGAACGAGGTGGCTGTGTATTCCTTGCCGTCCATCTTCACGTCCATGCGATAGGTGCGCCCCGTCTCCCCCGTCCAGCCCGAGGGCGAACGGTAGTAGCCGTCGGCGGCGAACACCAGTCGCTCGCTGCGTCCGAGGTCGTCGCTGATGCGCACCTCAGCCACGTCGAGCCCCTTGCCCCTGACGCTGTCGCTCATCTGTCGCGAGCGGGTGATGAGCACCTTAGTCTCCGTGTCGGTCACGTCGCCCTGGATGACGTAGAAGGGTTCCACGTCGCGGTAGTCGAGCTCGATTTCCTCGGAGCAAGAGACAAGGAATAAAGAACAAAGAATAAAGAATAAAGGTAATGTATTGTTGCGCATGGGGAGGTCAGAATTTAAACGTGTAAGACACTGAGGGCATGATGCCGAACATGGCGGTGAGCGTGGTCAGCGTGCCCGTGGGGCGGTTGGGGTTGTTCTTGATCTTGATGGCGTAGGGGTTGTAGCGGTTGTAGGCGTTGTAGAGGCCGAACGACCACTCCGACGACCATTTGCGGCCGCTCTTGGTCACGTGCTGGCGGCGGCAGTTGGCGCTGATGTCAAGGCGGTGGTAGGAGGGCGCGCGGTAGCCGTTGCGCTCGGCGTAGTAGTAGATGGTCTCGTTGTTGACGTCGTACTTGGCGCTCGGGGCGGAGAACGCCTGTCCTGACTGGAAGGTCCAGGTGGCGGAGATGTCCCACTTCTTCGTGATCTGGTACATCAGGGCGACGGAGATGTCATGCCGGCGGTCGTTGGCGGCCGTGTACCACTGCCCGTTGTTGATGCCCGGGATCTTGTTCTCGCTCCACGACAGCGTGTAGCCGATGAAGCCCGTCAGACGGCCCGCGTTCTTGCGCAGGAGCACCTCGATGCCGTACGAGCGGCCCTCGCCCGAGCGTATGATGCGGTCCACCTCGATCTCCGAGTTGAAGTTCTTGCCGTCCTTGTAGTCGATGATGTTCTGCGTCGTCTTGTAGTACGCCTCTCCCGTCAGCTCGTAGCGTCCGTCGGCGATGAGGGCCGTCGTGCCGAGGCTCACCTGGTTGGAGATCTCGGGCAGCACGAGGTTGCTCGACATCGTGTAGCGGTTGAAGACCGATGCCATGCCGTTGTTGTAGAGCGGGCGCACGTTCTGGCTCAGGCGAGCGTAGCCCGCCTTGAGACTGACGTTGGGCGAGAGGCGCAGGTTGAGGCTCAGGCGCGGCTCCCAGGTGAAGTGTGTGCGCACGAACTCGCCGTTGGCGTAGTCGTAGCTCCGGGTGATGTCGCCCTTGTCATTCACCTCGTAGTAGGGGGCGCCGCCCAGCACCGAGAAGATGTTCAGGCGCAGGCCGGCGAGGAGCGACAGGCGCTCCGTGGGGCTCCACTCGCCGTTCACCCAGATGTCGTTCTCCCATGCCTTGCGCACCTCGTTGCGGTTGTACGCCTGCTGGGTGATGTTGAGCGAGGTGAGCTTCGTGTAGCGCGTCTGGAAGCCGTAGAGGAGCGAGAGCTTCTCGATGGGGTTCCAGTTGAACGACTGCTTCAGTCCGGCGTGGAAGAGTCCCGTGTCGTAGCTGTTGCCGATATCGTCCATGTCCATCTCCGTGTCGTAGCCGTAGGAGGTGACAAACGCCGAGGTGGTCATGTAGTGGTCCTCGTTGAACGAGTGCCAGTAGCGCAGGTTGCCCGTCATGTTGCCCCAGCCCGAGTTCATGAGGTCGTCGAACGCCATGTTGTCGCGGCCGCGGAAGAAGCTGCCCCAGATGCGGTTGCGCTCGTCGATGTCGTAGCTTATCTTGGCGTTGAAGTCGTAGAAGTTGAGCGACGTGCCGCGGTATTTCTTCACCATCTTGAGGAAGAGGTCGAAGTAGGTGCGGCGCAGGCCCACGAAGGCGCGCACCTTGTCGCCCATGGGTATGTCGGCGCTCACCTTGGCGGAGAGCAGGCCGACGGTGCCCTCGATGCCGAACTTTGGCTGCGCGTTCTTCGTCACCACGTTGAGCACCGACGACGTGCCGCCGCCGAACGAGGCGGGGGGCACACCCTTATATAAATCGGCCGACGCGATGACGGCGTCGTTGAACGTGGAGAAGAGGCCCATCATGTGGCCCGAGTTGTAGATGGTTCCGTCGTCGAGCAGGATGTGGTTCTGGCCCGATGTGCCGCCGCGCACCTGGAAGCCGCCGCTGCCGTCGCTCTCCGCCTTCACGCCGGGCAGGAGCTGGAGCTGGCGTATGATGTCGCGCTCGCCGAAGAGCGAGGGCAGCTTCTTCATCTCCTGCACGCGCACTTTCTCGAGTCCGATCTGCGGACGCTCGAGCTTCTGACGGCTCGCCGAGGTGATGACCACCTCAGCCATGCGCTTGTTCTGGGTTATGGTGTCGGCCTCCTGCCCCTTCTTAGCCTGGGCGTTGGCCCCGAGTGCCGGGCAGGCGACGAGAAAAAACATTACTGTTGTCCTTGCAATCCCTATTTTCATGTCGTTGGTTTCCTTACAGCCTGCAAAGTTACGAATTTTTTTGCAGAAAAAGGCTATATCCTACCAAGTTTCGGCTGTCTGAGGCTGCACTGCCCCACCGCCCGCGGCTGCGGGCAGGCATTCACGCCCGTTTCCAATGCGGACAAGGGCGCGGACTTACCTGACGCTGACGGTCAGTTTGGCGGGGAAGATGTAGCGCGTGTCGCCACGCTGCGAGAGCGACTCGCGCATGTTCGCCTCGGTGCGCTTGAGGCGACCGCGGAAGAGACGCTTGCCATTGAAACGCACCTCCACCTTGCGGTCGAGGTCGAGGAGCGAGTCGTTGAGCCAGATGGTCAGGCGGCTGTAGTCGCACTGCGAGATATTGACCGTCTGGCCGCTTATCTCCACGCGCACGGTCTTGCCCTCCTGCCGCTCGTCGGCGGGCGCCGAGAGCCAGTAGAACGATGGCTGCGTTACCTCCTCCTGCCGCCACACGATGCGATGGGGGTAGGGGTTGCGCGTGTGCTTCGCCATCCATGCGATGGCGGCTGTGTCCATGCGGTCCATCCAGTGTCCCTTGCCCTCGATGATGTGCCCCTCGTGGACATACCCATCGGGGTCGGCGGTGCGGAGCGAGTCGAGCTCGAGGATGCGGCGGGCGTTGAGCGTGTTGCGGTCGTAGGCGGCGTCGAGCGCACCGCACCAGATCATGTAGGGGAGGTTGCGCAGGTTGAGCTGAGAGACGGAGCCCGGGTGACCGGCCATCATCGAGGCGGCGGCCCAGCGGTCGGCAAGACGGGGGGCGAGGCGCCACACACCGTCGCCGCCGGCGGAATAGCCGAGCAGGTAGACACGGTCGGGGTTGACGTCGAAGCAGGCGACAGCCATCTCGATGAGCTGGCGGTAGAGGGTGTCGGTCAGGGGTTTGCAGTGCATGTCCCAGTCGTCGTAGGCGGCTCGCGGGGCGACATAGACGCCCTCGCGGGGGGCGTAGAGCCTGCCCTGGTTCTGCCACTGCTGGTCGTTGACCGCCGCGGGAGCGGTGCCGCCGCCATGGAGCGAGATCCACAGGCTGCGTCCGCCCTCGGGCGCCTTGCGTCCGAAGACATTGGCGAAGAGGCGCATGCGCAGTGTGTCGTAGGTGATGCAGCCCGTCGCCATCGCCGTCTCATAGTGGGTGCGCCTCTCTGCCTTCCATTCGTCGGCGAGCCTGAGCGCGAGAGCCTCCGTCTCGGTGCGGCTGAGCGACTTCTGCGCCGTGGCGACGAGGGAGAACAGCAGGAGTGGAAGCAGGATGAGGCGAGTCATTTTTGTTGTTGAATTTTGATTGATTTTACGTCGATATAACGATATATCGATATAATGTTATAACGACGGATTTTTTGCGAAAAAGCCTGCGCTGATGCCATGCTAAAGAGCCGCTCGTCAGAGCCGGCTCCAGATGAACTCGCCAATCCTGAGGAGGGGCGAGTAGAACACCGACTCCGTCTGCATCTGCTCGGGAGCGGGCATTACCTTCTGTCCGAAATAGACGATGAAGCTGGCGAGGAGCGCATACTTGAGCAGGCTGAGCGCCACACCGCCCATGCGGTTGGCGAGGCCCAGCACCATGGTGACGTCGAGCAACTTGGTGAGCAGCGAGGCGAGCAGGCTGCCGAGAAGGGGCACTCCGATGCAGATGCAGAGGAAGGCCACGGGCAGCGAGCAACCCATGCGGGCGGCGACCGGCTCGCCGTAGTTGTAGGCGACGAACAGTCCGAGGGCGAAACCCACCCACGAGAAAACCTGCCTGAGCAGACCGTCGCGGAAACCCGCGATGGCCGCCCAGAGCAGCACGATGACTATTATCAGGTCGAATGGATTCATTTTCTACGGGAGTTAGCAGAAGTTATGCGCCAAAGGCGCCGGGAGTTAACTCGCTTTCGCTCGTGGAGTTAGCGGAAATTTTCTCGGAGCCAACATTCCGTTAACTCCCAGCATGCCAACGGCATGCATAACTCCCATTCATTAACTCCAAGCGCCAAAGGCGCATAACTCCCTATATCATCACAGCGTTGCCTTTACCTCAATCTCGTTGAACGTCTCGATGATGTCGCCCTCGCGGATATCGTTGTAGTTGACGAGCGAGATACCGCACTCGAAGTCGCGGCTCACCTCCTTGACATCGTCCTTGAAACGCTTCAGGGCGTTAATCTGGCCCGTGAAGACCACGATGCCGTCGCGGATGACGCGCGCCTTGTTCTTGCGCTCCACCTTGCCGTCGAGCACGAAGGCACCGGCCACCGTGCCCACCTTGGTGATGTGGTATACCTGGCGCACCTCGACCTCGCCCGTCTTCTCCTCCTTGATCTCGGGTGCGAGCATGCCCTCCATGGCGCTGCGCACCTCGTTGAGGGCGTCGTAGATGATGCTGTAGAGGCGGATGTCGACACCCTGCTGCTCCGCCATCTTGCGGGCGGCGGCTGAGGGACGCACCTGGAAGCCGACGATGATGGCGTCGGAAGCGGCGGCGAGCGCGACGTCCGACTCCGAGATCTGACCGACGGCCTTGCGGATGACGTTGACGGCAATCTTCTCGGTCGAGAGCTTGATGAGCGAGTCGGAGAGGGCCTCGATAGAGCCGTCCACGTCGCCCTTGACGATGACCTGGAGTTCCTGGAATCCACCCAGTGCTATGCGGCGGCCGATCTCGTCGAGCGTGAGGTGAGTCTGCGTGCGCAGACCCTGCTCGCGCTGCAGCTGCAGACGCTTGGTAGCCACCTCGCGGGCCTCCTGGTCCGACTCCATGACATGGAACGTGTCGCCCGCGGTCGGGGCTCCGTCGAGACCGAGCAGGGTGGCCGCCTGGCTGGGGCCGATCTGCTCGACGCGCTGGCCGCGCTCGTTGAGCATGGCGCGCACACGTCCGTAGTGGGTGCCCGCCAGCACGACATCACCCACGTGGAGCGTGCCGTTGCTCACCAGCACCGTGGCTACGTAGCCGCGGCCCTTGTCAAGCGACGACTCGATGACCGAGCCCGTCGCCTTGCGGTTGGGGTTGGCCTTGAGGTCGAGCATCTCGGCCTCGAGCAGCACCTTCTCCATGAGCTCGGGCACTCCCTGGCCGTGCTTGGCGCTGATGTCCTGGCTCTGGTACTTGCCTCCCCAGTCCTCGACGAGGAAGTTCATGGCCGCCAGTCCCTCCTTGATCTTCTCGGGGTTGGCGGCTGGCTTGTCCACCTTGTTTATCGCGAACACGATGGGCACGTTGGCAGCCACGGCGTGGTCGATGGCCTCGCGCGTCTGCGGCATGATGTCGTCGTCCGCCGCGATGATGATGATGGCGATATCCGTCACCTGGGCGCCGCGAGCACGCATGGCGGTGAACGCCTCGTGACCCGGGGTGTCGAGGAATGTGATGTGGCGGCCGTCGTCGAGCTTGACGTTGTAGGCGCCTATGTGCTGGGTGATGCCTCCCGCCTCGCCGGCGATGACATTGGTCTTGCGTATGTAGTCGAGCAGGCTCGTCTTGCCGTGGTCGACATGGCCCATCACGGTCACAATCGGGGCGCGGGCCACGAGGTCCTCCTCGCGGTCCTCCTCCTCATGGATGGCCTCCTGCACCTCGGCGCTGACATACTCCGTCTTGAAGCCGAACTCGTCGGCCACGATGTTGATCGTCTCGGCATCCATGCGCTGGTTGATGCTCACCATCATGCCGATCGACATGCAGGTGCCGATGACCTTGGTGACGGGCACGCCCATCATGGTGGCGAGGTCGTTGGCGGTCACAAACTCCGTGAGCTTGAGCACCTTGCTCTCGGCGGCCTCCATCTCGGCGGCCTCCTCCATGCCCTGGCGGATGCTGTCGCGCTTGTCGCGGCGGTACTTGGAGCTGGCACTCTTGCCCTTGGCGGTGAGACGTGCCAGCGTCTCCTTCACCTGGCGTGCTACGTCCTCCTCGCTCACCTCCTGGACGATGGGCTGCTGGTTCTTCTTCTTCTTCTTCTTGCCCGAACCCTGGTTCTGGGGCTGCTGCTGACCCGGCTTGCCGCCGCCCTTGCCCTGGGGCTGGGCTCCCGGCTTGCCGTTCTGTCCGCCTTGTCCCTTCTTCACCTCGGCGGCTATGTCCACCTTCTCCTTGCCCACGCGTGTGCGCTTCTTCTTCTCGCCCTGGGCGGCCTCGCGCTCGCGTCGGCGCTCGTCGCGGCTCTTCTTCTTCGGACGGGTCGACTGGTTGATGGTCGAGAGGTCTATATGACCCTTCACGGTCAGTCCCTGCACCTCGCCGTCGTGTGTCGTGAGGCGGAACACGCCGTCCTTCTCCTCGCCGATCACCTTGCCCTTGTGGTTGGTGTAGGTGGTCACCTGCGACTCGGCGGGCTTCTCCTCGGCTGGTTTTGCCTCCGCGGGCTTTGTCTCGGCCGTGGCCTCAGCCTTGGCGGCCTCAGCCTGCCTGCGTGCGGCCTCCTCGGCGGCGGCCTTCGCCTTTGCGGCGACCTCGGCGGCCTCGCGCTCGGCGCGCTCCTTCTTCTCCCGCTCCGCCTTCTCGGCCTCCTGACGCTTGTGCTCCTCGTCGACGAACACACCCGGCTTGCCGAGGTCTATCTTGCCCACCACCTTGGGCTTGACCACCTCCGGTCGCTTGGGCGGTTCGGGCTTCGGCTTGGGCTCCTGTTCGGGCAGGGCGTACACCTTGCGCTCCTCCTTGACCTGGCGCTTCTGGCTGAGGTCCTGGGCTGTGTTGCGCAGGTTGCGGTCGCTGCTGAACTGTCGCTGCACGAGCTCGTACTGTTCGTCGGTGAGCTTGTGGTTGGGGTCGACGGGGATCTCGTGTCCCTTCTTGGCGAGGAACTCGACTATCGTTGTCAGGCCAACGTTGAATTCTTTTGTTGCTTTGCTTATTCTGATCATATTTTTTTTCTGGGGTTGAAGGGTTGAGGGGTTGAGGGTTGTTGGGTTATTATAGATTTTTATAGAGCCTATAGATGGTATGGAATTTATAGATTATACAGAATGTATGGATATCAGCTCTGCATGAGCAGCAAAACTATCCATTTATTCTTTATTGTCTATTCTTTATTCTTTACACTCTACACTCTATTCTCTACACTCTATTCCGTCTCCTCTTCCTCTTCCAGTTCCTCGCGGAGGATTGCGAGCACCTCGTCGACGGTCTCCTCCTCGAGGTCGGCCTGCTCGATGAGCAGCTCGCGCGGAGCGTTGAGCACGTTGCGGGCGGTGGTCAGTCCGATGCCCTTGAGCTGCTCGATGATCCACGGCTCGATGTCGTCGGTGAACTCGTCGAGATTGACGTCGTTCTCGCCCTCGCCCTCCTGCAGTTCGCGGAAGACGTCGATGGTCATCTCCGTGAGCAGCGAGGCGAGCTTGATGTTCGCACCGCCGTTGCCGATGGCGAGAGACACCTGGTCGGGGTCGAGGTAGACGTCGACGTGGCGGTTCTCGTTGTCGATGGAGATCTTGTTGATGTGCGCCGGCTGGAGTGTGCGGCTGATGAGCAGCTCGAGGTTCGATGTCCATGGGATGACGTCGAGGTTCTCGCCTCGCAGCTCGCGCACGATGCCGTGCACGCGGCTTCCCTTGACACCCACGCATGCTCCCACGGGGTCGATGCGGTCGTCGTAGCTCTCGACGGCGATCTTGGCGCGGCGGCCCGGCAGGCGGCTGATCTTCTTGATGGCAATCAGTCCGTCGGCGAGCTCGGGCACCTCGTTCTCAAGCAGGCGCTGGAGGAACATGGGGCTGGTGCGCGAGAGGATGATCTTGGGCACGCCCGAGGTGTTGTCCACGCGTGCCACGACGGCGCGCACGATGTCGCCCTTGCGGAAGAAGTCGCCGGGGATCTGCTCCTTCTTGGGCAGGATGAGCTCGCGGTCGTTCTCGTCGAGGATGAGCGTCTCGTTCTTCCACACGTTGTGCACCTCGCCGCTGACGATGGTGCCCACCTTGTCCTTGTACTCGTTGTAGAGGTTGTCGTGCTCGAGGTCGAGGATCTTGCTCGCCAGCGTCTGGCGCAGGGTGAGGATGGCGCGGCGGCCGAACTTGGCGAAGTCAATCGACTCGGTGAGCTCCTCGCCCACCTCGAAGTCCTCGTCTATCTCGTGCGCCTCGCTGAGCGACACTTCCTTGTTGGGGTCGGTCACCTCGCCGTCGGCCACCACGATGCGGTCGCGGTAGATCTCGAAGTCGCCCTTGTCGGGGTTGACAATCACACTGTAGTTCTCGTCCGAACCGAACATCTTGGCGATGGCGCCGCGGAAGCTCTCCTCCAGGACGCTCACCAGTGTGGGCCTGTCGATGTTCTTCGTCTCCTTGAACTCGGCGAAGGTATCGATGAGGCTGATTTGCTCTGATTTTTTTGTTGCCATTATTTTGTATTTACTATTTACGGATTTACAATTTATTTGTTGCTGGTTTTTTTTAACGCAGATTAACGCAGATGTAAGTGTTATTCGTGGGTTGCATTCAAATTGACGCAGATATTTTCGTTGGTTGTTTTTTTAACGCAGATTGACGCAGATGCAGGTGTTATTCGTGGGTTGCATTCAAATTGACGCAGATGGTTTTTTAGTCTGTAGTCTGTAGTCTGTAGTCTGTAGTCTTCGCAAGCGGCGCTTGCGAAACCCATACTCAGAAGTCGTACTTGCAGGACTTGATCTCGTCGTAGCGGAGCGTGGTAGGCTCTTCTACGAGGCGGGGGCGCTTGTCGCCCTCGAGCTTGCGCTTCACCTGCGCCACCACGGTGAACGTGTCGTCAGCCACCTCGGTGAGCGTGCCGCGCAGCTTCTGCCCGTCCGCCTTCAGGACCTCGACGTTCTTCTCCAGGTGGTTGAGCCACTGCTGGCGCACCTTGAACGGCTGTCCGACGCCGGCGCTTCCCACCTCGAGCTCGTAGTCCTCGTCGTCGCGGTCGAGGCGCTCCTCGATGAAGCGCGACAGAGCCACGCAGTCGTCTATCCACACTCCCTCCTTGTGGTCGATCTCCACCACGATGCGGTCGTCGGCGGATATCTGCACATCAACAAGAAAATAGTCTTTGTCGGCGAGCCATTCGCCCACAATCTTCTCGACGGTCTCTTTCTGAATCATTGTCGTTGGTTGAGGTTGTTCTTGATAAGTTTCGCTTATAAAATCAAGTGAGGAACTCTCTCGGGCCCCTCACTCAATCCTAATTCACGGTGCAAAATTAGTGTTTTTGCGGTTATTCACAAAATTTTATGCCCAAAATGTTGCCTCGGCACGAAAAATATCTCCCGCACCGCCCTTTTGGAGCCTTTTTTCCTGCGTCCAGCGTCCGTTCAGGCATGCTGGAACGCCCACTCGGTGAAGAGCATCACGAGCGCGATGACGATGATCGCCATCGCCATGATGCCCCACATCACCTTCTGGTTGAAGTCACTTCTGCGTCGTTTCATTTTTTTTAGGGAGTTAACGGGAGTTAATAAATGGGAGTTATGCGCCGTTGGCGTTGGTAGTTAACGGGAGGTTTTGCCAAGGAGGGCTGATTCAGCCCTCTCGGCTCGCTCGAAGTCGAACTTCTGCCATACGGCGTCCATGAGGGCGGCTATCTCGCGCGTGCAGAGGTTGCCGATGCTGCCCTCGTGGGTGTGCGCCACCGTGCGCCGCGGCGTGAACTGCCCGTGCTGGATTTCCAGTCCCACCTGCTTGTAGGCGTCGCGGAAGGGAGTGCCGGCGGCTGTGCGGCGGTTCACCTCCTCGACGCTGAACATCAGGTCGTAGCGGCTGTCGTTGAGGATGTGGCGGTTCACCTCCATGCGGCTCACGATGTAGGTGGTCATCTCAAGGCAGTCCGCCAGCTCGGCGAAGGCGGGAATGAACACCTCCTTGATGAGTTGCAAGTCGCGGAAATAACCGCTCGGCAGGTTGTTCATCATCAGCGTTATCTGCATGGGCAGCGACTGGAGCTTGTTGCACTTGGCGCGCGTGAGTTCGAACACGTCGGGGTTTTTCTTGTGCGGCATGATGCTGCTTCCCGTGGTGCATTCGTCGGGCAACTTGATGAAGCCGAAGTTCTGGCTGTTGAACATGCACGCGTCGAAAGCCAGCTTAGCCACCGTCCCCGCTATCGAGGCGAGGGCGTAAGCCACATTGCGCTCCGTCTTTCCGCGTCCCATCTGGGCGTAGACTACGTTGTAGTTCATGCCGTCGAAACCAAGCAGTTCCGTTGTCATCTTCCTGTCGAGCGGGAACGACGAGCCGTAGCCGGCAGCTGAGCCCAGAGGGTTGCGGTTGACGGTGCGGTAGGCCGCCTCGAGTAGGGTCATGTCGTCGGTCAGGCTCTCCGCGTAGGCTCCGAACCACAGTCCGAACGACGAGGGCATCGCCACCTGCAGGTGCGTGTAGCCCGGCAGGAGCACGTCCTTGTACTCCTCGCTCTGCCGCTGGAGGGCGTCGAAGAGGCTGCGCACGAGAGTCGCCACGCGCCGCAGTTCGGCGCGCATGAACAGCTTGAGGTCGAGCAGCACCTGGTCGTTGCGGCTCCGTCCCGAGTGTATCTTCTTGCCCACGTCGCCCAGACGGCGCGTGAGCAGGAGTTCCACCTCCGAGTGCACGTCCTCGACGCCCTCCTCGATCACGAACTCGCCACGCTCTATCTCGCCATGGATCCTCCGCAGCTCATCGGTCAGCACCCGCAGCTCGTCCGCCGTCAGCAGCCCGATGCTCTCCAGCATCGTGATGTGCGCCATGCTCCCCACCACATCGTGGCGTGCGAGGAACATGTCCAACTCGCGGTCGCGTCCCACCGTGAAACGCTCTATCTCCGCGTTCATCTCAAAGTCCTTCTCCCAAAGTTTCATTCGTAAACGTTTTAATTGTCCTTGTTAATCAAATTGACCACCACCTTGACCATGGTGTCCTTTTCCTCCGTTCGGCTCTCGGCTATCATCAGTGTGAGAGCGACGAGCGTGTTGTCGGCTATTCGCTTGGTTCCGTTGGCGTTATACAGCACGCCGTTGTTATGCATAAACCACAGGAAGAGGGCTGCCGCTATGCGTTTGTTGCCATCGCTGAACGAGTGGTTCTTCGTGACAAGGTAGAGCAGCATCGCCGCCTTTTCCTCCACCGACGGGTACAAGTCCTCGCCACCGAAAGTCTGGTAAATTTGCCCTATGCTGCTTCTGAACGATTCGTCTTTCTCGTTGCCGAAAAGAGCACTGCCACCGAATTTATGTTTCAGTTGGCTAATTGCCTCCATCGCGTTGTCGTACGTGGCATGGAAAGACGCCTCCGTCGTCGTCTTGCCGATAGACAACTGTTGGTAATCGTAACGGTCGAGCGTGTCAAGGGCATACACATAGTCGGTGATGACGGCCAGAAGACCTCTTTCTTCATTCGTGTCCAAATTCTCCTGCAATGACATTGTCCTGCCAATCACACGCACCACCTCCTTCAACTCGGCATACTTGTCCTCAACCTCTCTGATACGTTTCTCGTTGACAACATATCCCTTGACGATATAGTCCTTCAGAACCTTGTTCGCCCAAATGCGGAACTGGGTGCCTCGTTGGCTCTTGACGCGATAACCTACGGAGATGATGACATCAAGATTGTACAAGGTAAGCATTTGAGTCTGTGTCTTTCCCTCCATTGCTCCATGAGAAGTGGTATGTGCAAATTTTGCACTTACCTCTGCTTCGTTCAGTTCCCTTTCGTCAAACACATTCTTGATATGCCTTCCTATTACCGTTCTGTCTTTGTCAAAAAGCATAGCCATCTGAGCCTGCGAAAGCCACACCGTGTCGTTTTCCAGCCTCACGTCCAGCATGTTGCTGCCGTCAGCCGTCTGATAAATCACTATCTTGTTCTCTGTACTCATAATTTGTACATTGCATTATGTTTCCGAGTAAACCAGTTCGCCGCCGATGCGCTCGGAGCGCATGACGTGGATCTGCTCCACACGGGCGGTGGCGGGCGGAATGCGGATGTCGGTGACAATCGCCGACGGACGCTTGACCAGCGATATATGGGGATAGAACGGAAGCGTGCTGTAGGGCACGCCGTACGCATCGAGCCGCTCGCGCAACCTGTCGGCGATGGCAGTCATCGCCTCCCGCTCCTTCACGCTCACCCATATCACACAATTCTTGGGCGCGAACGTCCCCAGATGGTCCAGCGTGACCGTGAACGGCTCGAACTCCACCTCGCTCACCGCCTGACGAATCTCGGGCAGCAGATGCAAGTTCTCGCAGTTGAACGACAGCGTCATGTGCAGGTTGCCGTACGGGCAGTAGTCGCCCCGGACACCCCTCTCCCTCAGTGCGTCCTGCAACGCGACAAGCCTACTCTTGAACCCGTCATCGAACCTTATCGCTGTGAATATGCGTGGCATAACGTTTCTCTTTGTTCGTAAACCAAAGCCTCCATGTAGCCTTTCATCTGCTTTAATCCGCCAAGTTTCTATTGCCGTTCTCCTTTTTCCGTCTTTTGCAGTTGCCTGATTGCATCGAGATAGTCTCGTTCGACATCGCTTATCGTGCGCTGCTTGTATTTGACATATTCCGTGGCGACATGGTCCATCGCCTGCTCGTGCGAGACACTTCCCAAACCCTCAAGAATCTGCTCGCCTGTTGTTGCCAGGATTCTGTCAAGGAACGCCGCCCAGTCGCCCATTGTCATTGGTTGCTCGCGTTCAGCCTGGCGTTCTGCGAAATCGAGATATCCGCTCACAATCTGCCCCATGACACGCAATTCCTTCTCGTCAAGATAGTTTTTCGCCACCTTGGCCTCATTCAGTGTGGGGTGCGTACCCTTAAAGGTTGTCAAGCCCATGAAGTCACGTTCGGCATCCGCACGCTCAACTATCAGTTCTGCGGCCGTATGACCATGTACGGCATAATGAATCTTATTCTGCACCTTCCGGAAGAATTCAACGCTAATCGAGGCCCGTGGGTCATAGTCGATGCTTGTCGCGTAGATTTCCAGCACCTGACGATAAAGCACCTTTTCCGATGCCCTGATGTCACGAATACGCTCCAAGAGCTCTTTCCAATAGCCACCGCCTCCCAACTCCTTGAGACGGTTATCGTCCATGGCGTAACCTTTTTGTATATACTCCTTCAATACTCCAGTAGCCCAGACACGAAACTGTGTCGCTCGTTTGGAGTTCACACGATAGCCCACGGCGATGACAGCGTCAAGGTTGTAGAAATCCACCTGTCTGCCAACAAGGCGTTTTCCCTCCATTTGAACCTGTTCCATTTTGGAACAAGTTGATTCTTTCATCAACTCCCCGTCATCATATATATTTTTCAGATGCTTGGTAACAGCCTGGCTATTGACATCAAAAATCTGCGCCATCGCCTTTTGCGTAAGCCACATCGTATCGTTCCGCAAAACAGCCTCCACGCCGATTTCACTGTTCGGCAGCTTGTAAATTATTGAATTATCGCCCATTGTAATCTTTTTTGCAATTCATAGTTCGTCTCCCCCATCTCCGTGCCAATGGTTGCGTGTGACAACGATAGTACAAAGATATTGCATTTTCAGTAGATAACGACGTATTTCGCTTGCAAAGTTAAGCAATAATTCCGAACACGTGGAGAAACGGAGGGAAAATACTTGGCTGTGTGGGGAAATATCCGTAACTTTGCCCTGTCCTAATTGTTGGGGATTATCGTCAAATTAAGAAAAGCAATACGAATGAACGACAGTCGTAACTTGGCGGCGAAGCCGCGCTATGAGATCCTGGACGGACTGCGTGGCGTGGCGGCCATGATGGTGGTCGTCTTCCACCTCTTCGAGACCTATATCGCACAGATTGGCACCCAGATAATCAACCACGGTTACCTGGCGGTGGACTTCTTTTTCGTGCTGTCCGGCTTTGTGATCGGCTATGCCTACGACGACCGGTGGGGCGCGGGGAAACTCGACGCCCGGGGTTTCTTCAAGCGCCGACTGGTGCGCCTGCACCCCATGCTGGTGGCAGGCACGTTGACGGGCTGCGCGCTGTTCTACTTCGGCGACTGCGAGATGTTCGACAAGGTGGGCAACACGCCCTGGTACGTGCTGCTCGGAATGGCGGCGCTGGCCATCCTGATGATTCCCGTAAGGGCGAGCATGGACATCAGGGGATGGGCGGAGACCTACCCCATCAACGGCCCGCAGTGGTCGCTGATGCTCGAGTATATAGCCAACATCTTCTATTGCCTCATCCTGCGCCGCCTGCCGAGGACTGCGCTGATAGTCCTGACAGTCATCGCGGCGGTGTTCACCATCGACCTTGGCCT
>JABUTZ010000039.1:8050-9384 GCA_021443415.1 Bacteroidaceae bacterium | reverse complement strand
CCTTCTGCAAACTTATCGGCGAGCTCTCATATCCGCTCTACATCACCCACTACGGCTTCCTCTACATGCAGATGGCGTGGGCGGAGTCGCACCAGGATGCGCCGGTAGGCACACACGTCTTCGTAGCCGTTGCCATCTTCCTGCTGTCCGTCGGCTCCGCTTATGCGTGGCTGAAACTATACGACATCCCCGTGCGCCGCTGGCTCACCGACCACTGGCTGAGGAAGTGAACGCGATGGGGACCGCGCTCACTTGTACCCCGCCACCTTGGCTATGCGCTGCGGGATTTCGGTGTTGTCCATCATGCCGGTGAAGAGTTCGGAGCCGGCACCGACGGCGAAGACGGGGACGAGGCCGTTGGTATGGCTGGTGACAGTCCATGAGACGAGTGCGTTCTCGTTGAGGGTGCGGCGGGCGGCGTCGCAGACGGCGTCGTCTTTCTGGTAGAGGGTCTCGACGCCCTCAGCCATGCCACTCATCAAGCCCTCGTAGGCACGCTGGAGGCGCTTGGTCTGGTGGTCGTTGAGAAGAAGATCGCCACCGAATCCCCAGTTCTCGGAGAGGTCGGCGTTCATGACATTCCAGGTGAGGTTGCGTCCGTAGGTCTCGCGCATGTACTTGATATGCGCCGAGTAGGCGGCCGTCGACATCTTCTGCCGGGCGAGGATGCCGAGGTTGAGTTTGTAGGCACCGCTGCCGAGAGATAGTCCGCCCGTCTCGTGGTCGGCGGTGACAACGATGAGTGTCTCGTCGGGGTGCTGCTGGTAGAACTCGTAGGCTACGCGTATCGCCTCGTCCATGTCGACAACCTCGGTGAAGGTGGTCTTGGTGTCGTTGGCGTGGCAGGCGAAGTCAATCTTGCCTCCCTCGACCATGAGGAAGAAACCGTCGCCCTTGTCCTTCTTGGTGAGGAAGTTGATGCCGGCGCGCGTGATGTCGGCGAGCGAGAGGTCGTTCTTGGTGCGGTCGATGGCGAAGGGAAGCGACCAGTGGTCGGCCTTGTTCGCCTTGTCGCTCTGGAAGAGAATTATGCGGTCGGCCTTCTTCGCCAGTTTCTTGTAGTCGCCGTAGCCCTTGGCTATCGTGTAGCCGGCGTTGCGCGAGAGGGTGTAGAGGTCGGCCTCGGTCGAGTCCTTCTTGTTTTTAGCCTCAAGGAAATCGCTGCCGGCATAGAAGTCGAAGCCGGCTTCGATGAGCTGGTGGCCGATGCGGTTGTACATGCCGCGGTCGGGCACATGGGCGTAGAAGGCGGCGGGGGTGGCATGGTCAACGCCCACGTTTGTGGCCACGCCCACTGCCTTGCCCTGCTCGTGCGCCATCTGGGCGATGGACTT
>JABUTZ010000039.1:3879-6345 GCA_021443415.1 Bacteroidaceae bacterium | reverse complement strand
TTAGCTATTACTTATTAGCTATTACTTATTAGCTATTAGCTAAGTTCCAGCATGCGGTTGATGGGACGGATGGCCCGTTCGGCAACAGACGCGTCTACCATCATCTCGGGCTGCTCATTCCTGAGGCAGTCGTAAATCTTCTCCAAAGTAATCATGCGCATGTATTCGCACTCGTTGCAGTGGCAGCCCACCATGCCCTCGCCCACCTCGGGAGGAGCAGGGATGAACACCGCCTCGGGACATGCCTGGCGCATCTTGTGCAGGATGCCGCTCTCGGTCACCACGATGTACTCGCCGTTGCCGTTCTCCTCGACATACTTGAGCAGGGCCGCCGTGCTGCCCACCTTGTCGGCGAGGGCGAGGAGCGGAGCCTTGCACTCGGGATGGGCGAGCACCTTGGCGTCGGGGTGCTCGCGCTTTAGACTGAGGATGCCCTCGACCGAGAAGCGCGAGTGGACATGGCAGGCACCGGGCCAGAGCGTCATCTCCCTGCCCGTCACCGAGTTGATGTAGGCGCCGAGGTTCTGGTCGGGACCGAAGATAATCTTCTCATCCTCTGGCAGCGAAGACACAATCTTCATCGCGTTGCCGCTCGTCACCACGATGTCAGTGACCGCCTTGACGGCGGCTGTGGTGTTGACATAGCTGATGACCGTGCTCCCGGGATGCTGGCCGACGAACTTCTCGAACTCGTCTGCCGGACAGCTCTCCGCCAGCGAGCAGGTGGCGTTCATGTCGGGCACGAGCACCTTCTTGTCCGGACAGAGGATCTTGCACGTCTCGCCCATGAAGTGCACGCCGCACATGACGATGATCGCGGCGTCGGTCTTGGCGGCGTACTGTGCGAGGGCGAGACTGTCGCCCACGAAGTCAGCCACGTCCTGCACTACACTTTCAGTGTAGTAGTGCGCCATGATTACCGCCCGCTTCTCCGCCGCCAACCGACGGATTTCCGCCGCCAACCCCGGGTTTTCGACAGCTTTATTATCATTACTCATTTTTATTTTTTTTTAAGAAAAGAAATCTATGGTGGTGGTTATAGTGTGTCGATAGTGTTGATAACTCATGCAAAGTTACTAATTTTAGCGCATTAGGCTGTTGATAAATCGACGAAATATTGTAGAAAAATTGTTAAAATTGTGTTGAAAACTCATTGCACGTAATCCGCCGCGAGGATTTTTCAACATGAAAAGCGAAGTTTTCAACAAGTTTTCAACAGGAAAATGGGTAGTTATTGACAGGTTTTTTAGTAACTTTGCACCCATAATGCGAAAGCTGGAGGTTTTCGATATGCGTCGCATGTCGGTCGAGGAGTTTCGCCGGAGCGAGAAAACGCCGCTCACGGTGGTCCTCGACAACGTGCGCTCCATGCACAATGTCGGCAGTGTGCTGCGCACGGCCGACGCATTCCGCGTGGAGCGTGTGCTGATGTGTGGCATCACGAGCACCCCACCCCACCCCGAGCTCCACAAGACAGCCCTCGGGGCCGAGGACTCGGTGGAGTGGCAGTACGAGAAGAGCACCTTGGATGCCGTGCGCCGTCTGAAGGCGGAGGGCTACCGCGTGTGCGCCATCGAGCAGTGCGAGGGAAGCGTGATGATGGACTCATTCGAGGCAAAACCTGACACGCGCTATGCCGTTGTCTTCGGCAACGAGGTGCACGGCGTGCAGCAGGAGGTGGTCGATGAGTGCGATGAGTGCATCGAGATACCGCAGTTCGGCACCAAGCATTCGCTCAACGTCAGCGTGACCGCCGGCATCGTCATCTGGGAGTTCGCCCGACGACTGATGCTCACCTGCGCGCTTCTTTTATCTTGCGTGTGCGCGAGCGCCCAGGAGATAATAGACAACACACCGCTCGACCTCGACAACCTCTACAAGGTGATGCCCACGTGGCACATGATGAAGAAGCCAGAGTTCTACGACGGCGAGTGGATACCCGTCATAGTGCTGCCCGAGATACCCGTCTATAAACCCATGGTTTTCCGCAACGACCGCGAGCGCAAGCGCTACGACAAGCTGGTGCGCAACGTCAAGCGTGTGCTGCCCATGGCCAAGATGATCCGCATGATGGTCATCGAGACCTACGAGACGCTCGAGAAGCTGCCTCCCGAGGAGCGCGATGCCCATCTCAAGCAGGTGGAGAAGGACATCAAGAAACAATATACGCCAGAAATGAAGAAGCTTACCTTCTCGCAGGGCAAGCTGCTCATCAAGCTCGTGGACCGCGAGTGCAGCTCCACGTCCTACAAAATAGTGCAGGCCTTCCTCGGTCAGACGCGCGCCTTCTTCTACCAGGTGTTCGCCTGGACCCTTGGCGCCAGCCTGAAGAAGCACTACGACCCCGAGGGCGACGACCGCGAGATAGAGAGGATAGTGAGGCAGGTGGAGGTGGGAGCGCTGTGATTAAAGAATAAAGAATAAAGAATAAAGAATAAAGAATAAAGAATAAAGAATAAAGAATAA
>JABUTZ010000039.1:0-2901 GCA_021443415.1 Bacteroidaceae bacterium | reverse complement strand
AGCTACGTGGGCAGGCACATCGCCGACGAGGAACTCTCGCGCCGCGACTGCTACCTCGTGGTTGCCCTCGCCTGGGTCATCTTCTCCGCCTTCGGAGTAATCCCCTACCTCGCCTACGGCACCGTCGACACGCTCGAGGATGCCTTCTTCGAGGTCATGTCCGGCTTCTCCACCACGGGAGCGTCCGTGCTCAACAACATAGACGAGCAGCCGCACGGCATCCTCTTCTGGCGCTCGCTCACGCAGTGGATGGGAGGCTTGGGAATAGTCGTCTTCTCGTTCGCCCTCATACCCTCCTACGAACTCAAGAACACCAATATGTTCTCCGCCGAGGTGACCGGGCTTTCGGTCGACAAGCTGCGTCCGAAGATTGCCGCCACCTCGCGCCGCCTGATGTCCATCTACGTCATCCTCACCATCGCCTGCGCACTGAGTTACTGGGTGTGCGAGATGTCCGTCTTCGACGCCGTCTGCCACGCCATGTGCACCATCGCCACGGGCGGCTTCAGCACCCACCAGGCCTCGCTCGCCTGGTTCGGCAGCGCCACGATAGAGTATGTCAGTGTCTTCTACATGCTGCTCGCGGGTGTCAACTTCTCCCTCTTCTACTACGCCTCGATCGGACGCTGGGACGTGCTGCGCCGCAACGAGGAGTTGCGCTGGTACGTAGGTGTGGTCACCACCTTCATGCTCCTCTCCTTCGTCCTCTTCTACGTGCTCAGCGCCGGAGCCGACTCGCCCGGAACCGTCCTCGCAGCCATTCCCGACGGTCTCGAGCCGCGCATACGCTCCGCCCTCTTCCACGTGTCGACGGTCATCACCTCGACGGGATTCCAGAGCGAGTTTTGCGACTACGTGGCGTGGGGACCCATGTTCTGGATGCCCACGATGCTGCTCATGGTCGTGGGAGCCTGCGCCGGCAGTACGGGCGGCGGCATCAAGATGATACGCATCTCGGTGGTGGTCAAGGACGTGCTCAACGAGTTCCGCCTCCAGATCCACCCGCGTGCCGTCATCCCTGTGCGCCTCAACGGCAATGTGCTCGAGGAGCAGAAGGTCACGCGCGCCCTCGCCTTCGTCATCATCTACGTCTTCATCATGTGCATCGGCGTCATCCTCTTCACCCTGCTCGGCATGGATCTCTCCACCGCCCTCGGCAGCAGTGTCTCGATGCTCTCCAACACCGGTCCCGGCATGGGCACCACGGGTCCCATGGCCAACTACGCCGACTGCGCCCCCTTGGCCAAGTGGATTATGAGTCTCATGATGCTCATCGGCCGCCTCGAGATCTTCACCGTCCTCTACCTCCTCATGCCCAACTTCTGGCGCGACCGCGTGTGAATTTACACTTTTATGCGTTTTTTGCCCATGGAAAATTACACTTTTATGAATTTTCCCTTTCCCCATCGTCAACGACAGCAACACCCGCTTCCTCGCGGCTAATCCAAAAAATCACCCTGATTTTTCGGAACGTAATCCAAAAAATCCCCCATATTTTTTGGATTAGACGGATTTTGTTTGTAATTTTGCCTACAATATGGGTGCATGCCTCAAATACTTCGGAGCGCCATATCCAACTCATCAAAAACATCGTATGGGCACATATATAGACAAGGGAAATTTCGATTTCTCGGCAGCGAGAAACGCAACCTATGTTGACAAGTCGGGACTGGTTTCCGTCATCAACAGGACATTGTTCACGGAACAATGTCGCAGTTGCGTCACGCGCTCACGTCGCTTTGGCAAGTCCATGGCCGCCAATATGTTGTGTGCCTACTACGACCGTTCGTGCGACTCTCGTGCCTTGTTCGCAAATCTTGAGATTTCCCATGACCCAAGTTTTGAGAAGTATCTGAACAAGTTCCCCGTCATCAAGCTTGACATCACGGACTTCACGACAAAATTTGAGGACGGCCCGAGCATAATCGACAAGATGCAGGAGGCACTGAAGGCAGATGTAAGGGCGGCTTATCCGAACATCGTTCCCGACGGCTTCGACGATGACTTCATGGAGATGCTCATCAAGATCAACCAGGCCACGGGCGACTCTTTCATCATGGTGATCGACGAATGGGATGCCATCTGCCGCGAATCAGGCGACGACACGGTGGAGGCTTACCTGAACTGGCTCCGACGCATGTTCAAGGGGAGCAACACGCTGAGGGTCTTCGCCGGTGTGTACATGACCGGCATCCTGCCCATCAAGAAATACAGCAAGCAGTCGGCCCTGAACAACTTCGTGGAGTATTCCGTCACCTCGCCGATGGGCGAGGAACGCTTCTTTGGATTCACACGCGAGGAGGTGAGACGGTTGTGCGAGGAACAGGGAAGGGACTACGACGAACTGGCAAAATGGTATGACGGATACAGTATCGGCCGCCAGTCATCCATCTTCAATCCCAACTCCGTAATCCTCGCATTGAGGGCGGGACGATGTGACAGCTTCTGGCAGGCGACGGCATCGTACGAACTGGTTGCCACCTACATAGACATGAACTACGATGGACTGAAGGACGACATCATCTACATGCTCTCGGGAGGCAGGTGCGAGGTGAACACGACCAACTTCAGCAACGACATGCACGATGTCAGGAGCAAGGACGAGGTGCTCACGGTCCTCATCCATCTCGGCTACCTCGCATACGACTATTTGGAGCGCGAATGCTGGATACCCAACTATGAAGTGCGCCGCGAGATGGAGAACGCCGTGGGGAGCAGTGGCTGGCGGATAGCCGCCGCCATCGGCAATTCAAAGCGACTGCTCAAGGAGACGCTTGCGGGAAATGCCGATTACGTGGCGGAAGCCATCGACAAGGCGCACGACGAGAACACGAGCATACTCTCCTACAACGACGAGAACTCGCTCGCCTGTGTCCTGACCGTGGCATACATCTATGCCCA
>JABUTZ010000038.1:50588-56419 GCA_021443415.1 Bacteroidaceae bacterium | reverse complement strand
TTCTCGTGGGGTGCCAACCTCAACCTCTCCCACTACAAGAACAAGGTGGTGAAGCTCAACGACGACGTGAAGAGCATCGGCACCGAGGTGTGCTTGATGCAGGACAAGCCGATGGGCGTCTACTACGGCTATGTGACCGACGGCCTGTTCCAGGACTACACCGAGGTGTATAACCACGCCACCCAGCAGGGAGCCGCCCCCGGCCGCATCCGCTACCGCGACCTCAACGGCGACGGCAAGATCACCGAGGCCGACCAGTGCGTCATCGGCGACCCGAACCCCGCCCTCTCGGCAGGCCTCAACCTCGACTTCAAGTACAAGGGCTTCACCCTGAGCATGTTCTTCGCCGGCGACTTCGGCTTCGACATCTACAACTCGATGAAGCGCCAGCTGCTCTTCGCCAGCTACGGCGGCGCCGCCACCAACCGCAGCGCCGACATCCTCGACTGCTGGAGCGAGACGAACAGGGGCAGCAGCATCCCCGCCGTGTGCGCCACGGACAACAACGACGAGCGCCGCATGTCGACCTTCTATGTCGAGGACGGCTCCTACCTGAAGATGAAGTACCTCAAGCTCAACTACACCTTCCCGACCCGCCTGACACAGAAGTGGTGCGCCGGCCTGAACGTCTACGCGCAGATTGAGAACCTCTTCACCATCACCGGCTACAGCGGTCTCGACCCCGAGCTGCCCCTTGGCGGCTACGGAGCGCGCGTGGACAACGGCGTCTATCCCAACGCCCGCACCTACACCCTGGGCCTGAGCCTTAACTTCTAACCCATAAAAACAAGAAACAAGATGAAAACAAGCAATATCATATATGTAGGACTCATGGCGATCGCCCTGAGCGCCTGCAGCGACATGCTGGACAAGGAGCCCGCCGGCGCCTTCACCGCCGACAAGCTGAACGACAAATCGGTGCAGGGCCTGGTGGCGGCCGCCTACTCGGGTCTTGAGGCTCACTTCTTCGGCAACAACGAGGCGTTCGCCGGTCCCTCGACCAACTGGGTGTTCGACGTGCGCAGCGACGACGCCTACAAGGGCGGCGGTGCCACCTCGATGGAGGCCAACATCCACCAGCTCGAGATCTCCAACCTCGAGAGCCGCAACGAGACCAACCTCTACAAGTGGCAGAACAACTACTACGCGATCAGCCGCACCAATCAGGCCCTGCTGGCCGTCGAGTCATCGTCGCTGGCCAACAAGGAGGCCCTCTACGGCGAGCTCCGCACCCTGCGCGCATGGTACTACTTCGACCTGGCACGCATCTTCGTCAAGTTCCCCTACATCGACCAGTACACCGACGCCAAGCAGGAGCGCGCCGACCACTTCACCAAGGACCAGATTCTCGACAAGATCGAGGACGACCTGAAGTACGGCTACAACCACATGGACGCAACCAGCGTCAGCGCCGGCCGCATCAACAAGTTTGTCTCAGCCGCCATCCTCTGCAAGGTGGCAGCATGGCGCAGCCACTGGGCTGACGTGGAGAAGTGGGCGGACACCGTCATCGAAAGCGGCAACTACAGCCTCTACAAGAACTTCGGCGACCTGTCGAAGATCGAGTTCAACAACACCCAGGAGAGCATCTTCGCCCTCCAGTGCTCGACGGACAACGACAACATGCACATCAACTGGAGCAACCTGCTCAACGTGACCTACTCCGAGGGCAACCTCTACGGCAACGGCGACGACTTCTTCCTCGCGAGCCAGAACCTGGTCAACGCCTTCGCCACCGACGCCGACGGACTGCCCTACCTCGACGGCAACAGCCCCGAGGTGAAGGTGGGCAACGGACAGAGCGTCGACCCTCGCCTCGACTTCACGGTGGGCCGCATCGGCATGCCCTGGCGCGGATACACATACAACGAGAAGTGGTGCCGCGCCTACGAGACCTACGGAGAGTATTCGGGCAAGAAGTTCCTCGTCAGCCCCGACGAGCCCTGCATCACGAAGACCTTCCCCTACAACACCTCGCCCCTGAACTTCATCTTCATCCGCTACGCCGACATCAAGCTCCTCAAGGCCGAGGCCCTCATCGAGCAGAACAAGGACTTGTCGGATGCGCTCAAGATTGTCAACGAGGTGCGCCAGCGCTCTCAGGCGAGCGTTGACCCCGCCTACACGCCCGTCGACCTCGACCCGAGCAAGGCGATGTACTACGTCGGCCTCTACCAGACCAACAAGTGGACCCAGGAGTACGCCCGCAAGGCCGTGCGCATGGAGCGCCGCCTGGAGCTCGCCATGGAGGGCCACCGCTGGTTCGACCTCGTGCGCTGGGGCAACGTGGTGGACGTGATGAACAAGTACTTCGAGTCGGAGAAGGTGCTTCGCTCGCACCTCAACGACGCCCACATGACCGCCGACGAGATCTACCTCGCCGTGCCCTACGAGGAGGCGAAGAACTCAAACGGACTCTACGACTAAACGGCAACACTTTAATCCTTAACCATTAGACACAACACATATTATGAAGACAATTCGCAACATCATACGCAAGGCCCTCTACGTGGCAGCCCCCCTGCTGATGGCGGCAGCCGCAGGCCTTGTCACATCATGCTCGGACGTGGATATCCCCGACGCACCGTCGGTGAACCCCGTGTCGGGCCTCACAGCCACGGTCAGCAACCGCGACGTGACCTTGAAGTGGTCGCCCGTGGCGGGCGACGTCGCCAAGTACGTCATCCTGCAGAACGGCGACTCGATCGGATGCACGGACTCCTCGGTGACCACCTTCGAGGTCAAGAAGGTCATCGCAGGCATCGAGCAGGCATTCACCGTCAAGGCCGCCTACAAGGACGGCAAGGTGTCGGAGGGCGTGACCACGTTCGTGACCGTCGTGTTCAGCGGTCCAAAGTCAGCCTACCTCGTGTTCACCGACCAGATGGACGACGACGAGAAGGCAAGCTACGACTGGTTTGACAAGAACTACGTGCAGACGGGCAAGGGCGAGTTCATCAAGGTGGGCGAGGTCGCCAAGCTCGACCACGAGATCTACGGCTGCCTGTGGATACACATCGACGAGAACGGCATCGGCGACATCACCGCCAACCGCTGGGCTGGCAAGCCCGCCGAGGCCGTGCTGGCTGTCATCGACAAGATTGCCGAGTACGGCAAGAAGGGCGGCAACCTGCTGCTCTGCAACCACGCCACGCAGTTGGTGGGCGAGCTCGGACGCATCGAGACGAAGTACAACCCCCACATCATCGGCGACGGCGACGGTGGCGACGGTGGCGACATCTGGACCTGCAACCCCTTCCTCGGCTATGTCTGCGACCCCTGCTACGACAACAGCAAGCACGCCGTATATGCGGGCATGTCGCTGGAGAAGGTGGACCCCAACTGGCCCGAGGGCTATCCGATGATCGGCCCGGGCCGTCGCGAGGACCACAACTGCTGCTGGGACCTGAACAGCTATGGCTTCAACCTGAGCCGCTACGGCAACACGGTGAACGCCTACCAGTCGGTCAACAAGTGCACCGTGCTCGGCACCTGGAGCCACGTGGGTGACTACGCAGTGGCTGGCGCCATCGACTTCAACCCGACAGCCACCTGGGGCGGCCGCATCGTCGCCATGGGCCTCGCCGCCTACGAGTGGAACCAGAACAGCGGTGCCAACCCCTACCAGGGCAACATCGAGAAGTTCGCCGCCAACGCCCTCAACTACATGAGCGAGAAGCCCGAGTACATACCCTCGACCGAGGGCGCCTACTACGGCTATGTCATCAGCGCGGACAGCTACGACCAGATACCCGACGACGACGAACAGGCCTCGGCCCGCTGGTTCAAGGAGAACTACGTCGACAAGCAGAGGGGCGGCTTCATCCTCGCCCGCGACATCAACCGCCTGAGCAAGGAGGACTACGCCTGCATCATGGTGCACATCGACCGTGTGGGCCTCGCCAACGACGTGGCGCAGCTGCCCGCCGAGATGGGTGGCGACCGCGTGCTCAACGCCCTCGCCGACTACGTAAAGGATGGTGGCAACCTCTTCCTCAACAACCACGCCAGCCTGCTCGTGCAGGCCATCGGCCGCATCCCCGCCGATCCGTGCCGCATCACGGTATTCGGCAGCGGCGACGGAGGCGAGGGCGGCGACATCTGGACCGCCAACCCCTACCAGGGCTACATGGACAAGGGCAAGGCCGACGGCCAGTGCTACGACCACACCGGCCACCACATCTTCAAGGGCATGACAGCCGAGAAGGTGGATCCGGGCTGGCCCGAGGGCTATCCCCTCATCGGCCCCGGCCACCGCGAGGACCACAACTGCTGCTACGACGTGAACGGCATGGGCTACCCCTGCCAGCCGAACAACATCAAGAACTTCGAGGACGACCAGAACTGCGTCTGCCTCGCCACGTGGAGCCATGTCCAGGACTGGTGCGTGAGCGGCATCACGGAGTTCCTGCCCAAGGGCGACTACAAGGGACGCATCATAGCCATCGGCCTCGCCGCCTACGAATGGAACCAGAACAGCGGTGCCAACCCCTACCAGGGCAACATCGAGCGCATCGCCACCAACTCACTTGATTATTTGGCAGAATAACATCAAGGACGCTTTCCCGCCTCTCCGCACCCCCACCCGGGTGCGGCGGGGCCGGGAAAGTTTGTTTGTTGAATTTTTCTCGCCAAATAAAAAAATCGTAAATTTGCAAATCGTAAATAAATTGTAAATTGTAAATCCGTAAATCGTAAATAAATTGTAAATTGTAAATCCGTAAATCGTAAATCCCCATGATATTCTGCCAAAAGTCAATCACAGCCCTACTGTCGCTGCTCGCGCTCACAGCTACGGCGCAAGACCGCCTTGCGCACTATGACATGAGCCTGAGCGGACAGAAAATCACCGAGCAGGCGAGCGGCAACGCCTACGACGTGCAGAGCGGCGACCTCCCGCCCTTCAACGTCGACGGCGCCCGCGGCAAGGCCCTGCGCCTCGACGGCTACACGAACTATGTCGCCGCCTCCCTGCCTGCGGAGAAACTCACGCAGTTCACCCTCTCGCTCTGGTGCGCCGCCGAGACCTACCCGATGATGAACACCGCCGAGGCGGAGAACACCGTCACCTACACTTCAATAGCCAGCAACCTGGACGAGACAGCCAAGACGGGACTCAACGTCATGCTCTCGTCGCAGGGCGACCTCAAGGTGCGCTTCTACACCGAGGGCTGGGGCCCCTACGAACTCGCCGCCACCGCCAAGATGCCGCGCACCGAGTGGTGCCACCTCTGCCTCACGCTCAACGACAAGCGCCAGCTCACGCTCTACAACAACGGCGAGCAGATAGGCCAGACATCGACCATGGGCAGCATCAGCATGGGCACCGCCCCGCTCTACGTCGGCAAGTCGGCTACCGAACTCAAGGACGGCCTCTTCAATATCAATACCTTCTGCGGCCTCATCGACGACATCACGCTCTACGGCGGCGTGCGCGAGGACGTCGTGCGGGACAACGAGCCCGAGAATGCTCCCGATTTCGTTTATCCGGCCTCGCGCTACGAGGCTGACACCTACGCCTCGCTCTGGCGACCCGCGTTCCACGCCATGCCCTCGGGCAGCTGGACCAACGAGACGCACGGCATGGCGTACAGCGGCGGCCGCTACCACCTCTTCTTCCAGAAAAACGCCAACGGCCCCTACATGGCGCGCCTGCACTGGGGACACCTCTCGTCTGACGACCTCTGCAACTGGCGCGAGGAGAACATCGCCTTCGGCCCGTCGGAACGCTACGACATAAAGGGTTGCTGGAGCGGTTGCGTCCATCAGGAGGACGGCAGGACGACAGCCTACTACACGGCCGTGGACAACGGCAAGGCGACCATCTGCAG
>JABUTZ010000038.1:32412-50525 GCA_021443415.1 Bacteroidaceae bacterium | reverse complement strand
CGCCCGTCAGGTCTCTCCGACGACTTCCGCGACTGCTATGTCTTCAATGCCAACGGCACGAAATACATGATCGTGGGCACGAGCAAGGACAACGTGGGCGCCGCCACGCTCCACCGCCTCAACGGCACGTCGTGGACCAACGACGGCTCCATCTTCTTCCAGGGACAGGCCAAGGCGAGCGCGGGCCGCTTCTTCGAGATGCCCAACGTGACGGCGATGGGCGGCGGCGACTACCTGCTGACCGCCACTCCGCTGGAGACAGGTCAGGGCGTGGAGACACTCTACTGGGTAGGCAAGGTCAACGCCGACGGCACCTTCGCCACGACCACTCCCATAGCCACCCCCGGCAAGTTCGAGCTCGACGGGTTCAGCCGCGACGGCTACGGACTGCTCTCGCCCACCATCTGCCAGACGGACGGCAAGACGATAGCCCTCGGCATCGTGCCCGACAAACTCGCCACCGCCTACAACCACCGCATCGGCTGGGCGCACAACTACAGCCTGCCGCGCGAACTGTCGCTCGACGGCACGACACTCGTGCAGAAGCCCTTCAGCGGTCTGAGCGCTCTGCGCAGCGGTGCCACGTTCGGCATGACGGACGAGACAATCGCCTCGGCGAAGTCGCTCGGCGAGGTCTGCGGACGCACGCTGGAGGTAGAGGCTGAGTTCACGGTGGGCGACGCCACGGAGTTCGGCCTCCGCCTGCTCGGCGACGGCTCGCGGGCGGCGAAACTCTTCTACACGCCCTCGACGGGCATGCTCACGCTCGACCTCCGCGATCTGGAGCGCGTCAGCAACGACGACGGCTCGTTCAAGGGTCTCTACCAGTCGTCGCTGCCCGAGGCACCGAAGGCGGGCGAGACGCTCAGGCTGCACGTCTTCCTCGACCACTCCATCCTCGACATCTTCGTTAACGACCGCTGGGCGGCATGCGTGCGCCTCTTCCCCACCAACGCCGCCGCCGACAAGGCCGAGGTCTATTCCGTGGGCGAGACGACCGTCCGTTCGCTCAGCGCATGGACGCTGGCTCCCGGCTCGGGCACCGGCATCGCCGCTCCGTCGGCAACCATCGCCAACGACGACACCTACGACCTCCAGGGTCGCCGCATCGGCAACCCCAAGTCGGGCCTCTGCATCACGGGCGGACGCAAGGTGATGCGCTGAATGCCAGTCGGCATGGAAACGAAAAAAGGTGGGACGCGCGGCCCACCTTTTTTNAAAAAAGGTGGGCCGCGCGTCCCACCTTTTTTTTCGTTGTTGTAGCAGCAGATTATCAGTTCATCACCACCTTGCGGCCATTGATGATATAGAGGCCGCGGGCTGTCTTGCTCACCTGCTGACCGCTGAGGTTGTAGATGGCTGAAGACTGCTGGGCGGTGTTAGAGACTGCGTCGATGGCGCTCTCGTCGCCCTTGAGCACGATGCTGGTGATGTTGAAGCCCTTGCCCTCGGTGCGGCAGTTGCCCTGGAACATCACGCGGTCGTTATACTGGATAGCATCCAAGAGTCCGCCCTCGAGCTTCTGGGTGTCGAGGATGATCTGCGTCTTGCCGTAGTTGGTGTTCTCGCCGTTGGCAAACGAGCCGCGGTCCCATGTCGAGAGGATGTTGAAGTCATACTCGTAGTCGTAGGGTTCCTCGGAGATGTTGACGACGAGGTAGCGCTCGCCGTTGTAGCCGTCGAACGACTCCTTCCAGAGTTCCATCGTCTTCCAGTCGTCGCACCAGAACCAGCCGGCCCAGATGGCGCCTGCGGGCATCTCGAAGCCCACGTTGTTGACCTCGACCTTGGTGGCGTTGAAGAGGTTGCCGCACACCTCAAGTCCGGTGGCCTTCAGCTGGGCGAGCATCGCCTCGGTGACGAATACCTCATGGTTAGTGTCGCCCGTACCGAAAGAGCGGAAGCACGTGCCGGGGAGCTTCTTGCCGTCGCTCTTCAGCTCGATGACGTCGCCGAACTCGCCGTTGGCGCGGAATGTGAGCTTGAGCTGGTCGCCCACCTGTGTGTCGGCGAACTTGGCCGCCTCGATGTAGAGGGTGGTTCCCCAGGTCACTTCATGGTCGCCTGTCCACAGGTCCGTGGCGCTGATGGTCACTGCGCAGCAGAGAGCCGCGAGGGAAAGTAGAATTTTTTTCATGGTTGTTGAAATTTTAAGTTGTTTGTGATAAGTTTAATTTGTTGGTTTTAACCTTTTTCGGCGGCAAAGTTACGGCATGGGCGCAAGAGAGGATATAAGAAATGTTGCATGCACTCGCAATTTGCGTTCGTGTAACGCCATCGCCACGAAATGTAACCGAAACGCATGAGGTTTCGCACGGACCAGATGAAAATTCTGCGGCAAAAAGCGCCGCAAAGTGGCTGACGAGCGAGAAAAATGAGTAACTTTGCAGTGAGTTTCGGCTCATGATACATAAAACGACAACAACAAACAATTGACAACCATGAACAGATATTTTGCTGTGGCCGGCATGATGGCGCTGGCATTGGTGTGCTCCTGCTCGGGGCGTACGGAGAAAGGGACGGAGACGGAGGTGTTCTGCTTCAAGGACTCGTGCAAGCACCTGGTGGTGGACCTCTCGCTCGAACTGCCCAAGGCGGCGGACGAGGCGTCGCGGCTGATGCGCGACTCGCTGATCGCCGACTTCGTGGCTATCTGCTGCCACGAGGCTTTCGACTATGAGAACAACCTCGGGCTGACCCCCTTCGGCGGCGACATGACCGACGCGCAGGCGGTGGTCGACTACTACGGCAGGGCCGACTACGACCACCTGCTCAAATACGCCGTGTCGGACTACGAGGGGCGCATGAAGTACATCGACGAGGACGAGACGATGAGCGAGGAGTACAAGGAGGCTATGCGCAACGACGTGCCGCAGTGGACGCTCGAGCTGAGCGTGCGCAAGACGGCCGACACGCTCGGTTTCGTGGTCTACCAGTCGCAGGGATATGTCTACTACGGCGGCGCACACGGCGGTGTGAACGGTTCGGGCGCGCTCACGTTCGACAAGGAGACGGGACGCAAGGTCACCCGGTTCGTCCGACAGGACGCCACACTCGCCCTGCAACCGATGATACGCGAGGGGCTGCTGCGCTACTACGGCGGCTACGGAGAGACGCTGACCGACAGCGACCTGAGCGACCGCCTGCAGCTCATGACCGACTACATACCCCAGCCCGCCCAGACGCCCTACCCCAACGCCACGGGCGACTCGCTGGTCTTCACCTACCGCCAGTATGAGATCGCGTGCTACGCCGACGGCATGCCCACTTTCGCCCTCGCCGTGGGCGACCTGCTGCCGTATATGACCGAGGAGGGCGCGGCGCTGATGCGCAAGGCGAACCCCGACCTGCCCGAGTGCGAGGCCGTGGCCGCCGCCCACAAGTGTGTCAAGCCGCTGCCCGCGCCGTTCGATGTCAACGACCTGAGGGACTGCACCGTGCCCGCAAATATCAGTCTTGAGAACATCGACTGGGAGAACGGCATGATGACGATGGAGGTGTCGAGCATGGACCTCTACGACGCTGTCGATGTAGTGCAGTTGCAGGTGGGCGACACGCTCGTCTACGACGGCTATCCCATCGTCGTCGAGCAGGTGAAGGAGACCGACCGAGGCATGGAGGTCAACGGCGGCGACGTGCCCGAGGGCGGTTGCATCCTCGCGCCCCACGAGGGCGGCACGTACGTGGCCCTGCACATCGACATGCACGCCACCTACACGAAGCTGGGCACGGCGCGTCTGCCGATGGCGGCGAACCTCGTCCTCGTCAACTGCGGCACGCAGTACACCGACCCCAGCGACACCATCCGCACCGACGTGAAGGCATACATCGACAGCCGCGACCACATCAGCTTCCACACGCTCAACACCCTGGTGACCATCGAGCACGGCATCGTCACCGCCATCACCCGCCGCTGGATACCGTAAGCGGCGGGAAGAAGCCCAAAACGAGTGCGTGAGGAGGAAAAAACGTGCCGGAAGAGCCTTTTTACGGGAAAAATGACTATCTTTGCATAAACTCCCTACACCTTAGCCACATACACACGTGATTATGGAGAAGTATTTCAACACCGAAGGGGCGAACATCCTGGAAGACGCCTATTCGCTCGACCCGCTCAAGCGCATCGACCTCGATGAGATGGAGTCGCTCATCCAGCGCAAGCGCTACTTCATCATGCACGCCCCGCGCCAGACGGGCAAGACGACGAGCCTGCTCGCCCTGCGCGACCACCTCAACAGGAAGGGCGAGGTGTATGCTGTGTATGCGAACGTGGAACCAGGGCAGGCATGGCGCAATGATGTCAAGATGGTGATTGCCTTGACAGTAAACGAAATCGCTAAGAGGACCAGCATGGTCCTGAAAGACGAGATGCCGATAGTCCTAAGGGAGGAGATATGCGCCAAGGGCGACTCCGGCTCACAGCTGAGCGACTATCTGTCAGCACTTTGCAGCAGGCTCGACCGTCCTTTGGCCTTGTTTATCGATGAGATAGACGCGCTGATTGGCGACTCGCTGGTCAGTGTCCTGCGCCAGCTTCTCGCGGGCTACGACATGCGCCCCGAATCCTTCCCGATGAGCGTAATCCTCTGCGGTGTGCGTGATGTGCGCGACTACCGCATACACACCGCCAACGGCGAGATAATCACCGGCGGCTCGGCGTTCAATATCAAGGCGGAGTCGCTCCGTCTGGGCAATTTCACGCAGGAGGAGATACGCACGCTCTACGGGCAGCACACGGCGGAGACCGGGCAGGTGTTCGACGAAGAGGTATACCCCATCGTGTGGCGGGCCACCGAAGGCCAGCCCTGGCTGGTCAACGCCATGGCACGCACGGCGACATGGGACATGCGCGAGAACCGCGACCGCTCGGTGCGCATCACCGCCGACATCATGCACCACGCCATGGAACTGCTCATCTACAAGCGCGAGACACACATCGACAGCCTCGCCGACAAGTTGAAGGAGGAGCGTGTGCGACGCCTGATCGAGCCGATTCTTGCCGGCAACGAGGCTGACTTGATTGACCCCAAATACGACGATGACGTGCAGTACTGCATCGACCTCGGTCTTATTGTGCGCAAGCCGGAGATACGCATCGCCAACGAGATCTACCTGGAAATCATACCGCGCCAGCTCACCTATGTGCGTCAGACGGTCATGCTCGAGCAACCCAACTGGTACACGCGCCCCGACAACAGCATCGACATGTGCAAACTGATGGAAAGTTTCCAGCAGTTCTACCGCCAGAACATCGAGAGTTGGACCAATGTCAACGAGTACAAGGAGGCGGGTCCCCAGCTCCTGCTTCAGGCATTCCTTCAACGCATCGTGAACGGCGGCGGATATATCTCGCGCGAATACGGACTGGGCAGAAGGCGCACGGACATCCTCGTCACAAAGCCATTGCTGGAAGGGTACGCCGGCATCGCCGGACCCAAGCAGTACATCGTGCTTGAACTGAAAATCAAGCGTGCGTCAAAGGAGCAGGTCATCGCCGACGGACTCCGCCAGACAGCCGAATACATGGACAGATGCGCCCGCCCCGGCCTGCGCGAAGGCCACCTTGTCATCTTCAATCAGGACAAGACCGTCGCCATCGACGGAGAGCGGCGCGACATCACGTGGGATGACAAGGTCTTCCACGAGGAGCATGACCATGCTGGCTACCACATTCACGTGTGGGGCATGTAGGAATGAACAAAAAGACATCTTTTATAGTTTCCATCAATTCCATATTTAACTCCGTCGCCAAGTCATGGCCCAGTGGATGCGGCATGGCCTATGGTCATCGTCCTTTTCTCTTCTTGTGCTTGCTTGCGGTCGTGACGAGTTGCCAACTGGATTTGCCTACAGAGGCGGAGGGCAACAGATGGGAACTGTACCGCACCCTTCTGTACTACAAATACATTGACCGCGACACCGCCAAGTATGCCGCCGCAAGGTTTTTGATAGACAACATGCCGTATCACTACTCCAGCGCGCGCATCTTGCAGGATAACGACACGCTGGAATGGTGGCGTGCGACGACAGACAGCATCTATCGTTCCGTCGTTGGAGGAGTGCGTATAGACGAATACCCCTGGGACAGACTTCACATCGTTCAGAAAGCCCATCGTGGCATCATTGAGGCGGAGACACTTCCCGATGTAGCCATCAACCGCAAATGGCTGTGTGACATCAAGGAGGTGACGTTCGGTTTCCTCACCGACCATATAGACAATGCCTTCCACGTGTGGCGCGAGTCGCCATTTGCACGCAACCTCACGTTTGAAGAGTTCAAAGAGTACATACTACCCTACCGCAGTGTCGCGGGATATGGCTTCAATGAAACAGGCAAGCGATACAACGATATGTTTGCCAAATACGTACTCGCGGACAGCGCGGCTGACCTGCGCACGGCCATCCAGTACTACAACACGGCAGTCAACGTCATGCGCGACATTAACGGCAAGACTCGCCGCAGGCACCCATCAGGCATATACGACCTCTATTCACGCGACTTCCACGACTGCGTCGACATAGCCAACTATGGGTGCAACATATTACGCGCATGTGGACTGCCTGTGGTTGTCGAGCACAACATCTGCTACCGAAGCCTTCCCGGATGCCACTATCACTGCAGCGTATACAATGAATCCGACGGCACATGGCAGACGTTCAACGCCGAGAGTTCGCTGCCGGGAGACGGTGACTGGGCATTCGCGGAAACGGCCAACGTCTATCGCTCCACATATGCCGCGCAGAAGGATACGCCTCCATTCCTTAGGGCGGATGGCGAGTTTGTGCCGGCCTCACTCAACGACCCGTGCATGAAGGATGTGACTGCATACCTTGCCAAGACAACCTCTGTCACTCTGCCCTTTAAGGTAAAAACCGGCAACAAACTTGCATATCTCGCCACATTCCGCAAGTCTAACTGCGGACTTATTGCCGTCACATGGGGACTCATCGACAAGAAGCATGGAACAGTAACCTTCACGAATGCCATGCCTGGTACGCTCTACTTCCCTGTCTATTACCCTAACAGGAATCACAAGGCGTTCGGGAAGCCGTTCCTCATCGCCATGGATGGCGACAGCGCAATGGTCAGACATTTGCCATACACCAGCGCATCCTCGTCTGAATACAATACCCTTATGTTGACACGCAAGTATCCGCGCAAGCCCAGCATGAAACATGTGGCCGAGGAACTGGTGGGCGGTCGTTTCATCGGGTCAGCGAACGGCGACTTCAGCGACGCAGTTACGTTGCTGGAGATTACAAAGGTTCCGGCTCCCGCCCTCCTGACCTATCCCTTGAGCCACAGAGGGCACTATCGGAGCTACCGCTTCCAATCGTCGGCATCACATCCCCACGCCAATATCTCCATGCTCGAATGGCTCGCGCCAGACAGCCATGGCTACTCCAACACAATGCCTGCCATGCGCCGCCACATACTGGCACCAAGCGACACCGCCGCCATTCGCTCCGAGTCGCACCTTGTACGCCTGATGGATGCCGACTCGTGGGACCGGATGTTGTGGAAGGCTGAGTATGACGGCAACATGCAGACTGCGCCCAGCGCCTACCCTAACATCACACTGCGGCTGAAAGAGCCGCAGATGGTCACCCACGTGCGCTTTGCGCCCAAGAACGCCGACAACGGCATCTCAGCTGGCGACACCTACGAGTTGCACTACTGGGGCGAAGGATGGCGCTCGTGCGGCATGGTCATGGCCGATTATGAATACGTTGAGTTCAGCCATGTCCCGCAGGGCAAACTCTATTGGCTCGAGAACCACTCGCGCGGAGAGGAGGAGATGCCCTTCCTCATTGACGCCCAAGGTCGGCAGACATTCGTCTATTACGATTTGTCTGACATGCGTCAGGAGTGACAATTGCAAGAAAGTCAGCATCAACCGCCTGACTTGTAAGTAACGCAAAAATCCGGCTATGCGGTTGTTGTTTGCCGCAGAATTTGGAAGAAAAATTTCATTGTGTCATATTAAATTTGTAAGTTTGCATTGTTTTTGAAGATTCCATAGTTCGCAAGACCACCAAAGAAAAATGAACAATGGTAAGATATCACCTAATAACTCTAATTGCAATGCTTGTATGTATGACAAATTGTCATCATCAGGTAGCCTCTATTGTTGTGTATGATAAAACCTTCGATGAAATACATGCAATATCCAGTGATTTGAATCAAAGTTATTGCATAGTACTACTGGATTCCACTCAAAAGTTCTCAATGCAGTATAAGGCAATGATACAAAGTTCCTCATCAACGAAAAGTGTTGTCTTCGACCTTATAGACATAAATAATCCCAACAACGAATGGTTTCTTCAGTGGCTTTGCCCATTATCTCTTCCTTTAACATGCGTGTTTTCCGCTCATGGCAATCTAATAGACTTAATTCCAGGTTCGACACAAGAATCTTTATTGTATACGTTTGAAGCCATGACAAATGGACAGATGACAAATTATCATTATGCTAATCGTTTTAACATGAGAAAGAGAGAACTTGTCCCTCTATTGGACAATGTTTTGAAATGCTATTCCCAAATACAACAAGGTGTTTTTATTCCAGAAGCATTCTCCGAATCCTTGGACTATCCCTACGCATATTATCTAAAGATAATCGGCGGCCAACTTAACAATGATTCCACTTGTGCAATCAGCGCTGCGAATAATATGATTGCGTTTACGACCCCCTATTACATCGACTTATATAGGAATGAGATTCTGATTGCCAAGAAAATTATAAATCCTAAATTTGATATACGTAAGGAACCTCATATACGTGTAAGCAATGATAATGTGGTATTGAAATATCTTGAGCAAGATAAGACAATTCCTTTTGAGATAACCGTATACAACGATGGTGAAGCCAGATTGGATATATCCAAAATTTATTTAAGTTGCTCATGTCTCAAACTTGACACAATTGATTATTTCAGTATACCTCCGAAAGATTCCGTCAAGATACACCTAACATTCCAAATTGAAAAAAAAGGTGAATCGTTCCGTGAATTTTTCATCACATCCAATGCAATTAACAATCCCATACAGCATATAGCAGTAACAGCCAGACAATTACAATAATGCTCAAAACGATTCGTATGAAATCCAGTGCCTTATTCCTATCTTTAGTAGCGTTGTTCTTGAACAGTTGCGCTCAAACAGACTCGATAAGTCTCGAATGTTGTTATGGAGATAGTATCTCCTCATTGTCTATTGACTTTCCAGAGAATGTTGAGACTTTTGGGAGATCAGTGTCGTTGGAAATAAGAAATGTGGTTTCAAAAATGGTCGACCAAGGTTTGGATTATTCAGCAAAGCATGATTCTATGGAGATTAATAAGTCTTTTATAGCAAACTGGCGTGCCATATATCCACAATTTGCTTTCACACGTGCCAAGGAAGTAAATAATCCTTTTGCGATGGACATAGAAGAATTCGTCGCTAAATATCAAATGTTGACATCTATCCAAATAGACTATATCAACAAAATCGTCAAGACATGTTCACATAGCAAGTCAGACAAAGACCTGTTAGAATGTCTAATTAAAATAAACAACGAGATTTGTTCACTTGTACCTGAATATGAACAGGAAAGATTGCTACGCATCATATCCGTTCTCTTTTATGGAATACAAACCATACATGAGTTGGAGTCGGAGGGTATTATGCTGAGAACTATCTACAATTATCCTGAATTGCAATCTCCAAGACTAAAATCTCCAGCAGAGAATGGTAATGGTACAAGTAACTCTTATTGTCGCTCTTTTTTATCGACAGTATGGACAATTGCCATAGGAGAACCTACTCCCTCTGGGGAGATTGTGGCTTCTGTCATTACTATTGTAGTAGCAGGAATATTATTGTATGAGGTAGTCACATGCAATAGTCAGACATTAAGTGAGATTGATTGTATTGAGAAGTATAATGACTGCATAGAATACTATCCTGAATGGGCGAGGGTAAACTCTGGTGGTATGGGTTACACTATGTGTAGCAGATGCCTTGAATTCTGTTTAGCGCAAAAGCAATGGGATTGTCCACGTCCAATCTAAAATTATCCGCATATCTATGTTAGCTCTTGAAATATTAGTAGGAGACTCTGCATCAATAATAGTTGCAGCTGAAAATAATGTCATAGCAGATTTTTCCTATGGTATTATGGCATCAAGCCCAGACCATATCTTGATTGCGGGATTTGATGACCTTAACCAGTATGTGTGGCTGGATGGAACACCTCATAACGGCGATACAATCACCATAAGAGTTATTGATGTAAATGTTGACATGGTCTCAACTCCCATAAAAACACAGCCAAGGAATATCGAGTCAATAAAGAAGAAATTCCTGAGTCTCAGGAATGAATTGCAACACCGAGGACTAATATGAAAGGAATAATCATATATAGCCATGTCGATGGACGAGAGGACATCACGCAAGTCGCCATTCCCAATGGCATTGCCACAGTGGCAGTGAATATCTTGCGGAACAAAATAGTGTGCTGGGGCACAGGTACAATGACAATGCCTGCAGGACAGAGTGCTTCATGGAACGGAGGTAGAATGCGAATAGGAGACAGCCTCAGTCTGCATTTTGCGGATATCATCGACACAACCCCGCCCTCAAATGCAACATTGACTCCACCTCCAGCGGAGCAATACCCTGTAGAAGTTTCAGATACCAATGAATGGAAAAAAAAATTGATACAGTACAAGAGGTTGGAGAAATTCCTCAAGGAGAGCAATATAGATATGGAAACGTGAACGATGACAAGCATGGTGCACATAAAGAGGATTACAACGACTATTTTACACATACTGATTTGCTTTGCCATATTCGCAAGTGTATGGGGATATTCCGAAAAATTAACGGATACCATGATTACACCTAAATGGGTGTTTTGCCTGTCTGGAGTATTGATGACAATGATATGGTATTCCGTAGTTAGGTTATTTGGGGTTGCATGTTATTGTAGTATCGCTTCCGTAAGATTGTGCTTCGTCGTTGCGGTGTGCTCAGAAGTCATGTTGTTTTTTTTTCAATGGATAGGAATATCTATAAAAACCTTCTCCTGCAATGGTACTGGTAGTTTTGACAATCCGGCAGGCTTTGCTTCATGCATGAGCATAGGAACTCCGTTTGTAGCATACTTTCTGTGTAATCAGAGAAAATGGGTACGAACTGTTGTTGGACTACTGTCGCTTACAATTTTTGTAGCAGTGACGCTATCAGGCTCGAGGGCAGGATTTATCTCAATTATGTTACTTTTGGTCTGTTGGGTATATCAGAAAGCGAAGAATTCAACTAAACAATATAGAGTGATATTGTTACCCGTTTTCTTTTTTTTACTCGTTTGTTCCTATTTTGCAAAGAAAGACTCAGCTGATGGTCGCTTGCTCATCTGGAGATGCAGTATAGAACTCATTGGTGAGTCGCCGCTTGTTGGATACGGAATAGGTGGCTTTGAGGCGAACTATATGGATGTACAAGCGGAGTATTTTCGTACAGGAGGAATCAACAATCGTTTCGCAATTTTAGCTTCAAATATTAAAAATCCATTCAACGAATACTTACACCTCCTACTTACATTCGGTATTACAGGGTTGATTCCTATCGCAGGCTTCATAATGTGGTTACGCCATCGTTATCAGAAATATCCATCTAAAGATAAGCGCATGGCATTTTATGTGTTACTATCAACGGGTGTCTTCTCACTATTCTCATACCCATTCACATATCCTTTTACTTGGATAACAACGATCTTTAGTGGCTATATAATTGCACGCGGAAATGAATGGACAATTGCACGCACGAAATTGAAATACATCATTTTGATTCTTGTGCTTGGAGGATCGGCGTTTGGTGGCGCGACCGTATACCAATGTTTCAATATGAAAGCGAAATGGAGAAATGCTTCAAATCTTGTTTTGCAAGGGCATGTTAATGATGGATTGCAAATATACGGAACACTAATTCAGCTATTTGATAAAAATCCATATTTTCTGTACAACTATGCGGCGATATTGCAAGAAAATGGAAGATACCGCGACAGTCAGACAATAGCGGAAATGTGTTGCCGATACTGGTCTGACTATGATTTGGAACTGATTATGGGAGATAACGCAAAGCAAATGAAAGAATTTAAAAAAGCAGAAAAGCACTACTTGCAAGCATATCATATGTGTCCATCTCGCTTTCTTCCGCCGTACAAACTGCTTCAACTTTATAAGGAGATTGGAGATAGATATACAATTAAATAAAGAATCGCCCATTCAGTCCACTATACAGCCCAAGTCGTTGACCAGGTCGTCAATGTNAAAACGCCCCAAATCGGGGCGTTTTGTATAGTGGACAGAATGGGCGATTCTTTAATTAAAGGAATAGCCCAACAAATTTTGTCAATGCCAGTCAAGCGCAAGACCTCTACGATTAACTATATTAAGAAAGACGCGGAGAGTGCTATGAAATAAAGGCTTCATCATTTAGTCCACTATACAACACTATGATTACATCACGCAGTATAAAGGTATAGGTCAGTATAAAGGTATAGGTCAGTATAAATTATATAGACTGAAAATTGCAGGAAGTGATAACGAAAGTTGCACGGACGGCACCGGGGGTGGGGCGCGTCCGTGCAACTGCATTATGGGGCTACCGCCAGTTGCTTAGTAGCCGTAGTTGTTGTCGTTGTTCGTGAGACCGGGGTTGGCGTCGATCTCGCTGGTAGGAATGGGGAAGAGGAGGTTCTTGCGCAGCCACTCGTAGGTGAGCTTGCCGTTGTTGTAGCGGTAGTCGAGGAAGTTGTTCTTCTCGGCGGCGTACTTGCCGTCGCAGATGGCAGTCATCGGGTGGTTGTTGTTGAGCTCGCAGAAGTGCTTAAGGCCGTCGGTGCCCATCATGCGGACGTTGTCCCATGAGTTGAGCTCGCCCACCGTCTCGAGGACGCGCTCGACGAAGATTTTCTTGCGCAGGTCGTCCTGGCTCTGGCCCGAGGCCCAGTAGTCGGCCTTGGCGGGCACTGAGCCGTGGCGGCTGGTGACCGTAGTGACCCAAGTGATGGCTTCGGCACTCTTGCCCAGTTCGTTGAGCACGTCGGCGTAGTCGAGGAGCAGTTCCGAGTAGCGGTAGATGACGATGTTCATCGCCGAGCGCTGGCCCGTGGCGTTGACGCAGTAGAGTTTGCCGTAGTAGGGCCACTTGTTGTTGTCGCCAACGGCGAGGAAGCGGTCGAGGGGCTTGATGAGCGTGCGGTTGGCGGTATAGGTCTGCTTGCCGCGCTTCGTCTCGCGCGTCACGGTCCAGTTCTGCTGGCACATCTGGTTCTCGGGCAGGCGGAGCCAGGCGGCGAACTCAGCCGTGTCGGGAGCGGCGGGGTTGGTGAAAATCTCGTAAGGGATGCGCTTGGGGTGCATGCGGTAGGCGGCGGTGGCGACGCCGTCCTCCTTGACCACCTCGTTGCCGAGGAAGTCGAGCGTGTCGGTGTAGACCCAGTAGGGATAGGTATAGACGGTGTCGTTGGCAAGCAGACGGTCCTCGCCGAGCGTTGCGGGCGTGGGGTTGGGCTGGTTGTTGCCGCTGCGCTTGCGCCACTTGGTCAGGTAGGCGACATCGAGGCGCGGGTCGTTGGGATAGAGGCTCCAGTGGTAGTCGTAGACGAACTTCTGGACGCGGCTGGTGCCCCAGGCGATGCCACGGGTCGAGTTGGTGGGCGCAAAGCGGTTGGTGCCGCGGTTGAACGTGTCGCTCGTGCCCTCGATGCTCGTGGCGAGCATGAAGACGCACTCCTTGCCGTTGTAGTACTCGCCCCAGATCTTCGAGTAGTCGGACTCGAGCTCATAGCCTCCGTCCCTGACCACAGAGGCGAAAAGCTCCTCGGCGCGCGTGAGGCAGGTGTTGCGGTCGAGCCCCATGGCGGAGAGGTTGAGGGCGCCGTCCCTGAGCTGGCTGAGCTGGGCGATGCGCAGGTAGGTGCGGGCGAGCATAGCGTCGGCGGTGTAGCGGCTGACACGTCCCGCCTTGCCCGTCTCCGTGATGCCGGCTCCCGCCTCGAGGTCGCTGATGACCTGCTTGAAGACCGACTCGCGCGAGTCGCGGCGGCAGGCGATGTCGTCGCTCGAGGTCGAACTGAGCTTGAGGGGCACGTCGCCGAAGTGGGTGGCGAGGTAGTAGTACTGGATGCCGCGCAGGACGCGGGCCTCGGCGATGAGCCGGGCCTTGCTGTCGGCATCGAAGGCGGCCTCCTCCATGCTCTCAAGGAAGATGTTGGTCTCGCTGACCGCCTTGTACATGCCCTTCCACATGATCGACACCCACGAGTTGGAGGCGATCATGTCGAGCAGGTTCATGTCGTTGTCGCCGCCCGAGCGCTGGCCCCAGGTCAGTCCGCAGTGGCGTATGGGGCCCTCCTGCCACCACTGTCCGAAGGCGGAGCTGGCGGTCATGTAGGCGTAGCAGCCCTTGAGGGCCATCTCGGCGTTCTCGGCGTTGGAGAACACCACCTTGCTGTTCTGCGTATATTTGGGATCCTCGTCGAGGCTGCAGCCCGCGAAGACCATGACAGCTAAGAGGAAATAGCTGAAATGCAATATCTTTTTCATTTACTATCTGACAATTTACAATTTACAATTTTTTTCATTTATTCTCTCGGGTGCGCGCATCAATAAGTGATGTTGACGCCCAGGATCCACTGGCGCGAGTTGGGATATGAGTTCATGTCCACACCAGGGCGCAGGCCGTCGAAGGCAAAGGTGTTCACCTCGGGGTCGTAGCCGCTGTAGTCGGTGATGACGAACGCATTCTTGACGGTGCCGTAGACCGAGCAGCCCGTGAAGCCAATCGCCTTCATCCACTTGCGCGGCAGGCTGTAGGTCAGCGTGATGTCGGAGCAGCGCAGGTAGCTGGCGTCCTCGACGTAGCGGTCCATCACCCAGCCCGTGGAGAGCTTGTAGGTGCTTGCCGGCTGGTTGCCCGTGGGATTGGTCGTGGCGTTCCACATGTCGTTGTAGGCGCTGTAGAGAATGTTTGCGCCTGAGGCGGACACGGTAGAGTTGTAGCGCGCGTTGAGGTTGAGCACCTCGCGACCGTGCACACCGTTGAACGAAGCCGAGAGCTGGAGGTCCTTCCAGCGCAGGGTGGTGCCGAAGCCATAAGTAAAGCCCGGGTTCGGGTCGCCGATTATGGTGCGGTCGTTGGTGTCGAACACGCCGTCGCCGTTGACATCGACGAACTTGATGTCGCCCGCCTTCTCCGAGAAGCCGCTTGCCACCTTGTAGCGGGCGTCCGTGCCGTCCTCCTTCTTGTAATGGATGTAGGTGACACCGCCGTCGGTCTCCACGTCGGCGGGCTGTACGATGCCCTGGGTGCGATAGCCGAAGAAGAGGCCCGGAGCCTCGCCCTCGAGGAAGATGTGGCCCACGCCGTAGTGGTCGCCCAAAGAGTTGCCGTAGTAGCCCTTGCGCTTGCCGAGGCAGCCGAAGTCAGCCTCGTCGAGGCCGAGGTCGCAGATGCGGCTCTGGTTGGCGCCTATGTTGCCGCGCACCGACCACTTGAAGTCCTTCTGGTCGAAGATGACACCCTCGAGGGTAAGCTCGATACCCTTGTTGGTCAGGTTGCCGCTGTTGTACATCGTAGAGGCGAAGCCCGAGCTGCCGGGCAGTGTGCGGCTCACGAGCAGGTCGCGCGTCTCCTTGGCGTAGAGGTCGATGTTACCGTTCAGGCGGTTGTTGAAGAAGCCGAAGTCAACGCCCAGGTTCCACGAGCTTGTGGTCTCCCATGTGAGGTCCTTGTTGGCGAGGTTGGTGACGGTCATCACCTTGTCGATGGCGCCGGCGCCGTCAGAGTAGTTGTAGGTGCCGCTCGTGCCGTACATGGCGAAGGTCTGGTAGGGGTCAATCGACTGGCTGCCGGTCATGCCGTAGCTCAGGCGCACCTTGAGCTGGCTCATCCAGTCGACGTCGCGGAGCCACTTCTCGTCGTTGAGGCGCCATGCCACCGAGGCCGAGGGGAAGTATCCCCAGCGCTTGCCCTTCTGGAACTTGGAGCTGCCGTCGGCGCGCAGGCTGGCGGTGATGAGATAGCGGTCGAAGATGGTGAAGTTGACGCGTCCGAGGTAAGAGAGGAGCTGGTAGTCGCGCTGGACGGGGGCGTAGTTGGTCACGCTGCCCGCCATGTGGAGGCCATTCTCGCGCAGGTCCATGAACTCGAACTTGTTGGCCTGCGTGAGCGTGTTGAGGAACTCGTAGTGGTCGTAGGTGACACCGGCGGTGACATCGAGCTTGCCCCAGTCCTTGAACTTGCGGTTGAAGTTGAGCACGTTCTCGACCGTGTAGTTGGTCTTGCTGAGGTCGGTGATGGCGAGCAGGCCCTGGTTGTTCATGCCCTGGTAGAGCTGCATGCCGTACCAGCGCTTGCGGTCGTCGGATGACGTGTTGCCGCCCACGCGCAGGTTGTAGGTCAGCCCGTCGATGATGCGCCACTTGAGGTCGAGGCTACCCTTGAACGCCTTGTTGTTGTTGATATCGACATAGTCGTTGATCCACGAGAAAACCGTCGTCTTGTTCTCGTTGCTGAAGTTGGGGTCGTTCTCGGGGTAGATGAACGGCTGGTAGTTGATCGCCGTGCGGCTGACGGCGCCCGTGCTGCCGCCGAGCGTGTTGCCGCCCGCCATCATGTTGTTCTGGCGCAGCGAGCCGGCGAGGGTGACGTCGAGGCTGACCGCCTTGGAGAGCTCGGAATGGAGGGTGGCGCGGATGTCGCCCTGCTTCACGCCCGTGTTCTTGGTCGTGCCCTCGATGTCCTTGTATCCGGCGCTGACGTAGTAGGTCGTCTTGTCGCCGCCGCCGCTCACGCTGAGGTTGTACTGGTGGGAGAAGGCGTTGCGGTAGATGGCGCGCTGCCAGTCCTGGTTGTGGACGATGTTGTAGGTGTTCTCGTTGTTGGGGTCGTAGGCAGCGAGGTTGTCGGAGAAGACATAGCGTATCTCGTCGCCGGCGAACTGGAAGGGAGTATTGAGGAAAGTCTGCGTCGAGCCGTCGGGCATCACCACGTCGTGGGTGGCGGTGATGTTGGCGTTGCGGTAGGCGGCATAGTCGCGCAGGCTGAGCACGTCGAGCAGGTTGGCGGCCTGGGCGATGGTGAAGTTGGCGGTAGCCTGCACCTTCACGCGTCCGCTCTTACCCTTCTTGGTGGTGATGAGTATGACACCGTTGGCGCCGCGGCTGCCGTAGATGGCTGTCGCCGAGGCATCCTTGAGGATGGTGATGTCCTCGATGTCGGAGGGGTTGAGGGCCGAGAGCGGGTCCTGGGCGATCTGGAAGTCGCCTCCGCCCACGGCCGAACCGCCGAACTCGCCCGTCGAGGCCTGCGGGATGTTGTCGATGACGTAGAGGGGCTGGTTGTCACCGCGCAGCGAGTTGGCACCGCGGATGGTAATCGAGCTGGCGGCTCCCGGTGTCGTGTTGGCGGTGCTCACGACGAGACCCGCCACCTTGCCCTCGAGCATCGAGTTGACCGAGATGCTCTGCGAGGCACCGATGTCGTCGGGCTTGACGGTGGTCAGGGCGCCCGTGAGGTCGCCCTTGCGCTGGGTGCCGTAGCCGACTACGACCACCTCGTTGAGCACCTCGGCGTTCTCGCCCAGTGTGATGTTGATGACGGGGCGTCCGCCGACCCTTACCTCCTGGGTCTCATAGCCGATGAACGACACCACGAGCACCGACGCGCTCTTGTCGGGGACGGAGATGGTGTAATCGCCGTTGAGGTTGGTCACCACGCCTTGCGACGTACCCTTCACCACGATGTTGGCTCCGGGCACACCCTCCTTGGTCTCGTCGACCACCTTGCCCTTCACGGTGAACTGCGCCATCATGGCGGTTGACACGAGGCTCAGTGCAAGCACCAGGATGGTGTTTTTCAATAAATGCTTCATGTTTTTGGTTGATTGATTATTGGTTAGTTGGTTGGATTGTCCTTCAAATTTAAGGATTTTTTGCAGTCCATGCAACTTTTTGGACAAAAAAACGGCAAAATCAGCAAATATTTGCATGTATGCTTGTTAATTTTGGTAAAAATCCGTACCTTTGTGGGACAACGAACCAAATTATCTAACCAAAAA
>JABUTZ010000038.1:17983-32392 GCA_021443415.1 Bacteroidaceae bacterium | reverse complement strand
CTTTACTCCTTTGCGTCGCCCTTGCGACAGCAACGCTGGCTTCAGCCCAGACAGTCATCAACGCGTATGACTACACGACCTGCAACGTGCTGCCGTCGGCCCGCAACCAGGGTGCCAACGTGCCCGCCGCCAGCTTCGACCTCTACAACGGCGCGAGCCAGTTTGCCGCCGAGGGCGGTCTGCTCGCCGTCTCGGGCGGTCAGTGGGCCAACGATGCCCAGCCCTACTACGCCAACCTGATCGCTGGCATGTCGTTCGTCGATCTCGGCGGCGAGGTGGGCCGCTGCCTCTGCCTCTACGGTCCCAAGGTGACCGAAGAGTCGGTGGCTGAGTTCGACTTCAACACCTATTATAATTGCAACATCCCCATGTCGACGGGCGGCATCAACTGGGGCAACCTCAACTTCTACACCGACCCCTCGACCACTCCCACCGCCACCGACGGCGAGAAGGACATGACCAAGATGGCGAAGCACGTGCGCGTGGAGATGATTGTCAACATCTACAGCCAGGAGGCCAAGGCGGGCAACTTCTTCAACTTCATCTACACGGTCGACGACCAGGGCAACGTGCGCCCGACGCAGAACGTCGCCAACACGGCCCCCGGCAACGCCATCGCCCTGGAGGAGTTCTTCGACCCCGACACCTACGAGTGGAACTCGGACAAGTGGCTCAAGTATGAGTTCGACACCTACGTCCAGGGTCCCGACGAGAAGGGCGTGCTCTACTCTCCCCTCCACCTCAAGATGGAGATGAACGGCGGCAACTGGGCCGGCAGCGTATGCTTCATCAAGTCGATCAAGTTCTACGAGGTGAGCGACATCGTGATGAACGGCGACGAGGGTCGCCTGCGCACATGGGTGGAGATGAAGCCCGAGCTGGACAAGATCGTTTCGGGCGTGGACGCCGTCAAGACAAGCATGGTGAAGAACGGCAGGACCTACGACCTCTCAGGCCGCGAGGTGTCAGCCGCCACCAAGGGCTTCTACATCCAGAACGGAAAGAAAGTCGTTAAATGATTTCAAATAGGAGTTAGCGGGAGTTAATGAATGGAAGTTATGCGCCTGCGGCGCTGGGAGTTAACGGAATGTTAGCCCCACTCCACCCCACTCCCGCCAACTTCAGTTAACTCCCACGAGCGAAGCGAGTTAACCACGGCAAAACTTCCGTTAACTCCAGTTAACTCCAGCTAACTCCAGTTAACTCCCCTAAGAAAATGAAAAGGACTCTTTTGGCGGCGCTCATCGCCGCTATGTCAGTGACGGGCTCGCAGGCGCAGGTGGAGAACCGCGCCCTGCGGCTCACCACTGAGGGAACGGTCGACTGCGGTGTGACGCCCGAGCTGAACGGCATCGGGTCGTTCACCGTGCAGATGTGGGTCAACCCCACTCAGTGGGCGGGCACCCTGCTCGAGCGCGGCAGCCTGAAGGTGGCGCTGGGCGGCACCAAGGACGTGACCGTGACGGTGGGCAGCCTGCAGCTGACCGCCGCCGCCAAGGGCGCAGGCACCTGGCAGCAGCTGACCGTCATCAACTACAAGGGCAACGTGAGTGTCCTCGTGGACGGCACGCAGGTGGCGACGAAGAGCGGCGCCCCGAAGGCCGACCGCGACGCGCGGCTGACCCTGGGCGGCGGCTACGAGGGACTGATCGACGAGGTGCGCGTGTGGAACATCGGCCTGCAGGACAGCTACGGCCACTTCTGGAACAACACGCTCAACGAGTTCAATGACCTCGCCCCCTACCTCATCGCCTACTACAAGATGGACCACGAGGAGTGGACCACGAGCCTCGCCGACTACAAGGCCATTTGGACGGGCGGCGCGACAAACCACCACGGCAAGGTGAGCGGAGGCACGTTCGTGGCGGCTGAAAACGCCAAGCTGCCCTACCTGCTCAACGGAGCCTACACGGCCAACGAGCGCTTCTACGACCGCGAGATAGAGCGCGAGGCGTACCTCCTCTCCAACGACATCATCAACCTCGGCATACGCTCGTTCAGCGACGGCCACCTGGAATACTCGAGTCCGTGCAACCACGCCACGCTTGGCGGCACGGCGACCACCCTCGGCGAGTTCGGGGGACGCACGGGTGTGCTCTCGCTTGACGGCGGCGGACAGATGGAGAGCCCCGCGCTCACGCTGACCGACTACAAGACCTACACGGTCGAGGGCTGGATCTACGTCGACGAGTGGACGGAGGGCGCCACCATCATGCGCAAGGGCGAGGTGAGCGGCTCGAACGGCTTCAGCATCACGCTCGGCGGCGCCGACAAGAAGAAGATTGAGGTCAAGGTGGCCGGCGAGCGCTACGTGTTCGTCTGCGGCGAGGTGTCGCAGGGACGCGGCAAGCCGACCGTCGACGCCCTTCCCCTCCAGCAGTGGGTCTACCTCGGCCTGAGCGTGAACGGCTCGGGCACGGTGGCGGGCGCATACAACATGACCTGCGGCGGCTACGCCGTGACAGCAAGCACGACCGAGAGCGCCGCCACGGGCAAGACGGAAATCGCCGGCGCCGACGGCAAGACGGTCGTCTGGGGCGAGGCGTTCAAGGGCAAGATGGACCAGATGGCAGTCTTCAACACCACGTTCGGCAACGACGCTATGGTGAGCCACGGCAACAGCTACATGATGCCGGGCATCAAGAAGCTCGTCACCTCGATGCCCATGCAGAAAGCCAGCGCCATGTACCTCTTCGACGACGCCGCCAACCCCGGCTACGACACCTACTCGCAGGACGAGTGGCTGAAGATCATGCGCAGCGCCTTCGACGGCTACCGCGGCTACCAGATGCGCATCTCGGTGAAGAGCCACGACGGCTGGGAGAACACCATCACCCAATATGCCGCCCGCCAGCGGTTCGCCAACGACCTGGCCGCGCTCGCCGCCCCCTACGACGGTGTGGAGCTCGACCTGGAGTGGAGCTACGCCAACCAGTGGGAGACATTCGGCCAGCTGCTCGACCTCATCCGCGCCGCCCTGCCAGCGGAGAAGACTCTCATGGTGTCGTGCCACAACGTGACCTACAACTTCGTGCCGAAAAACCGCTACGAGAAGTGCGACGGCTTCACCTTCCAGCAGTACGGACCGCAGAAGACGCACTTCACGTGGAGCAAGTTTGAAAGCTCAGCCAAGGCGTTCGTCAACAACGGCTATCCGAAGGAAAAGATCTACCTCTCGTACGCCACCACGACATCGCAGTCGACCACCGGGCAGGCCATCAAGGGCATACGCAACGGAGCCCTCGAGCAGACGGGCTACACACCGGGCCAGGACTGCGACGAATGGCCCGTGGAGGGCGCCGGCACGTTCTCGTTCATGTCGCCCATACAGGTCTACCGCCGTGCGCAGTATGTCACCGACAACGGCCTGCAGGGCATCTTCTACTGGGACATGGGCAACGACATGATGGACTACCGCCATCCCTACCACTTCGCCAAGATGGCGAGCTACGGCCTGAACGCCAATGTGGACCGCATCGTGAGCGACGCGACTCCCGCCCATCCGACGGCTACGGGCATCGACGCCATCGACCCAGACGCAGGCGGCGAGAGCGGAGTCAAGGGCATTGCCGCCGACCTCGGCGACGCTCCCGCCTACGACCTCCAGGGTCGCCGCGTCACCGGCACGCAGCGCCACGGGCTCACCATCCAGGGCGGGCGCAAGGTGGTGCGCTGAAGACGGCTTGGCACAGCAACGTGCTGAAGACGGCTTGGCATAAGAACGCTCTGAAGACGGCTTGGCATAAGAACGCTCTGAAGACGGCTTGGCACAGCATAATCATGAAACCCCGACCGGCACAATGCTGGTCGGGGTTTGTTGTATGTCGCCTCCTCAAAATTGACCTGTGTGTCGCCTCCTGCGATTTGACCCACGGAGGTCATGAGCCATAGGGACGGGCGAAAACTTCCTTGACCACGTCGGTGACCATCGTTTTGAGTTCGGCGATGAACGTGGCGGCGTCGTACTCGTGATGCTCGATCTGTCGCAGCTTGCGCTCCCACTGTCCCGTCAGCTCGGCACTCTTGAGCAGGTCGTTCTGTATGAGTCCGATGAGCGAGACACCCGTGGGCGTGGCGTAGAGCGACTTGCCCTTGCCGCCCTTCTTCTCGATATACCCGCGCTTGAAGAGCGTCTCTATGATGGCGGCACGCGTGGAGGGTCGGCCGATGCCGTTCTCCTTCAGGGCGTCGCGCAGCGTCTCGTCCTCGACAAGGCGGCCGGCGGTCTCCATGGCGCGCAGAAGCGTAGCCTCAGTGTAGGGTTTGGGCGGTGTGGTCGTCTTCTCGGTGAGCGTGGGGGTGTGGGGTCCGCTCTCCCCCTTCTTGAACACAGGCAGGACGCCCGCCGTGGGTGCCGCGTCGGGCGACTGCGGAGCCTCCTCCGTGGGGGCTTTCTCGTTGGCGTACACCTCTTTCCATCCCTTGTCGGTGATCACCTTGCCTGTCGCCTTGAACTGCCACTCGCCGCACTCGCCAAGGACGATGGTCTGGTCGAAGCGGCAGTCGGGGTAGAATGCGGCGATGAAGCGCAGGGCGATGAGGTTGAACACGTCCTGCTCGGGCATCGAGAGTCCCTGGGGAGCGACACCCGTGGGTATGATGGCATGGTGGTCGGTCACCTTGCTGCTGTCGAACACCTTCTTGCTTTTCAGGAGCTTGCGTCCGTGGAGGGCTCCGATCTGCGTGGGATAGAGCTGTTCGATGCCGCGCAGGATGGGGCCGCACTTGGGATAGATGTCGTCGCTCAGGAAGGTGGTGTCGACACGCGGATAGGTGGTGAACTTGCGCTCATAGAGCGACTGGATGATCTGGAGCGTCTGGTCGGCGCTGAAGCCGAACTTGTTGTTGCACTCCACCTGGAGGCTGGTAAGGTCGAAGAGGCGGGGCGGAGCCTCGGTGCCCTTCTTCTTCTGCACGTCGGTGACGGTGAACGGCAGTGGCGCGATGTCCGCCATCGCCTTGGCACCCTGCTCCTTGGTCTTGAAGCCGCGCTGCCCCTCCTCGAGGACGGCGGTGAACGTGGTGTCGCGGTAGACGGTGGAGAGGACCCAGTAGGGCTCGGGCGTGAAGTTCTCTATCTCGCGCTGGCGATTGACGATGAGGGCGAGCGTGGGTGTCTGCACGCGGCCGATGGAGAGCACCTGACGGTTGGAGCCGTAGCGGAGGGTGTAGAGGCGCGTGGCGTTCATGCCAAGGAGCCAGTCGCCGATGGCACGGCAGAGCCCCGCCTCGTAAAGGGAGCGGTACTCGGACTGGTCCTTGAGCGTCTGGAAACCCTCGCGTATCGACTCCTCGGTGAGCGACGAGATCCACAGGCGCTCGACGGGGCACTTGACCTCGGCGAGCTGCATCACCCAGCGCTGGATGAGTTCGCCTTCCTGGCCGGCATCGCCGCAGTTGATGATGCGGTCGGCGTTGGCGACAAGTCCCTTGATGACGGCGAACTGGCGCTCGACGCCCTGGTCTTTCTTCAGCTTGATGCCGAAGCGGGGCGGGATCATCGGGAGCGAGGAGAGGCTCCACGACTTCCACATGGGCGAGTACTCGTGCGGCTCCTTGAGCTCGCACAGGTGTCCGAACACCCATGTCACCTGGTACCCGTTTCCCTCGAGGTAACCCTGGCACTGGTTCCTTGCGCCCAATACGGCGGCGATGTCGCGCGCCACCGACGGTTTCTCTGCGATACAGACAGTCATTTTGCTTTACGGGAGTTAGCGGGAGTTAATGAATGGGAGTTATGCGCCTGCGGCGCTGGGAGTTAACGGGAGTTTTTTTGGCGGGAGTTAATGAATGGGAGTTATGCGCCTGCGGCGCTGGGAGTTAGCGGGAGGCGTATTTTAGCCCTCCCCCCATTTCGGGGGGAGCTGGAGGGGGGCTTTTACATCATCCCGTAGGGCAGCTGGCTCAGCATCTGCGCAAGGCCGTCGACACCCTTCTGGAGCTTGCTGCCAATCATCGCCTTCATCATGAAGTTGAGGTCGGCGCGCACGGTGAGCTTGAGGCGCGTGCCGCCGTCGGTGGCGGGGAGCAGCTGCACCCACATGTTCGCCTTGAGGGGCGCGTCCTGGAGTTCGAACTTGATGCACTTGGGCGACTCGCGCTCGACGATGGCGAGGGTGATGTCGCCGATGGGCGAACCGGGGAACGTGAGCGTGTCGCTCGTGATGATGAGCTTGCGCACACCGTCGAGAGCCTTCTGGATCTTCTCGGGGTCGCGCTGGTCCTCAGGCACTTGTGCCATGAGCATATCGACGGCGCCCGGCTGGTCGAGTTTCAGTCGCAGGTCGTCGAACGTGCCAAGGTCGCTCAGCTTGGCATATACAGTGTCGTTGTTGTATGGCGAGTGCTTCACCTCGCTTTCGTAGTCAGCCATAAGCCACAGATTTACACAGATTAATTATTTAGGATTAACACAGATTATATTTCGCTGCTGGTTATTTCAACGCAGATTAACGCAGATGTTTCTATTCTCTACACTCTACTCTCTACTCTCTACCTCACTTCCCCCATTCCGCCGGGTTCTTGCGCCACTCGGCGAGGAGGGCGACCTCGTCGGCCTTGATGTAGCCGCTCTCAACGGCCTGGGCGACAACGGCTTCGTAGTTGGTGAGGGTGACGAGGCGCACATCGGCGTCGGCGAAGGCCTTCTCGGCGACATCGAAGCCGTAGGTGTAGGAGGCGACCATGCCCACCACCTCGCAACCGGCGCGGCGGATAGCCTCGACGGCCTTCAGGCTGCTGCCTCCGGTCGAGATGAGGTCCTCGATGACCACCACCTTCTGACCCTCCTTGAGGTCGCCCTCGATGAGGTTCTCCATGCCGTGATCCTTGGGCTTCGAGCGCACATAGACGAAAGGCTTGTTGAGCAGGTCAGCCACCATGGCTCCCTGCGCGATGGCTCCCGTGGCGACACCTGCCACCACGTCGGCGTCGTCGAACTGCTCCAACACGATGCGCGCCAGCTCGGTCTTCACGAACGAGCGCAGGTCGGGAAACGACAGCGTCTTGCGGTTGTCGCAGTAGAACGGGCTCTTCCAACCGCTCGCCCATGTGAAGGGATTGGTGGGTTGCAACTTGATGGCCTTGACTGCAAGCAACTTGCCTGCAAAGATTTTCTCCAATGTGTTCATATCTTAAATCTATTTTTTAGAATTCTTTCAGCCGCTCCTTGGCCGCGTTGTATTCAGCCTGCATCTCCGCCATCGCCTCGGCGACGGTCTGGATGTCGCGTCCCTTGAAGAGGGCGGCAATCTGGCCTATCTCCAGCTCGCCGTTCTCGACATCGCCGTCGAACATGCCCATGCGGGCGCGTCCTACTCCGATAATCTCGAGCAACTCCTCGGCCGACGCGTCCCTCGCCTCCGCCTCCTCGAGGACGGTGCGGAACTTGTTCGCCACGAGTCGCGTGGGCGACAGCTTCTTCAGAATGAGGCGCGTATCGCCTTCGTTGAGGTTCAGGCATACGCGCTTGAACGCCTCGCTCGCCGAACTCTCCGCCGTGAAGGCGAAGCGTGTGCCTATCTGCACTCCCTCGGCTCCGAGAGCCTCGGCGGCAAGGATGGCGTCGCCCGTGGCTATGCCTCCGGCGGCTATCAGCGGCAGGGTGGTCGCACGGCGCACGGCGGGGATGAGACACATCGTCGTCGTCTCCTCGCGTCCGTTGTGCCCGCCAGCCTCAAATCCCTCGGCCACGACGGCGTCCACGCCTGCCTCCTCGCACTTGCGGGCGAACACCGACGAGGCGACCACGTGAGCCACCTTGACGCCGCGCTCGTGGAGCCACGAGGTCCATTTTTTCGGGCTGCCGGCCGAGGTGAACACCACGGGTACCCGATATTTCTCCACCAGCTCCATCACCTTGGCGGCATTGGGGTTGGCGAGCGGTATGTTCACACCGTAGGTCCTGCCCTGCACCGCCTCGCGGCACTTGACGATGTTCTCCTCGAGGATGTCGGGAGTCATCGACCCGGCGCCGATCAGCCCGAGTCCTCCCTCGTTGGTCACCGCCGCCGCCAGGCGCCAGCCGCTGCACCATGCCATTCCTCCCGCCACGACAGGCCTCGCGATGCCAAACAATTCAGTGATTCTGTTGCTCATATTACGTTTTGAGTGATTATGTCACATAACATCTAAATCGCAAGTAACTTGATGATTTTTAATGTTAGATTAAATATCTTGTTCTATATTGTTCCCAGAAGTTTCCCGATGGTGAATATCTGGGATATACTATGTGATTATCGGCGTTTCCGATACTACCGTGTGCAGTCACCGAAGTCTATGATACTACCGGTTTTCAAACCAGCGATTTCAGTTTCTTAGTCAATGCTTGTCTGCACTTCACAGGCAGGGCAACAGGCAATGTGGAGCCCGAGTTCCTTCCTTGGGGGTGATGCAAAAGTATATATTTTTTCCTGTTCTTGCAAGCATTTTGTGAGATTTCTGCGGATTAGGCGGCTTTTTGCGTGTATGATACCCGCTTTGCAAAAAAAGCATTATCTTTGCAAAAAAGATTACGGACATGAGATATCTGCGATATTCGCTTGTGGTGCCGGCGGTGCTGGGCACCGTGGTTGGCGGCTACGCCAAAGGCACTAAAAAAGACAAGGCGGTGAACGAGAGGGAGAAGCCGAATGTGGTCATCATCCTTGCCGACGACCTCGGATACGGCGACCTGGAGTGCTACGGCGCGAAGAACGTGCAGACGCCTAACGTGAACCGCCTCGCCTCGGCGGGCATACGCTTCACCAACACGCACGCGGTGGCGGCGACCAGCACGCCGTCGCGCTACTCGCTGCTCACGGGCGAATATGCGTGGCGGCGGCCGGACACCAACATCGCCACGGGCGACGCGGGCATGATCATTCGCCCCGGCCAATACACGATGGCGGACATGTTCAAGAGCGCCGGCTACACGACGGCGGCGGTCGGCAAGTGGCACCTCGGACTTGGCGACGAGACGGGTGCTCAGGACTGGAACGCACCGCTGCCGCAGGCGCTCGGCGACATCGGCTTCGACTACCACTACATCATGGCGGCGACCGCCGACCGGGTGCCCTGCGTGTTCATCGAGAACGGTCAGGTGGCTAACTACGACGCCTCGGCTCCGATCGAGGTGAGCTACAAGCAAAATTTCCCGGGCGAGCCCACGGGCAGGGACAACCCCGAGCTGCTCTACAACCTTCGTTCGAGCCACGGCCACGACATGTCGATCGTGAACGGCATCGGCCGCATCGGCTTCATGCGCGGCGGCGGCAAGGCGCTCTGGAAGGACGAGAACATCGCCGACTCCATCACCGCCCACGCGGTGGACTTCATCCGACAGCACGCCGGCGAACCGTTTTTCATGTATTTCGCCACCAACGACGTGCACGTGCCCCGCTTCCCCCACGAGCGGTTCCGCGGCAAGAATATCATGGGACTGCGCGGCGATGCGATTGTGCAGTTCGACTGGAGCGTGGGCGCGATCCTCGATGCACTCGACGAGGCGGGCATCGCCGACAACACGCTGGTTATCCTCACGAGCGACAACGGCCCCGTGGTAGACGACGGCTACCGGGACGAGGCGTTCGAGCGGCTCAACGGCCACTCCCCCGCCGGAGCGCTCCGCGGCAACAAGTACAGCGCCTTCGAGGGCGGCACCCGTGTGCCGGCCATCGTGCGATGGTCCAAGCAGGTCCGGGGCGGTTGCGTCAACGACGTGCTGATGAGCCACATAGACTTGATGGCATCGCTCGGCGCGCTCGTCGGGGCGAGGATGCCCCGAGGCGCCGCCCCCGATAGCAGAAACCACCTCGGCGCACTGCTGGGCACCGACACGACCGACCGCGCCTACGTGCTCGAGATGGCCGCCAACAGGGTGATCTCGGTGAGGACGAAGGACTGGAAATACATCGAGGGCAGCGACGGTGCAAAGGTCCAGCAGCAGACGCGCATCGAGCTGGGCAACGACCCCAAGCCCCAACTCTACCACCTCAGCGACGAGCCTGACGAGCGGACGAACCTCGCCGAGAAACAGCCAGCCATCGTCTTCGAGATGCAGGACATCCTGCGCCGCGAGCGTAAAAAAACCACCAGTCGATGACTTGGCTCAAAAACAGTCGCAACCAGTACACTAAAAAACCTTTTCTCGCATGAACGCACTTTTTTCATTGACTCTTGCGTCCCTCACCCTCGCCCTGTCGGTCGGCAGTTGCGGCACACGCACGCAGACACCCCCCGAGGATGAGTTCAAGGATGCGAAAGCAGTGTCAGGATATGTCATCACTAAGGACATTCCAGTGGCGCGCTCCAAGGACGCGAGCGCAGCCCCCGACTACACGGTCAAGGCCGGAAGGGTATGCCTGAAGTCGGATGAAAAGCCTGACTGCTATTACTTTGAACTGACCGACGCCTGTGAGACTGTCACTCTCGGCCAGGACCATGTCGCCTATTACGAACCCGCACAGGACGATGTTCCAGCGAGATACGCGAAGAGGGACGTGTTCGACCGTTCCGTGCAGGAGGTGTCCATCTACACGAGTGCGCCACGCTCATGGAAAGCAGGCACGGCATATACACTCGTCCCGAGAAACAAGGGAAGCATGGTACGATGGGTTACCGTACGCCCCGTCGTGATCAAGGACAAGGACGCCGTCTTTGTCGAAAGCACGTGGAACAGTGCCGAGCCAACCTTCAAACAGACGAGGACACCCATGTGCGGCAAAATCGTTTGCGAAGTCACCCTATGCACCCATTCCGGCACCTACACCATCTATGCCTATAACGGCGAAGAACTCATGCCCAACGCCGTAGAAGCCAGCGGAAACTACAGTGACGTTTACTACGAGGACATGACGATTGACGAGCAAGGCCGCCTCCTCGCGAAGGAATACGGAGACGCCGCCCCGTTCCAACCCATCCACGAGGTCAGCGGCCCCGTAGACATTCCCTGCATCGGTTTTGCAGGCTGGGTCAGTCCGACCCAAATGGTAATCAACGACGATGTCTATGACGTGGACAACGGCTCCTGCCAAAAGGCTTCCGGCGACCCGAAGACCCACATCTAAAACCACACCCTCACCCTGCGAACACCATCATGTCGGCGAGTTGGAGGAAATAGTCGCTTGACCAGATGTCGAGGGGGCGAGGGTCGATGACGAACGGAGCGACATCCTGTTTCACCATCTCGATGTCCGTGGTGGCGAGCCGCTCACGGAGTTTCTCGAGGAACGACTCGCGCGTGAGATCGATACCGTTGAAATCCCGGGCTCGGCACTGAAGATGGCGGAAATCGAGAGGGATACGATGGCGGACATACCACTCAAAGTCATACCAGTCACGCCCTTTGACACGATGCTTCCATGCCCTGAACACCAAGGCGTGCATCTTGCCCGCATAGAGGCAGGGAAGGGTGAAACAGCGCGTCTGGAAAGAGAACGGGAGCAACAGCAGTCTCTGCTCGGTTGCAAAGCCAAGCGGTGGATTTGTATCGACCTCAATCTTTATTTTCATGCTCTTTTCGGTCTGGAACGCGAGGTTATAGACATCGGTGTTGTCCTTGAGAAAGGCAGACTCCACAGTGCCGAAGTTGCTTTTTTCCTTCTTCGTGATAACTATCTCACGCCCAAGGAGTCTCGCCTCCTCGATGATGGCAGGGAAGAAGTCTTCGAAACGGAAATCCACATTCGGTTCGAGCAGCGAGAAGTCCATATCCTCGGAGTAACGACCCAGCTGATGGAAGATGCGCAGACAGGTGCCGCCGTAGAATGCCGCCTCGCGGAAAAAACCACCACGATATAGACCGCTCAGCACGACCTGCTGCATCACCTCGTAGGTGGCATTGCGACGATTGTCGGCAGTGGAGAGGTCATGCTGGCTGAGCATCATGTCATATATTTCGTTCATGCCGAATGAATTTGATTAGAGTATTTATATTCTGACCCTTGCGACTATGGGCGGCGCATCTCTCAATGATGGAGAGGTCGAAACGGCGCAGGGTGTCCATGTCAAGGCGAATGTCCTCTTCGAGATAGCAGGCTACGTCCCTCATGAAACGAAGGTTCACTCCCTTTGAGTAGTTGATGAGGTCGCACAGAGCCTTCTCGGGCGTCGCGATGAGGTAGGTGATGCCGTCCTCGCGTTCCACCCTCACCCCTGCGGCGAAATAGTCCTTGTCACAACTCTCGTAGGTGAAATGTCCGACTGGCGTGTCGAACGAACGCGCATGCTTGGTGGTCAGCGACTGCACCATGTGTACGCGCTCAGGTATCAGTCCGTAGTGGCGCAATGCTGTCTGTAGGCTGACATACGAGGGACCGTAGAGATGGTTGGCGATGAGATAGCGGTTGAGCGTCTTGCCTGTTTCGTCGGGACTGGCGACATACAACCCTCTCTTCACACGCATGATCTTTCCCTCCGCCTCCAGTCTGCGAGCCTTCTCCGTCACGTGCTTCGTCCCAGGAAACGTCGAGGCGAGCACACCGAGGTCAAACGGCACATTGCCCAATTTTGCGAGTGGTGACATGACGAATAATGATTTAGACACCGCAAAATTAGTAATAATCCGTACACTAAACAAGTTTTTTATTGGTTTTCTGTACGAACGACAACTATTTCGTGGAATTTGAGTACAAAAAACAGATACAAAATTTTTTCTTGTTTACATAGGACTTTCGCTGCAATTTAGGAAAAACACGGCAAATTTATTTCGTTTTGTGTGGTGGGATAAAGATAAAGATTTAACTTTGCAGTCACAAACGCACGAAACGACAATGGGTACATTCGATTTGACATCCGACCTCGAACCTACCGACGAGCAGCTGCAGGCCCTCATGGAAGGCATCGGCGAGATTGGGCGACAGAGCATTGCAAACGAGAAAGCGGCATTCGACAGGATGCTCCGCGAAGCATTAGGCTGATTCCTATGAGCGACCACCGCCCCACTCTCTGCATCATCGCCGGTCCGAATGGGTCAGGCAAGACATCCACCACCACCCTCCTGTTGAAGAATGAGTGGACGGCGGATAGTGTGTATATCAACCCCGATAACATCGCCCGCGATGTATTTGGCGACTGGAACTCACCCAATGCCGTACTCAAGGCGGCTGAGGAGGCGACGCGACTGCGCAACGAGTGCCTTGAACAAGGGCGCAACTTTGTCTTCGAGACTGTCTTCTCCTCGCAAGAGAAACTCGACTTCGTGCGCAGGGCGAAGGCAAAAGGTTTCTTCATCCGTTTCTTCTATGTCTGCACCAAAAGTCCTGAAATCAACGTGAGCCGCATCGTAAAGCGTTATATGGAAGGTGGCCACGAGGTTCCTATCTCGAAAATCATCTCCCGCTACTACAAGTCGCTACGCAATGCCAAGGCCATCCTGCCCGAGGTGGACCGCGCCTACATCTACGACAACTCCGTCGATGGTGCCATGCCCACACTCCTTTTCCGCACCACCTGCGGTCAAATAGCCAAGCGCTACACGGATATGCTCCCTCTCTGGGCACAGAAACTCATCTGAAAACACCAATGCGACATAACATTGCACTAACAGAACCCGTCAGCATCCCGAAGAACTGCTGGCGGGTCACTTCTTTTCATAACGACAAATATAGCCAATCCATGACCAGACTCAAAACTGTCATAATCCGTACACTAAACAAACTTTCCGTTTGTTTTCTGTACGGGAGAGGACTATTTTTTTGGGGGGAGGGGATTTAGAGCAGAAAATAAGGCAGATGCATGCATGGTTTATATGCGTTCGATCATGCAGGTATGCTCTTTCTCGTCCTTCTCGTAGGTGATGCCGCAGAGGATGACCTCGCCGGCATAGTCCTTGAGTGGGGCGGGATAGTTCTTCTGCTTGATCTGGTCGATGGCGGTGACGGCCTCTTTCTTCCATTTCAACTCAACGACGATGGCGGGGAGGTCCACGTTGCGCCACGGCACAAACACCACGTCGGCAAAGCCGCGACCGGCGGGGAGTTCGCGCACTATCTTGTACTTGCTGCGGGCGGAATAGAAGGCAAGGTTTATGACGCAGGAGAGGGAGTTCTCGTCGTTGTACTTCAGTATGCTTGTGCTCTCTTCGTGCACCCTCTGTATGCCGGCAGCCACTTCTTCGGCTTCACCATCAAGCAGGCAGTTCAGGAGTTCTTTCGACTCCTCAATGGCATTGATGACCAACTGCCAGCCGTTGTCCTCAATGGCGCCCTCCATCTCGTCAGCCGCCTCCTTGTTGGGAATGTAGCAGGTCTGCGTGTTCGTGTCGTATGCCAAATAGCCAAGATGGATGAGGATGGTAAGCACATCATCCTTCGAGGCTATCTGGTTAGGGTCGTTTTTGAAGCGGTTGGTCTTCACTGGACAGCGTCCTCCCGCCAGCATCTCGACAATATCTCCCTTCAGCCCCTTGAAATCCATCTGGATATAACGAGC